>NZ_JBIXJT010000007.1:0-65067 GCF_052871455.1 Pseudomonas sp. LARHCG127
CACTGTGGGAGCGAGCCTGCTCGCGATAGCGGTGGCTCTGTCAATGAAGATGTTGGATGTGCCGGCCTCATCGCGAGCAGGCTCGCTCCCACAGGGGGGACTGGGTGCACATGAATTTTGTGTCTGCTGACGATCCAGTGTGGGAGCGAGCTTGCTCGCGATAGCGGTACTTCAGTCACACAGATTTGGATTGGCTACCGTCATCGCGAGCAAGCTCGCCGGCTCCCACAGGATAAACGCGGTCCCACCCAGAGCCAGGTCGGCTATCAGGCCGCCTCGGGAGGACGTTGATCTCGGACGCCCCGTTAACCACGCTGGCCGAACGCAGGTATTGCGCAGTGGGCAACCCGGCATGGATGCCGGGTTAGCCGCGCTGGGCCATGGATGGCCCTTCGCGGCGGCCCACGGAGCAATGCCGGAGTGAGGGCACACCGAGCCTAGGCGAGGTGCCAAGTGGTGGGGCAGGAGCGTTTTGGTTACTTTTGCGCTTCTCAAAAGTGACCCGCCGTCAGGGCGGAACCCTAAGTGGCCGTTACCGCAGCAATGGATATGTACCCAATTCAATCCAAAAAAGCCTATCTGGAATTTTGTCTGAAACATCCATGATCAAGTGGACGGTCTGTCAGACGCCCCGAAGTTTCCGACATGTTTTTAAGGTTGTCCCTCGGAAGCGAGGGCTCTAGCCTCTGGGTGTCGCTGCCAATTCAGCGACCGGGTTTGACCGTCCGAAGAAATCAAGGGGCAACAGGCCCGGACGTTTTGTCCTGGGCTCCATTAATTTAAGGAGCTTCAATTGAAAAATAATTCTGACATGCCAAAACCCGCCTCCACCTTCCCCTACGGCGACTACGCTCCCGACAAGCTGAAAGAAGCCGCCGACCGCGCGATGGATCATTACCTCAAACCCGACGACAGCGAACCAGAACCCCAACCCTCGGTGCAGTTGTTCACCGTATCGGACAGCGTTGACACCGAAACCCTGCTAGCCAACCTCAGCGAAACCCTGGCCTCGGCCAATGCAGTGCTTAGCGACCTCATGTTTGATTTGGACGGTTCACGGCGGCATGTGGCGTCGGGGGTGGCGCAAATGATCGAACTGGGGACGTTGCTGGCGAACAAGGCCTTGGACCGGGTTGAGCTTCGGACTTGATGCCGTAGTTGCCGGCCTCATCGTCTGATCGCCGCTCGGAGCAGACTCGCTCCCACAGTGGTTTCGTGTCGTTGACAAATATGCCAATCGACATCGAACCCTGTGGCGAGGGAGCTTGCTCCCGCTGGGCTGCGAAGCGGCCCTGAAACCTGACAGCGCGGTGTGTCAGGCAGATCGAGTTGACTGCTTTGGGGTTGCTTCGCAACCCAGCGGGAGCAAGCTCCCTCGCCACAGAAACGCCCTATCCACAGAAGCTTCTCACCAAAAGAAAGTGGGGGCTACGGGCGAATCTCGATCATCGTCCCATCCGGCACCAGGTTCCACACCTCACGCATGTCCACATTGCGCATGGCGATGCAGCCGTCGGTCCAGTCCAGGGTGTGGAACAACTGCTCGGGGTTCTCTTCCGAATCCGGGGTGCCATGAATCATGATCATGCCGCCCGGTTCAACGCCCTCGCGACGGGCGCGGGCGGCGTCGCTGATGTTGGGGTAGGAGATGTGCATCGACAAATAGAACCGGTCACTGATCTTGCGCCAGTCGATCCAGTAGAAACCCTCGGGGGTACGCTTGTCGCCCTCGATCAACTTGGGGCCTTTCTTGGCGCCCTTGCCCAGGGAGATGCGATAGGTCTTGAGGGGCTTGCCGTCGTTGATCAATTGCAATTGATGGGCGGACTTTAGCACCAGCACTTTCTCGATGACCTTGCCATTGTAGGTTCCCACGGCAGCGGCTTGGGACACAGCGGTAAACGACAAGCAGAACAGGACAAGCAACCAGCGCATTGAAACGATATCCCTAGAGGTGTCGCGGCTATATTGGATTTTCAAGTATTGGCAGGCTGGGCCAGCGGCGGTATCGACTCGGATCGCACCGGATAGTCTTCGGCTCGCCGATCAGCGTAGAAGTATTCTAGGGTACGGCCCACTGTGCGGAAAGCCAGCTCGTCCCAGGGAATGTCGGCCTCTTCGAACAGCTTCACTTCCAGGCTTTCGGGCCCGGCGGCGAAATCCTCGTCCACCAGCTCGGCCCGGAAGAATACATGGACTTGGCTGATATGCGGGACGTCGATCAGCGTATAGATGCTCAGGTTACGCACCCGGGCGCAGGCTTCCTCGGCGGTTTCGCGCACCGCGGCCTGCTCGACAGTTTCGCCGTTCTCCATGAAGCCCGCTGGCAGTGTCCAATAACCGCGCCGTGGCTCGATGGCGCGTCGGCACAACAGGACCTTGCTGCCCCAAGTCGGTACACATCCGGCAACGATATTGGGGTTCTGATAATGGATGGTATGGCAAGTGTCACAGACAAAGCGCAGTCGCGAGTCGCCCTCGGGTATGCGCTGGGTCACCGGGTTACCGCACTGGCTGCAGAATTTCATGCTTGGATTCCTGGAGGCTGCGCCTATCTTGGCGTGTACGGGGCGGTATCGGCAAGTTGTCGTTTCGCGACATGACGCGGTCCGGGGCTTGGGCCGCTTGCGTGATTGGTGCATGATGCTAGGCAGCGAATAAATCGAGAAGTCTCATGCTGGACGAGCTACTGCATCGAGTAACCAACCACACGCCGCGCGATCTGGAGACCGATCGGCGTTTCCCTGAAGCGGCGGTGCTGGTGCCGATCACTCGCAGTGATGAGCCGGAGCTGGTACTGACCCTGCGCGCCAGCGGTCTGTCGACCCACGGCGGCGAAGTGGCGTTCCCCGGCGGACGTCGAGACCCGGAAGACCCCGACCTGATTTTCACCGCCCTGCGCGAAGCGGAAGAGGAAATCGGCCTGCCCCCCGGCCTGGTGGAGGTGATCGGCCCCCTCAGTCCACTGATTTCGTTGCACGGAATCAAGGTCACGCCTTACGTCGGCGTGATCCCGGATTACGTCGAATACCAAGCCAACGACGCCGAGATCGCCGCAGTGTTCAGCGTGCCGCTGGAGTTTTTCCGCAAGGATCCGCGCGAGCACACCCACCGCATCGACTACCAGGGCCGCAGCTGGTACGTGCCCAGCTATCGTTTCGAGGGTTACAAGATCTGGGGGCTGACAGCGATCATGATCGTCGAGTTGGTCAACCTGCTGTACGACGCCGATATCGACCTGCATACCCCGCCAAAGAGTTTCATCAATACCTGATGCCCCCGAGGATTCCCATGAAATACCGCCTGGGCGATGCCCGTGTCGAAACCCATCCACAGAGCTGGGTCGCGCCCAACGCCACGCTGGTGGGCAAGGTCCGCCTCGAAGAGGGCGCCAATGTCTGGTTCAACGCCGTGCTGCGCGGTGACAACGAACTGATCCTGATCGGCAAGGACAGCAATGTGCAGGACGGCACGGTGATGCACACCGACATGGGTTATCCACTGACCATCGGCACCGGCGTGACCATTGGCCACAACGCCATGCTCCATGGCTGTACGGTAGGCGACTACAGCCTTATCGGCATCAACGCGGTGATCCTCAACGGCGCGAAGATCGGCAAGCACTGCATCATCGGCGCCAACGCGCTGATCGGCGAGAACAAGGAGATTCCCGACGGCTCGCTGGTGATGGGCTCGCCCGGCAAAGTGGTGCGCGAATTGACCGAGGCCCAGAAGAACATGCTCGTGGCCAGCGCGGCGCACTATGTGCACAACGCCCAGCGCTACGCCCGCGACCTGGTCGAGCAGGAACCATGAGCGCCATTGAGCGCCCGGTGCCGTCGCCCTGCGTGAATATCTGCGCGCTGGACGATGACGACATCTGCACCGGCTGCCAGCGCACCGTGGCCGAGATTACCCGTTGGAGCCGGATGGACAACGAGGAGCGGCGCGCGGTTTTGGCGTTGTGTCATGAACGGGCCAAGGCCAGTGGGTTGGTGTGGATGTTGCCGGCGAGGCGGTGATATCCACTTGTGAACACAAACCCCTGTGGGAGCGAGCTTGCTCGCGATGGCGGCGGCACATTCAACAATGCCTCAAGCTGATCCACCGCTATCGCGAGCAAGCACGCTCCCACAGGGGGTGAGGGTTTTTCCTTGATGCCTAACCACCGATCCACCCCCACCACCCCCAGCGCAATCCCGACAAACCCCGCCAATATCCCCCCGGCATTGATGAACACCTGTGGATAACCCAGGCTCGCCACGTCGATGAAAGGGTAGGGGTAGGCCGCCAGCAAATCCCCGCGCAGCAGGACATAAGCGAAATAGACCAGGGGGTAGATCATCCATAGCCCGATGTGGCCCAGGCGCAAGCTGCCTTTGGGCACGCACCGCCACCAATAGGCGATGTACAGCAACGGCACCACGTCATGCAGTAATTCATCGGCCACGAATTGCCAGCCTTCGGGTTGCCAGAGATGGCGCAGCAACAGGTTGTAGGCCAGGCTGACCAGGGCGATGCTCACGGCGATGCCGCTGCGTACGCTGGGCCTGAGGAACCAGCGTCGGGCCGGGGAGGGGCGCGGGGTCAGCTCCCAGGTCAGCACCACCGCCACCAACAGGTTGGTCAGCACTGTAAAGAAGCTGAAGAAACTCACCAACCCGCCCAGCAGGCTCGCGCCCAGTTCCCAGCGGCCCAGCAGAATCAGATACAGCTGGATGCTCAACCCCGCCCAGGCCAGCAGCGCCGCCACCGACACGAAGCGCTGTCGCAGGGTGAGGTGAGGACCTTTCACAAGCCCCACGGCTATTCAGACCGGCCGTTTGGTGCGCATCAACTTGATGTACAGGCGCTCGACTTTCTCCCGCGCCCAAGGCGTCTTGCGCAAGAAGGTCAGGCTAGACTTGATGCTCGGGTCGCTCTTGAAGCAGCGGATATCGATGCGTTCAGCCAGGCCGGACCATTCGTAATGCTGTACGAGGGCATTGAGGATCTGCTCCAGCGTCACGCCGTGCAGCGGGTTGTTGTTGGGTTCGGTCATCGGGGGCCTTCGCGGGAAAAAGGGTAAAGCCGCGCACCTTAGCCGAGGTGCCCTTGTGGTGGAAAGCATAGCCTTCATCGTGACCTCCCGAGCCAGGCGCACTGTTACTGAATCCGAAATGATTCATGTCAATAAAAGCGCTTTCTCTATTTGTAACTGGACATTATCCTTGCGCCGCTTGCTGAAACGCTTCTTCTGGTGCCAGAGCCTCTGCGGTACAGCTCATTCCCTGCTGAAAGATCAAAACAATGCTCAATGTTCAGATCCTGAAAGACAGCGCTGTCTCAATGGGTTCCTGTGGGAGCGAGCTTGCTCGCGATAGCCATTGCACATTCAACATTGAAGCCGACAGACCCGCCGTCATCGCGAGCAAGCTCGCTCCCACAGGGATCGCGGCAACCGAATTTGCCTTTTTCCAACTGAACCATGGCCCCTCAAGATCGTCATCTAAAGTGACTACTTGCGCGGGACTCTTCAAAACGACACGGAGAATCACACTATGAGCACTGAGGGTGCTTTGAGTCGAAGCCGTCTGCTACCGAGCTTGCTCGGCATTCTGCTTCTATTGATGGGCCTGGCCCTGCTGGCCGGAGGAATCAAGCTGAGCACGCTCGGCGGCTCGCTGTATTACCTGCTGGCTGGTATCGGCCTGGCGCTGACCGGCGTGTTGCTGATCATGGCCCGTCGCGCGGCCCTGGGCCTGTACGCGCTGGTGCTGTTCGCCAGCACCGTGTGGGCACTCTGGGAAGTGGGCCTGGATTGGTGGCAACTGGTGCCGCGCCTGGCGATGCTGTTTGCCTTGGGCATCGTCATGTTGCTGCCGTGGTTCCGTCGCCCGCTGTTGGCCGCCGATGCCTCGGCCATGGGCACCCGCGCATTGGGTGCCGCCGTGGTCATCGCCGGTATCGCCGCGCTCGCCAGCCAGTTCACCAACCCGGGGGAGATCAAGGGCCAACTGGACCGTGACAGCGTGCCGGGCATGGCCAACACCGCACCGGCCATGCCGGACGGCGACTGGAACTCCTACGGGCGCAGTGCCCATGGCGACCGCTATTCGCCGCTGGCGCAGATCACCCCTGAGAACGTCGGCAAGTTGAAGGAAGCCTGGTCCTATCGCACCGGCGACCTGCCAGGGCCGAACGACCCGGGTGAAACCACCGCCGAAAACACCCCGCTAAAGGTCAACGGCATGCTCTACGTGTGCACGCCTCACAGCCAGGTGATTGCCCTGGAGCCTGAGACCGGCAAGGAAATCTGGCGTTTCGATCCGAAGCTTTCCACGCAAAAAGCGGAAAACTTCAAGGGTTGGGCCCACATGACCTGCCGTGGCGTGACCTACCACGATGACGCCGCGTACGCCTCCGCCGAGCAGAGCCCGACCGGCACCGCCAGCACCACGCCGGCCAGCACCGTGTGCCCACGGCGGATCTTCCTGCCGACCGCCGACACCCGCCTGATCGCCCTCAATGCCGACACCGGTAAAATGTGCGAAGACTTCGGCGACAAGGGCCAGGTCGACCTGACCGCCAACATCGGCGGTTTCACGGCCGGTGGTTACTACTCCACGTCGCCACCGGCGGTCACCCAAAACCTGGTGGTGATCGGCGGTCACGTCACCGATAACGTTTCCACCGACGAACCAAGCGGTGTCATCCGTGCCTACGACGTGCACACCGGCAAGCTGGTGTGGAACTGGGACAGCGGCAACCCCGACGACACGACGCCGATTGCCGAAGGCAAGACCTACACCCGCAACTCGCCGAATATGTGGTCCATGTTCAGCGTCGATGAAAAACTCGGCATGCTCTACCTGCCGATGGGCAACCAGACCCCCGACCAGTTCGGCGGATTCCGCACACCGGAATCGGAGAAATACGCCGCCGGCCTGACCGCCCTGGACATCGCCACCGGCAAGGTGCGCTGGTACTTCCAGTTCACCCACCACGACCTGTGGGACATGGACGTCGGCGGTCAACCGACCCTGATGGACCTGAAGACCGCCGAGGGCGTGAAACCGGCCGTCCTGGCGTCGACCAAGCAGGGCAGCATTTACGTGCTGGACCGCAGCAACGGCCAGCCGATCGTGCCGATCAAGGAGATCCCGGTGCCGCAAGGCGCGGTGGAAGGCGACTTCACCTCGCCGACCCAGCCGATGTCCGACCTGAACTTCGTGCCGCCGGTCCTTCAGGAACGCGACATGTGGGGCGTGACCCCGTTCGACCAGATGCTGTGCCGGATCGACTTCAAGTCCTTGCGTTACGACGGCATGTTCACGCCGCCGTCGCTGCAAGGCTCGATCGTCTATCCGGGTAACTTCGGCGTGTTCGACTGGGGCGGCATTTCGGTCGACCCGGTGCGCCAGATCGCTTTCGTCAACCCGAGCTACATGGCGTTCAAGTCGAAACTGGTGCCGGCGGCCGAAGTGGCCGGTGGCCCGGGTCGCAAGAGCGAAACCGAAGGCGTGCAGCCGAACAAGGGCGCGCCCTATGGCGTGATCCTCGAAGCGCTGCTCTCGCCCATGGGCCTGCCGTGCCAGGCGCCTGCGTGGGGTTATGTCGCGGCCGTGGACCTGACCAACAACAAGACCCTGTGGAAGCACAAGAACGGCACCGTGCGCGACAGCTCGCCGGTTCCGATCCCGCTGAGCATGGGCGTCCCGAGCCTGGGTGGCACGTTCACCACCGCCAGCGGCCTGGCGTTCCTCAGCGGTACGCTGGACCAGTACCTGCGTGCCTACGACGTGAAAAACGGCAAGCAGTTGTGGGAAGGCCGCCTGCCCGCTGGCGCCCAGACCACGCCGATGACCTACACCGGCAAGGACGGCAAGCAATACGTGCTGGTCGTTGCCGGCGGCCACGGTTCCCTGGGCACCAAGCAGGGTGATCATGTGATTGCCTACAAGCTGCCGGATTAAGCCCAAGCAGCGCTCATGAAAAAGGCGACACCCTTGCGGGTGTCGCCTTTTTTTAGCAGCGCGGAGTCTCTGTGAACCCAGGCCTCCGAGCTTCTGAGCTTCTGAGCTTTTGTGGCGAGGGAGCTTGCTCCCGCTGGGCTGCGAAGCGGCCCCCTGCTTTGCCAGCCATCCCACCGCAGGGGATGCTGACGCATCCAGCGGGAGCAAGCTCCCTCGCCACAGGGGATCGTGCTCAGCCTAGGACTTGAACTCAGCCCTGGGCTTTACAGTTCGATTTTCACGGCCTGGGAAGCCCGGGTCGCCTTGGCGCGGGCGGCTTCGATGGATTCATCGCGGGCCAGGGCCACGCCCAGGCGGCGCTGGCCGTTGACTTCCGGCTTGCCGAACAAGCGCAGGGCGGTGTCCGGTTCGCTCAGGGCCACGCCCAGGTTGGCGAAGGCGGTCTGGGTCGATTGACCTTCCACCAGGATCACCGACGACGCCGACGGGCCGAACTGGCGGATCAGCGGAATCGGCAAACCGAGAATGGCGCGGGCATGCAAGGCGAACTGCGACAGGTCTTGGGAAATCAGCGTCACCAGGCCGGTGTCGTGCGGGCGTGGCGAGACTTCGCTGAACCACACCTGGTCACCCTTGATGAACAGCTCGACGCCAAACAGGCCGCGACCACCCAGGGCTTCGGTCACCGCCTTGGCGACGCGCTCGGATTCGGCCAGGGCCACCGGGCTCATGGCCTGGGGCTGCCAGGATTCCTGATAGTCGCCTTTTTCCTGACGGTGGCCGACCGGTGCACAGAACGTGGTACCGCCGACGTGACGCACGGTGAGCAAGGTGATTTCGTAGTCGAAGTCAATAAAACCTTCGATGATCACCCGGCCCTTGCCGGCACGGCCGCCTTCCTGGGCATAGTCCCAGGCTTTCTGCACGTCATCAGTGCTGCGCAGCAGGCTCTGGCCCTTGCCCGAGGAACTCATCACCGGCTTGACCACACACGGGAAACCCAGGGTCTCGACGGCCTTGCGGTAGTCCTCCACGGTGTCGGCGAAAAAATACGGCGAGGTGGGCAGGCCCAGCTCTTCGGCGGCCAGGCGACGGATGCCCTCGCGGTTCATGGTCAGTTGCGCGGCGCGAGCCGTAGGAATCACCGTGAAACCTTCCGCTTCCAGCTCCACCAGGGTGGCGGTGGCGATGGCTTCGATTTCCGGCACGATGAAATGCGGCTTCTCGGCTTCGATGACCGCACGCAGGGCCGCGCCGTCGAGCATGTTGATCACATGGCTGCGGTGGGCCACTTGCATGGCCGGCGCGTTGGCGTAGCGATCCACGGCAATCACTTCGACGCCCAGGCGCTGCAGTTCGATCACCACTTCCTTACCCAGCTCACCGCTGCCACACAACAAAACGCGGGTCGCGGTGGGCGACAATGGGGTTCCGATACGGGTCATCTGAAGGTCCTCAAACAGGAGCGGATCATCGGGGGCACGCGCCGGGCGAGCTTCCCATGGGGAGAAAGCGCGGCATTTTACATGAACCGCGTCAGCCGGCGACGGCCTGTTTGCGCAGACGCCAGGCCATGATCAGCCAGACGGCGGTGACCCCGGCGAATTTCGAGAGCAGGGCGGTGATCACCACGGCGGGCGTCAGGGCATCGATCAGGCCGAAGAAAATGAATGTATCCAGGGGAATGCTCAGGGCTGAACTGATCCACAACCGGTCATGGAGCGGGCGCTTGGTGATCGTGAACACCAGCCAGTCGATGCACTCGGACACCGCGAACGCCGTGGCGCTGGCCAGGGCGATGGTCGGGTCCGATGTCACATAGGACAACACCAGCGCCGCCAGCATCGCCACGATGGCGCCATGGCCGAAACGGGTCTGCACCATGTCCCGCAGGATAAACACCAGTCCGCCCCAGGCCGACCAGATGATGTCCAGGTGCGGCGCGGCGGAAAACGCGAAGTTGATCAGCACGACGCTGCTGATGTAGGCGAGCAGGAAAAGCATGGGGCGGGGTACCTGGTGGGGATGGAATGTCGGTGAAACCCTCAAGGGCAACGAAGCCCCCTGTGGCGAGGGAGCTTGCTCCCGCTGGGCTGCGAAGCAGCCCCAAAACCTGACAACTCGGTGGATCAGATAGTCGAGATGACTGCTTTGGGGGCTGCTGCGCAGCCCAGCGGGAGCAAGCTCCCTCGCCACAGGTGTTGGCGGCGTCAGTGTAGGGAGGGTACTTCAGGTACCGCCAGTCCCTCAATCTTCCTCACTGTCATCCAGCTTCCAATACCCCACCGCCTTCACAAAATCCTGATCCAACCCTTTCTCTTCCAGCAACACCTTGCGAATCTGCCGCGACACCTTGCTCTCGGTCGCGACCCAGGCGTACAGCTTGCCGCCAGGCATGTCCAACTGTTGCACGGTGCGCAGCAGGTTGTCCTGGCGGCCCTCGCGCAGTACCCAGATCACGTGCACCTGCGCCGGGCTCTGGAGGATTTGCTGCTCGGCGCCGTTTTCCACCTCCACCACCACCAGCGCACGCCGGTTGGGCGCCAGCCCTTCGAGGCGGCGGGCGATGGCCGGCAGGGCGGTTTCGTCGCCGACCAGCAGGTAGCTGTCGAAAATGTCCGGCACGATCATCGATCCCCGTGGCCCGGCAATGTTGAGGTATTGACCGGGCGTGGCCTGGGCGGCCCAAGTCGAAGCAGGGCCGTCGCCGTGGAGCACGAAGTCGATGTCCAGCTCCAAGGTGTCCAGGTCATAGCGGCGCGGCGTGTAGTCGCGCATCTCGGGCATCGGGCCTTGGGCCTTGCCCGCGCTGGGGTTGAAATTATCCAGGGCGGCCTGTTCCTCGGCGTTCTGCGGGAACAGCAGTTTCACATGGTCGTCCGTGCCCAGGCTGGCGAACCCGGCCAGTTCCGGACCGCCGACGGTGATGCGGCGCATACGCGGTGTCAGGTCGACCACCCGCAGCACTTGCAGGCGGCGACGTTTGATCTCGTGGTTGACGCGGTGGATGGTGTTTGGATCGACTCCAGTCATGCTTCTACTCCGAAACGGTTGGACGGCCAGGGCCGTCGACAATGGCTTTGGCGGTGTCGTTGAGCAGGTCGCGCACCCGCAGGATTTCGTCAGGGCTCCAACGGCCATGGTGCATTTGCAATGCATGCCGCAGGTTATACACCGCTTCATGGATTTCCGGGGGGCGGTCATGGCCGCGCAATGTGCGCTTGCTGATTTCGATGCGCGAGTGCACTTCATCCAGCGCTTCGGCCTGGTTCTTCAGTGATAGACGTCCGGCATCGGTCACGCTGTAGCTTTTTTTTCCATTTTCGACGCTGCAGCTGACCAAGGCGTTCATTTCCAGAAACGTCAGGGTCGGGTAGATCACGCCCGGGCTGGGGCTGTAGGCGCCATCGAACAGGTTCTCGATCCGGCGGATCAGGTCATAGCCATGGCAGGGCTGTTCGGCAATCAGCGCGAGCAATAATACTTTTAAATCGCCAGGGGCGAACACCCGGGGGGCCTTGCTGCCTCGCGAACCAGTAGGGCGTCGTTCGAAACCGTCGTGTTCACGTTTGGAGCAAGAGTCGGGTTGGGAATAAAGGACGTTCATATGCTGTCTCCGTTCTGCATATAGAAAAAGCACCCAGATATATCTCCAATAAAAGATATATCTTTTTGCTTGAGGTTTTTGCGAGCTGAGATATATCTTGTTTTCGTCGGAGGTTAGTTGGGCGGCGGGAGCGGACCTTACATCAAAGCTCAATGTTTGCGGGGCGGCGGCATGGATTTCCAATGATGAAAATGGTGAAAACTTAAAATGTGGGCAGTTTCTGACAGCGGAACTTAAGTTTTATAAATAACGGCGTATTTTTCGCTCTTGCGTATGCTGGAGTTACTACAAGGCTATAGGAAGTTGCCTGCTTTTTTTTAGCGGAAGAAAGCCGATCATGCTCGGCGTTGGAGAGGCGGGCCAAGTTGCTCTTGGTCTGCAAGCCCAACCTTCTATTTACGCTAAGAACAGGTGTTAACAACATGCTTAAGCAATTCGTAACCGCTGCCTCCCTGACCGCCGCCGCGCTGAGTTCGTCGTGGGCATTCGCTGCTGATGATGCACGCTCGTCCATCCATATCACTGCGGACATCCCGACCGATTCGTTCCGCGTCCTGCCGCGCAACCCGGACTTCGGTAGGGACGAATACATGGGCTACAACCCGACTAGCAGCACCTTGACTCCGTTGCGACAGGTTTTCGACGTGAAGAACACCGACGGTTCGGTCAATGCCTACATCGACGGCGGTCCGAAGTCGCTCTCCAATGGCAGCGACAGCATTGGCCTGACCACCACCTTCAACGGCGTCACGTTGACCGCCACGTCTCAAGAAGTGGTGGACGACGCATCGTCGACCCCGGGTACCACCGCTGACATGGTGATCACCGCGGCCAAGCCCTTGGCCAACCAGACTGGCCGGTATGTCGCTGACATGACGGTCATCTTCGACGCGGTACCTCGCCCGTGATGCCATCGATTGCCTGATGGAACTCATCCATTCCATGGCATGACCGCAGGCCGGCCGGTCCTCCCCAACCGACCGGCCTGTACCTGAAACGCCCTGATCACTCGCTGATTATGAGAGTCCGTTGATGTTTTCGATGACACCCATCGCGGGTGCGCTCGCGCTATTGTTGTGCGCGAACGCATTGGCCGCGCCGACTGCCCCCGGTACGACGCCGACAAGTCTGTTATCCCAGGCCAAGGGACTGCCGGCGGAGTTCGAATCGCACTTCTTTGACGTGCCCTTGGCGGTTCGTGTTGAACTCAATCAACACTATCTCGGTGAAGCCATGGTGGTCTTGACCCGGGATGATCGGGTCACCCTGCTCGAATTCACCGACACCCAGGACAGCCTGATAAAACCCGTCGAGCGTGATCAATGGGAGCAATTGCTCAAGCGAGGGCAGCCGCTGGGCGCATGCGAAGCCAACTGCGCGTCAGGGTTGCTCGCCGTGCATTACAGCCTTGAAAACTCCTTGGTCTCGATCCTCACCCGGGACGTGGAGCGAACCAGCGAAACCAAGCGTTATCATGATCAACCGCAAGACGGTAGCTTCGGCCTGATCTTCAATAACCAACTCAATATCAATGGCGGCCAGGAACAGGACACCGGCGGGCGTTATGGTCTCAACGCCAGTTCCAGCCTCGGAAACTGGAGCCAATCGCTCGACCTCCAGCTGTCTCGCCTTGGCGGCCCGGACGACAAGCTGTACCACGCCGTCCACGAGCTTTACACCCAGCGCGAGCTGGAAGGCAGTTTTTTTCGCCTGGGGTATTTCACCCCCGGCTCCGATGGCTTGAATCGCCAGATTCGCGCGTTCGGCGCCAACCCCGACACCGCGCTGGGCGTGATGTATGGCAGCTCCGACAGCCTGGCCATCGACAATCCCAAGCCCAGTGTCTACCCCATTTATGTCACCGCCAGTCGTCAGGCGGCGGTGGAGATTTATCGCAACGGCCTGTTGATCAACACCCAAGCGGTCAGCGCCGGTTTGCAGAGCCTCGACACCCGGTCGTTGCCCGGCGGCATCTATGAAGTGGAAGTCCGGCTGGTCGAGGACGGGCAAACCACCGCCACCAGCCAGGAGCTGGTCTACAAGCCCAACAACTGGACCAACGTCGAGGATCGCTGGCGCTACAACCTGTTCGCCGGACGCGAAACCCGGTTGTGGAGCAACTGGGAAGACCAGCCCTCGGGTTTCAATACCGCGGGACTCGGGGTCAATTACCTGCTCCATCCCCGGGTGATCCTGGGCGCCTCTACGCGCCAGGTGCAGGACAAATTGCAAGTCGGCACTTCGGTGGATTGGACGCTGGGCAGCAGTACCAGCCTGTACGCCAATGTCTATCAGACCCAGCAGTACGGCACCGGGATGGATGTGCAGGGTTTGTACAGTTACGGCAATGGCAGCGTGGTCGCCAGCCACAACCGCAGTTGGCTGGACACCCGCAACACCTACGAGACCTTGCCCGACGGCACCCGCATCCGCCAGCGCAATGTGTTCATCGGCCAGACCAGCAATTCGTCGCTGTCGGTTAATCATCGCCTGAGCAACAAGACCTCCCTCAATGGCCGGCTCGCTTACAGCGAAGGCAATGTCCAGGGCACGGGCCTGGACTTGGGCTGGACCCAGCGCGGCAAGCTGCGCGGCAGCGACGCCAACTGGCGCCTGTCGGTGTTCGACCGCCCCGGTACGTCGAGCACCGGCGACAAACGTAATCGTGGTCTGGACCTGAGTGTCAGCGTTGCGCTGGGTGGACGGGGCGAGTATTGGTCGGGCAGCGTAGGCACCCGCACTTCGCGCGATGGCGAGCGGGACAACAATGCCTCGCTGTCCTATCGGCGCAGCCTGGAGGACCACGTCTTGCAGAGTGTCTCCGGCACGGTGCTGGCCGACACCTATGGCGTGGGCCTGTCCGGCCTCGCCAGTTTCCAGACCGACGCTCTCTATGGCGACGGTTTTGTCCAGCGCTCGTCCTATAACGACAACCTGGCCGGCGGCTTGAACCTGAGCAGCACGGTGGCCGTCGGCGGCAGCAAGGCCGCGTTCACTGGCGAGCCCCAGGGGCGCGGCGCGGGGATGATCGTCGACGTGGAAACCGACCTGGAGGATGTCGTCCTGCGCGCCGACGACTTGACCGGTGGCAGCACCGTGTTGCATCCGGGCCGTAACTTCGTGCCGATCACCGCCTATCAGAACAGCATGGTCACCTTCGACTTCGATGGCGTGCATCCACCGGCGGCGAACATCGCGCCGTCGCGCACCCGTTATCACCTGAACAAGGGCGGGGTGGACTACCGCCGGATCAGCGTGATGAAAACCGTGACCGTGCTAGGTCGCCTGCTGGACGAACAGGGGCAACCGCTCAAGGGCCATCACGTGATCAACCACGCCAGTCGCGGGGTCAGCGAGGTGGACGGGTTCTTCTCCATGGAAATGAATGCCGGCTCGCCAACGCTGGAAGTGCGTTACGGCAACCAGTTGCTCTGCCAGTTCCGTCTCGATCCGGACAGCGCCGGCCACGAGGAGGATGTGTTGTTGATCGGTGACTTGCGTTGTACGCCAGACACCTTGGCCGATACCACGATTACCGATGCCGGCGCGGCCAAACGGCCTTCATGAGCCGCTTGAATGCCGGGATTGCGCTTTTCCGGCGATGGCTCGCAACGATTCGCTTTGATGCATGAGGTTGTATAGATGAAGTTTTTAAGGAGACTGGCAAGCGGCGCGGCTGCGGTGGCCTGGTTGGCCGGCTTGCCGGCTGTCAATGCCGCCACGCTGGATATCACCGCGCGCTTCAAGGCCGATAGCTCGAAACCCCGCGAGAACACATTCGTCAATACCACGCGAAACAGCGGGTATTGCGCGCAATTTCCCGCCTACTGCGAGTCGGCGGGGATCGCCAGCCTGAGTTGGGCCGTGGGGGCGGCAGGCGGGCCTGTCCAAGCCAATCATGAAGACGTCCGGCAAGGTGTGATGCTTAAAGCCCCGGCCAGTTGGCGTAAGGTGCAGGTCACCCATACCGGTACGGGCCGTACCGAGACGCTTGAGTTTCGCGTGGTCGGGATCGGCGGGA
This sequence comes from Pseudomonas sp. LARHCG127, assembly GCF_052871455.1. Lineage (NCBI taxonomy): Bacteria > Pseudomonadati > Pseudomonadota > Gammaproteobacteria > Pseudomonadales > Pseudomonadaceae > Pseudomonas > Pseudomonas sp. LARHCG127. Next base: position 15,584 of record NZ_JBIXJT010000007.1, read on the forward strand.
GCATTGGGCTTACCCCTCGTGCGAGCGAAATCGTCGGTGGCGGCGTCGATGAGCCAGCCGCCAGGCCAATGATTTTTGGTTCTCCTTTTTGGCAAGCACCCTCGCCATGTACCGGTAGCAATAACAACCTGTCGCCCCAGGGATTTTTCTGGGGGACGCCAACAGAAGGCGTCTGTACCAAGCGGTCTCAGTATCAGATTTCTCGTCTGTCCTACGACGGCATGAGCTTTGCCTACGAGTTGCGCACGCCCAAACCCATCGGAATGGCCGGCGGCCGCTACCAGGGTTCGCTGACGCTTAGCGTAGGGCCGGGCCAGGATTTCGATTTCGGTGATGTTGTGATCCCCAATGATCCGGTGCTCACACTCAATTTCACGCTGGATGTCGAACATATTCTCAAGATTGAAGTGCCGCCGGGAGGAAACCGGATCGATCTGGCGCCTAGAGGGGGCTGGTCAACCTGGATTGGCGGATCTACGCCGAAGCTGTACCAGGATCAGCTGTTCTATATCTCGACGTCTTCGCCTTTCTCGATAACCCTTGAATGCACCGGCCTCCAAGGCGAGTGCGGTTTATCGAACACCGTGAACAACGCATGGACTCAGTTGGATCTCTATGTGACGTTACCTGGCACTGTGTGGGTACACGATGGAGCTGAGTATCCGGCCAATCACGTCTGGCTTGCACCAGGGACAGCCTTCACCAACGATTTTCGCCCACTCAAATATATCGATCGCCAACCCGCAACCCTACATTTCGAGGCATCCCCCAATAGATCTTTGCGTTACGACGGCACCAATATCGGCACCGTCACGGTGATTTGGAATTCAGAGGTTTGAATGGCCCGCCAGCTGGCAGTGTCCGTGAGTTGCATTTAATACATAAGGTAAAGACGTGATGAAGCATTTATGGGTATGGATCGGGCTGTCTATGTTTAGCGGCATGGCTCTGGCCGGGCCGCAGATCAGTGTCGGAGTGGTGTATGACTACCTCCAAGGTGACAAGAGCACCTACATGAAGCGGGTGTTCAATGGCGGGACCTCTACCGCGTTCGTCAAGGTCAGTGTCTTGGAGATTATTTACAACGACGACGGCAGCTTTCAAGAAGTGCCCGTTGAGAATCAGGCCGGTGTCATCGCCCGCGATGGTCTGATGGCGAGCCCGGCGCGCCTGATCGTGCCGGCCAACGGCGTGCAGGGCACCCGCTTGCTGTTCATGGGCGATCGGAGCAAGGAACGCTACTTCAGGTTGCGCTTCGTGCCGGTGGTGCCCGAGGACGAGGACGAGTTCGCCGTCAGCGCCGAGGAGCGCGAGGCATACAAGAAAGAACGCATGGAGGCTGGTGTCAAGGTCTTGGCCGGCTACGGCACGGTGTTTTTCGTTCGCCCCAAGGACACCCGTTTCGAGACCGTCATCGATAGCACCGACAGTCGCTATTCGTTGCGTAATAACGGCAATAGTGTGGTGGTGATCGACGAGTTAAAGAACTGTTCGGTCCTGAAAGCGAACGACTGCGAGCCGAGCACCAAGCATCACGTCATGGCCGGGCGGACCTTTTCCATCGACAAGCAGCCGGGGCGTGAATACCGCTTCACCTTGGTCGAGGGTGAGCAAAAGAAAGAAATCGAGTTCAAGGGCTAATGGCTCGCCGTCGTTCGCTACAGGTAATCATTATGTCCAAGACATTGGCACGTCCGACCCTTTGCATTTTTTTGATGATCTCGAGTTTCATGGCTTGGGGCGCGGTTGAACGGGAAACCTTTGAAGTTTCCTTCGTCCCCCCGTCGGATCGATTCCATGTGTGGCCGGTCGATCCGAGCCTGACCTTCGTGGAACAGAGGCTACCCTACAATTCAAACACCGGAGCGTTAGGACCGTTGCGGGCTCCTTATCGTGTAAAGAATGCCAACGGTGCCATTGGCGCCCGCCTTGGGGAGCTGGCCTACCTGTCCGACGGTCGCGAGCGCATCGACCTACGGGTAAAGTTCAACAATGTGGAGTTGAACCTCGAGTCCAGGGAAGTGGTGTCAGCCGCCGACGCGGGTACTATTGGCAAGATCGTGGATCTGGAAATCGCCGCCATCAAGCCGGCCGGCGGTTATCCGTCCGGCCAGTACCACGGCACTGTGCACATGGTTTTCGATGCTATTGCGCCGTAGGCCGTGGCTCAATGGCGGAGGCCTGGCCTAACGGCTCGTCACCAACGGCTGGCACTGGGTATGCGTGCCCGGTTGCAGGTAGGGCGAGAGAAACGGCGCCATGCCCTTGAGCACCTGCACCGGCAAGGCCGAGGTGAACTTGAAGTTCTGCGCCGACACGCCGGGTACGTAAGCGGTGAGCGTGCCGAAATGGTTGTCGCCGATATAGAACACGAACGTCGCGGTGCGGTTGATGGATTTGGAGCTGATCACCCGGCCACCGGAACCCACGGCTTCGATGCGGTTGTCGCCGGTGCCCGTCTTGCCGCCCATGGCCAGTGGCGTGCCATCGGCCAATTTGAAGCTGCCGGCCACCCGTTTCGCGGTGCCGGCATCCACCACTTGCGACAATGCACCGCGTAACGCCCGCGCAACCTCGACCGGCATCACGCGCTTGCCGCTGTCCGGGTTGTTGACCAGTCGCGTTTCATAGGGCGTGTCGACGGCGAACTGCAAGCTGTCGACGCGCAGCGCCGGCTGGCGGACGCCGTCGTTGAGAATGGTGCCCACCAGCTCGGCGAGTGCGGCGGGGCGGTCGCCGCTGCTGCCGATCGCGGTGGCCAACGAAGGCACGAGGTGGTCAAAGGGGTAACCGACTTGCTGCCAGCGCTGGTGGATATCCAGGAAGGCTTCGATCTCCAGCATGGTACGGATGCGACTGTCCCGGGCGCTCTTGTGCCGGCTCTTGAACAGCCAGCTGTAGACTTCCTGACGCTCGAACTGGCTGGCCTTGACGATCTGGCTGAACTTGGCCTCGGGGTTGTTCAACAAGTAGCCCATCAGCCACAGATCCAAGGGATGGACCTTGGCGATGAAGCCTTGATCCGGCAGGTCATAGGCGCCGGGACCATAGCTTTGGTAGAGCCGTTCGAGACGCTCATCGGTGAGCTTTTCGGCGCTCTTGGCTGACTTCAAGTGCGCACGCACGAAGCGATTGAAGTTTTCCTGGCTGTCGTTGGGAAAGAAATAACGGTGCACGGCGGCCAGGCGGATGGCGGTAGGGCGCATGCCGTCGAGGAAGGTTTCGAGGCGCTGGCCGGTGTCCTTTTTCTGGTATTTCTTCCAGAACCTGAGCAGGAACGAAGTGCCTTCGCGATCGGCGAATTGGGCCAGGTATTCCTGGCGGCGCGGATCCTTGTCGTCCTTGAGCAGTTCGGAACTGTTGTTGGGGCCGGCGTAGGTGGCGTAGCGCACCAGGTCGCGCATCAGGCGAATGAACGGCAGGTTGATGGATTCGCGCAGGGAGTCGCGCAGCGTGGGGATGCGACCGTCGTCTTCCTTGCGGAAATTATGAAAAGTGTGCAGCCCGCCGCCGGTAAAAAACGCCTCGCCGGGGCTGGCTGAATAGGTGCGGTCCAGTGCCGCTTCGAGCATCTTCGGCAGGCTGCGGTCGGTGTTTTCGATCAGGTAGTCCACGGCCCAGCGGGACAGGCGATCCTGCTCGGCGATCTCGGTTTTCTTCAAGGCTGCCGGCGTCTGTTGGGCATAACGCTCGTGGAGTTCGGCGATGATCTGCAAGTACGTAGTCAGCACTCGCAACTTGGCGGTGGAGCCCAGTTCCAGCTTGCTGCCTTCATTGATGTCGAAGGGTTGGTCGGTGCTGTCGGTCTGCACCCGCACCCGGGAGCCGTCCGGGGTCAGTTCCAGCAAGGTGAAGCTGTAGCGCACCTGCGTGGTGCTGGTGGGGGTCAGCAGGCGTTCTCCCATCAGGCCGATCTCGGTCGCGAAGGCCGGGTCGGCCAAACGCTTGAGGTACTCGGTGGCCTGGGCCTGCAAATCGCTTTGCAAGGTACTGGTGGCGGAGAGGTCGAGGCGATCGAGGTCGTACAGCGGGCGGTTGAGCAGCGCGGCGATACGACTGCGGGCGGCACTGATGCCCTTGTTGGTTTCGATGGGCTGGACGGTCGGGTCCTGGACCCAGTCGCGGTAGCTGACCTTGCTGGCCAGGGCCGCCTCGGACAACGCGGCGTCGATCACGCCGTTTTGGGCCAGCAGGCGGATGTGGCTGTCGGTGAGGCGCGCCAGTTCATCATGACCCTTCGAAAGATAATGGGACGGGCGCCGCTGGGCGATCATCAACGACAGCATTTCCCGCAGGGCCAGGCCTTTTTCCGCCAGGCTCTTGGGGTCGGTGGCGGTGCTGAACAAGCGTTCGTTGGCCCGTTTGAAATCCGCGCCATACCAGACCCGCAGCCCTTCCGCCATGCCATGGACCTCGCCATGCCCCGGCACGGCAGAAAGCGGCACGCTGTTGAGGTAGTCGCGGATGATCCGCTGCCGCGCCTCGAGGGTCTGCGGGCCGGCCTGGTAGGCGCGCACACTGGCGGAAATCATCTGGCGGATCTTCTCCGCGCCGGACACGGTCAGCCCTTCAGGCGAGTGGCGGTACTTCTCCAGTTGTGTCGCCAAGGTGCTGCCGCCGGCGGACTGCCCTGGCAGGCTCAACAGCTTGGCGACTTGCGACCAGGCCGCCATGCCGAAGCGCGGCCAGTCCACGGCCGGGTTGGCCAAGGGTTGCTTGGGGTCGAGCAGAAAACGGTTCTCGATGAACAACAGGCTCTGCACCACCACGGGCGGGATCGCTTCGAAGCTTGCATACAGTTGCTGCGGGTACTTGAACTGATAGACCGGCGCGGCGCGGCAATCGGTGATGGTCAGCCCGGCCTGGATCTTTTCCACATATGGCACGAACAGGCCTTTCTCGACGTAGTCCATCAAGGCCGGCGAGAACCTCGCCTGGGCCTGGATCACGTAGTCGCGCTTGAGCAGCCGCGGCAGGAACTCCCCCAGCGCGCTGTAGCCCAAGCGCCGGTCGAACGGGCCTGCACCCGGATAGGCAATGGCATCGCTGGGCCCCGGCTGCACCGAATAGCTCAGGGATTCGGCGTACTTGCTGATCTCCCGGGCCTGAAACCGCGACGTGCGCATTTCCTTGGCCGCCGCCAGGCCGACCACCACGACGATAATCAGCAACAACAACCAGAACGCCCGCCAGCCATGCCGTGCGCGGCGTTTTTCTTGAGGTAAAGGCGCTTCTTCCATACGTTCAGTCGGGACCACAGGTTCATTCGAATCGGTTTGCCACAAAGCGCCCATAGTCGACTGATCCATTAAGCAGATTGATCGGACTTGCTTGAAGCTTAGACGGTGGTTGGCGTGGGGGGAGGGGAAATTGTGGACAGCCGACATGCGAACGCTTGTCAGAGGTCATTGGCTGATGAGCTTTTGTGGCGAGGGAGCTTGCTCCCGCTCGGCTGCGCAGCAGACGCGACGGTGGCATGGCTTAAGCGTTTTCGGAGTTGAAAAAGCGGGGCGGCTGCGCCACCCAGCGGGAGCAAGCTCCCTCGCCACAGGTACTACGCCGTCTTCGGAAAAGTCGCTCAACTATCATCGCGTCGGATCGTTGCGGGTGAGGCTACCGTAAGTAGACACCCAACCACAGGAAGCCAAGGAATGCATCCTCCACACCCAAACTCTCATCGCTTACGTCGCGGACGCTCTTCGGAACCGGGGCGAGGTTATCTCATCACTACGGTCGTTCACCGACGCATACCGATTTTCAAGGACTGGCGACTGGGCCGCTTATTGATTGCAGAAATGCGCCTGGCTCATGAGCGAGGTCAGATCAATTCGCTGGCATGGGTTGTGATGCCGGACCATCTGCATTGGCTGGTGCAGCTAGAGCAAGCTCAGCTCACCCAAGTGATGCAGACAGTTAAATCCCGCAGCACCCTAACAATCAATCGAGCAATGAACAGAAAGCGTGCCTTCTGGCAAAGCGGCTTCCATGACCGCGCGATCCGCGACAACGAGGACCTGCGACCTACCGCCCGCTACATCATTGCCAATCCGCTTCGTGCAGGGTTAGTAGATCGAGTCGGCGATTACCCACTGTGGGACACGGTGTGGCTTTAGTCGCTTTTTGTGGCGAGGGAGCTTGCTCCCGCTGGGGGGCGAAGCCGCCCTCACTTTGCGGCTTTTGAATGCAGGCGGCTGCTGCGCAGCCGAGCGGGAGCAAGCTCCCTCGCCACGGGGGCGGTGGTGTCCTGAAAACCTCGCGCTAGAGCCTTCGCCGCCTGCAAAGACATGACGTTGCACCCTCACTGTGCAATACTCGGCGCTGCTTCTAAAAGGCCATTAGCTCAGGCAATCCCTCTTCATAACGCCGTCCTCGGCTGGCGCATTCCCTGAATTAACCTGCTTTTATGGTGAAACTTTCTGTTCCCGGCTTTTTATACTGCACGGCCCGCTGATCTTGAGGAATTTTCCTACAGGACGGTCTGCCCACAAGGCAGGCCCGGTTTCGGCAATGCTCGCAGGCCCACCCGCCCGCAGCCTTGGACACTCGGTGGCTAATCCAATAACAAGACGAGGTTTATCCCTATGCCTGTCGGCAATCATCTGCCCCATGGCGAGACCGCCCAGGGTGGTCCGCTCAAACGTGAACTCGGTGAGCGGCATATCCGCCTGATGGCGCTCGGCGCCTGCATCGGTGTCGGGCTGTTCCTCGGTTCGGCCAAGGCCATCGAAATGGCCGGGCCGGCGATCATGCTGTCCTACATCATCGGTGGCCTGGCGATCCTGGTGATCATGCGCGCCCTCGGTGAAATGGCCGTGCACAACCCGGTGGCCGGTTCGTTCAGCCGCTATGCCCAGGACTACCTCGGCCCACTGGCAGGCTTCCTGACCGGTTGGAACTACTGGTTCCTGTGGCTGGTGACCTGCGTGGCGGAAATCACCGCCGTGGCGGTGTACATGGGCGTCTGGTTCCCCGACGTGCCCCGCTGGATCTGGGCCCTGGCCGCGCTGGTCAGCATGGGCTCGATCAACCTGATCGCGGTCAAGGCTTTCGGCGAGTTCGAGTTCTGGTTCGCCCTGATCAAGATCGTCACCATCATCGCCATGGTCATCGGCGGCGTCGGCATCATTGCCTTCGGCTTCGGCAACGACGGCGTGGCCTTGGGAATCTCCAACCTCTGGACCCACGGCGGATTCATGCCCAACGGTGTGTCGGGCGTGTTGATGTCCCTGCAAATGGTGATGTTCGCCTACCTGGGCGTGGAGATGATCGGCCTGACCGCCGGTGAGGCGAAGAACCCACAGAAAACCATCCCCAACGCCATCGGCTCGGTGTTCTGGCGGATCCTGCTGTTCTACGTCGGCGCGCTGTTCGTGATCCTGTCGATCTACCCCTGGAACGAAATCGGCACCCAGGGCAGCCCGTTCGTGATGACCTTCGAGCGCCTGGGCATCAAGACCGCCGCCGGCATCATCAACTTCGTGGTGATCACCGCCGCGCTGTCCTCCTGCAACGGCGGGATCTTCAGCACCGGACGGATGCTCTACAGCCTGGCGCAGAACGGCCAGGCCCCGGCTGGTTTCGCCAAGACCTCCAGCAATGGCGTACCACGCCGCGCACTGCTGCTGTCCATCGCCGCCTTGCTGCTGGGCGTGCTGCTCAACTACCTGGTGCCGGAGAAAGTCTTCGTCTGGGTGACGTCCATTGCCACCTTCGGCGCGATCTGGACTTGGGTGATGATCCTGCTGGCCCAGCTCAAGTTCCGCAAAGGCCTGAGCGCTTCCGAGCGTGCGGCGTTGAAGTACCGCATGTGGCTGTACCCGGTCAGCTCGTACCTGGCGCTGGCATTCCTGGTGTTGGTGGTGGGCTTGATGGCGTACTTCCCTGACACCCGCGTGGCGCTGTATATCGGCCCGGCGTTCCTGGTGTTGCTGACGTTGTTGTTCTACACCTTCAAGTTGCAACCGACCGGAGATGTAACGGGGTCGGTGCGTTCGGCTTCGTAGGTTCACTGCGATGTATGAGGAAGCCCTGGTCCGATGACTGGGGCTTTTTTGTAGGTGCGTTCTCAACTAATTAATGGTTGGGCTGGTCAATAAAATATTCATTGGCCGATCCCTGATTTTCTGTTGCCCCGGTTCGTAGTACTTCGAGGGCATTGCGTATGAGCGTTTCGCTGATTTCGTACCGCAAACTCAACCGGCGCCAGGTCGTGTCCTTTTTTCTGGTGGCGACCCTACTGTATGTTCTGCCGTTGATCCTGGCTGATTTTCGTTATATCGACGATAGCTGGCGGACACTGGAAGCCGGCAACGCCTGGGCCAGCCAAGGGCGCTGGTTTACCGACCTGTTGTACCAGGCGCTCTCTTTCACCGGCGCCGCGCCGGATATTTTCCCGCTGCCTTTGTTGCTGGCAGTATTGGCGATGTCCCTGGCCCTGACTCGTCTGACCTATCACTATTTCCCCACGCCGACGCTAGTCTGCTGTTTCGTGCCCTTGCCCCTCTGGTACAACCCCTTCCTATTGCAGAACCTGTCGTATCAATACGACGGGCCCGGTATGGCGCTGAGTCTGGTGGCGGTTATTTACGCAACGACTTTTCGCAGCGCCTCGCCCATGCGCCAGTGGTGGGTGCCGGTGGCCTTGTTGGTATTGGCGTTCGGGCTCTATCAGATCAGTTTCAACGTGTTCTTGGGATTGGTTTGCCTGGACCTGTTCAGGGCTGCATGCAAACCGCTGTCATGGCGACAGTGGTGGGCAATGTTGGGGGGCAGGCTCGCTCAGCTTGGCTTGGCCATCCTGATTTACTTCGTCATGACGTTCTCGTCCATAGAGACGACGCGGACTGCATTACTGAACTGGAAAACTGATCCACTCGGACAGATTGCTTTCAATATCGGCACGGTGCTGGAAAAAATTGCGTTGTTGTTCCACGGTGGATATGCCTGGGTATTTGCCATGCTGGCGTTGTGTCCCCTGATGGGTACCTTACGTCTGGGACGCCGGATAGGGGCCCGTGGAGAGCCGCGGTGGAAGACAATCGTCTTGAGTCTGATCTGTTTACTGGCACTTTGTTTGTTAGTTTTTCTGGTGCCTGGTATCACCGTGTTTTTCCGCGACTTCAATGAAGGCGCCCGCACCTTGATGGGTTTCGGGGTACTGTTGATGTTGCTGTTTTATCTTGCGTACCAAGCCCTTATTCCGATCCATCGCCAACTACCGGTGCTGCTAGTCATTCCGCTTTTGGCGACGCTTTCGTTGTCCTTTGCTTACGGCCGAGTCCTGACCTTGGAAAAAACCTTTGCCAATGGTGCGCTCTACAGTTTGAGCTACGACATTACTTCACGCCGGGAGTTGTACGAAGCGAAGCGGATCTATATGTCGCTTACCTACTCCTCCCACTGGCTGGTCAGTGCTTGCGGTTCGTTCGAACAGCTGCCGGTTCTGCATTATCTGCTTAATATCGACTACTTCATCCTTCCGGAAAGCCCGTTATTCATGGGTATCACCAATGTGGTGATCGAACGCGAGCGGCGCAACGCGACCCGTGTCGGTTACCAGGGATATACACCCCTCGTGGACAATCAATATTACCGGATCTATCTGCTCGGCGATTATGGCTTCATCGTCATGAAGGAACCGTCTAGATTTTCTGTTTTCACGGGTTGTGATATTCCGCAAGCATTGAACATGCAATGAGAGCCAGGGCTGCAATTGATAGATTGCACTTGCCTCAACCGAGGCAGGCAATCAAGCCCCTTACGCAGCCACCACCTCCCGCGGCTCAAAACTATCCGCCCGCGCCATCTGCCACATCCGCGAATAAAACGCCCCATTGACCTCGCCCGTGAGCAATTCCCCCGGCTTCAAAAACACATGCAACTGCGAGAACAACTTCACCTCGGTGGCCGACATGCGCCGCACCAAATGCTTGGGCTGCAATTGCGAAGGATGGTCAAGCCCGGCGGCGGCGAGCATTTCGGCCAGGGCCTTGAGGGTGTTGCGGTGGAAGTTGTAGACCCGCTGGGCCTTGTCCGGGACGACCAGGGCGCGTTGGCGCAGGGTGTCCTGGGTGGCGACGCCAGTGGGGCATTTGTTGGTGTGGCAGCTTTGCGACTGGATGCAGCCGATGGCGAACATGAAGCCGCGCGCGGCGTTGGCCCAGTCGGCGCCGATGGCCAGGACGCTGGCGATGTCGAAGGCGCTGACGATCTTGCCGCTGGCGCCGAGCTTGATCTTGTCCCGCAGGTTCAGGCCCACCAGGGTGTTGTGCACGAACAGCAGGCCTTCGCGCAGCGGCACGCCGATGTGGTCGGTGAATTCCACGGGCGCCGCGCCGGTGCCGCCTTCCTTGCCATCAACGACGATGAAGTCGGGCAGGATCCCGGTTTCCAGCATGGCCTTGGCGATGCCCATGAACTCCCACGGATGCCCCAGGCAGAACTTGAAACCCACCGGTTTGCCGCCGGACAGTTCACGCAGTTGCTGGACGAACTGCATCAGTTCGATCGGCGTGGAGAACGCGCTGTGGCATGATGGCGAAATACAATCCTCGCCCATGAGGATGCCACGGGTCTCGGCGATTTCCCGGGTGACCTTGTGCTTGGGCAGGATCCCGCCATGGCCGGGCTTTGCGCCCTGGCTCATCTTGATTTCGATCATCCGCACCTGCGGGTTCCGGGCCTGGGCGGCGAAACGCTCCGGGTCGAAGCGTCCGTCGCTGGTGCGACAGCCGAAATAGCCGCTGCCCAGTTCCCAGGTCAGGTCGCCACCGTGTTCGCGATGGTAGGGGCTGATGCTGCCTTCACCGGTGTCGTGGGCGAAGTTGCCGAGCTTGGCGCCTTGATTCAATGCCCGGATGGCGTTGGCGCTCAGGGAGCCGAAGCTCATGGCCGAGATGTTGAACACCGAGGCCGAGTAGGGCTGGGTGCATTGCGGGCCGCCGACCGTCACGCGAAAACCGCTGGGGTCGCTCAACGGCGCCGGGCGCATGGAGTGGCCGATGAATTCGAAACCGGTCTGGTAGACGTCGATCAAGGTGCCGAAGGGTTTGTCGGCGCTTTCGTTTTTGGCCCGGGAGTACACCAGCGAGCGCTGGGCGCGGGAGAAGGGCAGGGCATCGCTGTCGGATTCGAGCAGGTACTGGCGGATCTCTGGGCGGATGCCTTCGACCAGGTAGCGGATATTGCCCAGGATTGGATAGTTGCGCCGCACGGCGTGGCGGCTCTGCAGCAGATCGAACAACCCCAGCAGGCTCAACAGCCCGGTCACCAGCGCAATGGGCCAGAGCCAGTCGTGTTGCAGGAACGGCAGGCTGGCGAGGGTGAAGATCACGCAGCCAGCAAAGAAGGCGTAACGGCTCAGCAGCGACAGGCTCATGCGGATTCCTTGGGGCGCGCGATTGGCGAGACATTAGCTTGGAATGAAGTCCGTGGCGAGGGAGCTTGCTCCCGCTGGGCTGCGCAGCGGCCCCATGGGGTCATTGCGACCATTCAGACAGACCGCGTCAGCAGGTTTTACGACGGCTGCGCCGCCGAGCGGGAGCAAGCTCCCTCGCCACAGGTTGTGTGTGTTGGCTGGAATCGCCGATAAACCTGTGGGAGCGAGCTTGCTCGCGATAGCGGCCGCACATTCAACCCCTGCATTGACTGTCCCACCGCTATCGCGAGCAAGCTCGCCCCCACAATTTGAACTGCCGGGGGGCTCAGCCTGCCTGCTTCATCTGCCGCACCGGCAATTCCACGCGGAAGGTGGTGCCGACGCCGACTTCGCTGCGGACGGTGATCTCGCCGTGGTGTTTTTTCACGATGCCGTAGGACAACGACAGCCCCAGCCCGGTGCCTTGGCCGATGGGTTTGGTGGTGAAGAACGGGTCGAAGATTTTCTGCAGGGTCTCGGGGGGAATGCCCGAGCCGTTGTCCGCCACTTCGATCCACACGGTTTCGTCACCGACCCCGTTGCGCAGGGTGATGGTGCCGCGTTCGGGGCCGATGGCCTGGGCGGCATTGACGATCAGGTTCATGATCACCTGGTTGATCTGCGACGGCAGGCATTCCACCTCCGGCAACGGCGTGTACTCCTTGACCACGTCGGCCTTGTACTTGATCTCATTGGCGACGATGTTCAACGTCGAATCCATGCCTTGCTGCAAATTGGCCATCTGCCATTCCTGGCTGGAGTCGACGCGGGAGAAGTCCTTCAGGTCCTTGACGATCTGCCCGACCCGTCCGATGCCATCCTTGGATTCCTTGATCAGTAGGGGGATGTCCTCCACAAGGAAATCCAGCTCCACCTGTTCGCGCAGCTTCCTCAAGTTCACCACCAGCTCCGGCGAGGCGATGGCCTCCTCGGCGCTGCCGTAGGCGCTGAGCATTTCCTGGAGCTTGCCGAAGTAGCCGTCCAGCGCCCCCAGGTTCGAAGAAATGAAGCCGATCGGGTTGTTGATTTCGTGGGCCACGCCAGCTGCCAACTGCCCCAGCGAGGCGAGTTTTTCCGATTGCACCAACTGGGTTTCCAGCATCTTGCGTTCGTCGATCTCCATTTGCAGCAGCTCGCTGGCCTGTTTGAACGCCTGGGTACGTTGCTCCACCAGGTCTTCGAGCTTGTTCATTTTCAACTGCGCACGGGAGGTCATTTCCCATTTGGTGGTCAGGGTGTTGGCCATCTGCTGGACTTCGATGTTGTCGAACGGCTTCTTCAGGATCAACAAGCGGTCGTGGCCGTTCAGGCGATCGAGCAGTTCATCCCAGGAGTAATCCGAATAGGCGGTGCACACCACCACTTGCAGCTGCGGGTCGCGTTTCCAGAGTTCTTCGATGGTCTTGGCGCCATCCCAGCCTTCGGGCATGCGCATGTCGACAAAGGCCAGGGCATAGGGTCGTTCCTTGGCCGCTGCCGCCAGCAATTTGTTCAGGCCTTCCTGCCCGCCATAAGCCGAGTCGAGTTCGAACACGGTGGCGGCAGGTTTCGGCGCTTCGCCGAACAGGGCGCTTTCCATGTCCTGCAAGTCCGTGCTGCTGTCATCCTCGGGGGTGAGGATCTTGCGGAAATCTTCATGAATGGCGGGTGTGTCGTCGATCAACAAGATGCGGCGGTTACTCAGGCTGTTCATGGTTCACCTTCTGCAAGTTTCAGGGGCACCTGCAATTGGAACGTCGCCCCTTTGCCTGGCCCCTCACTGTGGGCGGTGAGGTGGCCGTTCATTTCAATGGCCGCCAATGCGCAGCTGTGCAGGCCGAAGCCGTGGCCTTCCTTACGCGTGGTAAAGCCGTGGGCGAAGATGCGCGTCATATTTTCCTCCGCAATGCCTTCGCCTTCGTCCTTGACGCTGATTTGCAGGGTCTCGCCATCGACGACGTCCGCCTTGAGCGTCATGTTCCGCGCATGGTTGGACACCCCGGCCATGGCGTATTTGGCGTTGCTGATCAGGTTGATCAGAATCAACAGTAGACGGTGCTTGTCGCCCATGATCCGCGGCACGTCGCCGTATTCCTTGATCACCGTAACATGGTGACGGGTCAGGGCGCCGGAGTTCATGCGCAGGGCGTCTTCGAGCAGCTCGCTGACCACCAGGGGTTCGAGCAGGCTGTTGGCCCCGGCATAGGATTGCTGTGTGGCGACGATGTCCTTGATGTGGTCCACGCTCTTGCTCAACTGGGCCAGCTCATCGGTCAGGCTCTGCTGCTCCGACGCGATGGCCTCCACCAGTTGGTTGAGGTAGCCGGGCAGCAGCTTGCCCTTGGCGTCTTCGGTGAGGAAGTGCCCGAGGTCGTCAGTGTGTTCGTTGATCAATTGCATCGCCTTGCCCAGCCCCAGCGCCTTGCTGCTGCGCAGTTTGCGGCTGACCAGGTCGGCAGAGATGTTCACGCTGTTGAGCACGTTGCCGACGTTGTGCAGCACGTTGGTGGCGATTTCCGCCATGCCGGCCTGGCGGGCGGTGTCCATCAGCTCGCTCTGGGTGTCCTTGAGTTGGCGGGTACGCTCTTCGACCCGTTGTTCCAGCTCGTCGTTGGCGGTTTGCAGGGCGTTGTTGACCCGCTTGATCTCGGCGAAGCTGCGGATCAGCCGGATCCCCAGCCAGATCAGGATCAACACCAGGAGCGTGGCGAACACCAGCAGGTAAACGTGGTTGCGCTCGTATTTGGCCGCGGCTTTTGCCTGGTCTTTCTCGAGTAGGTTGGTAATGGTGTCCAGGCGGCCGGCCAAGGGGACCATTTCGATGCCCATTAATAATTCATTGACCTTTGGCTGTTCCCGCAGGATCACCCCGATGTGTCTGCGCAGGACTTCGACGGAGTTGAGCAGTCCCTCAGGCAGGCGCTCCTTGTTGACCTCCAACTGGTTCAACCCCAGCAGGACCTCAGCCGCGATATCAGGGGAGCTGAGCTGGGCGAACTCCATGCTGCTGAGCAACAGGTCGTAGGTGTCGATGGCAACGTTCTGCAACTCCAGCCGATACGTGTCGGGCAGCCGGGCGAACTGGCCCTGGATATCGTCCTCGCCGGTGGGCAGGAAGGCCAGGGAGTTGCGCAACACCGCGTTATGGGATTTGAACTGCTCCACCAAGCGGGTCTTTTCCTTGACCAGCTTGAGGTATTCGTCGCGCTGGGCCTCCCAGAGTGACGGCCCATGCCGGCCCGGCTCCGCCTCGATGGCGTCCAGGCGCTGCCACAGGCGTGCCATCTCGTGCAACGGGGAGACCAGCGGGTCGTAGTTGTGGGTCAGGGCGATCCGCGACTTGAGGATTTCGTTGTCCCAGATGGCGTCCTGTTGCTTGAGCAGGCGAATCAGGTCCCGGGATTCAATGTACGAGGCGGCCTGTTGGGCGCCCGAGTTGACGTACATGAATAACAGGATGCCCGCCAGCAAGACGCCAATGAAGGCCAGGCCGAGGCGACGGAGGACTGTCATAGGGGCTTGCCCTCCCATTCACCGGTCAGGGTCTTGAGGAACTCGACGATCAACGTCGTATCGTTCTTGAGGGGCTCACGACCCAGTTGGTACTTGAACATGACCTCTACCGCGCGCTCCAGGGTTGGCGCCGACCCGTCATGGAAATAGGGCGCGGTAACGGCCACGTTGCGCAGGCTCGGTACTTTGAAAACCTGGTGATCATTTTCATCACCGGTGATGTTGAAGCGTCCTTCGTCGGCCCGGGTGGGGTTGCCGCGGTCAACGAAGTAGTCACCCATGATGCCGAATTTCTGGAACATGTTGCCCCCGATATTCACGCCCTGGTGACAAGCGATGCAGCCGTATTCCTTGAACCGCTGGTAACCGAATTTTTCCCGGGGCGTGAGGGCATCGGTATTGCCCAGTAGGTACTGGTCGAAGCGCGAATTGGGTGTCTGCAGGGTGCGTTCGTAATCGGCCAGGGCGCTTTGGATATTGGGCTTGGTCACGCCGTCGGGGTAGGCGTCCTTGAAGTCCTTGGCATAACCTGGGTCATCGGCGATGCGCTTGACCACGGTTTCCCAGGTGCTGCCCATTTCCGTGGGGCTGAGGACCACGATATGCACCTGTTCTTCCAGCGTATCGACGCGGCCATCCCAGAACTGGTGAAAGTTCAGGCCGGCGTTGAACACGGTCGGCGTATTGACCTCTACCGGCTTGCCGTCGAAGCCCAGGGAAAACGGTTTGTCGTCGGCACCGCCCTTTTCCAGGCGATGGCAACTGGCGCAGGACAGCGTGTTGTTGACCGACAGCCGCGGGTCATTGAACAGCCGCAGCCCCAGCTGGACGCGCTTGGGGTCCAGGGTCGGGATCGGTGGCAGGGGCTTGAGGGGTTCGTCCAGTGGGGCGGCGTGCGCGATCACGCTCATTCCCACGAGCAGGCCGAGCGCCAGAGTCAGTCCATGTAACGCCATGGGATGTTTTCCTTGAAACGTTGGTTGAGGACACTCCGGTGTTCACGAAAACGGGTTCTGGCGTTTTTCCCATTCGGTCATCCAGTCGGCAAAGGCCTGTGGTTCGACGGCCTTGCTGAAGTAATAACCTTGGACTTCCTCGCATTGGTGCTGCTTGAGAAATTCAAGCTGCTCAAGGGTTTCCACCCCTTCGGCGATGATGTGCAGATTCAGGCTCTTGCCCAGGCTGATGATGGTGCTCACCAGCTTGGCATCGTTGCTGTCGATGCTCAGGTCACCGACGAACGACTGGTCGATCTTCAGCACATCCACCGGAAATTTCTGCAAGTAGCTCAGGCTCGAATAGCCGGTGCCGAAGTCATCGATGGCCAGGCGTATCCCCAACTGCTTGATGGCCTTGAGGATGGCGACCGTGGTGTCGACGTTCTGCATCAGTACGCTTTCGGTGATCTCCAGTTCTAACTGTGTCGGTTCCAGGCCGGTTTCCTTGAGGGTGCGGGCGATGCCTTCGACGAAGCCGCGCTGGCGAAAGTCGATGGCCGAGACGTTCACCGACAGGTACAGCGGGCGCATGCCCTCGGCTTGCCAGCGACAGGCCTGCTGGCAGGCTTCCTGGAGCACCCATTGGCTCAGTGGGACGATCAGGCCGCTGTCCTCGGCCACCGGAATGAAATCCGACGGGTAGACCATGCCGTGCCCCGGCCTGTCCCAGCGCACCAGCGCCTCGACGCCGACCACCTTGCCGCTCTTGAGGTCGAGCTTGGGCTGGTAATGCAGCACGAATTCCTTGCGTTGCAGGCCCAGGCGCAGGCCCGATTCGATGGTCTGCTGCTGCCGTGCCCGGCGGTTCATATCCTCGGTGAAAAAACGGTAGTCGTTGGGGCCGGTCTCCTTGACGTTGCGCATCGCCGTCTCGGCTTTCTTGATCAGCGCCACGGCGTCGAAACCGTCGCTCGGGTAGACGCTGATGCCCAGGCTCGCGGTGACGCTCAGGTCATGGCCGTCGATCGGTTGCGGGGAACTGATGGCCGCCAGCAGTTTGTCGGCCACGCCTTTGATCTGCTGCGGATCGACAATGTCCCCCAGCACCACGACGAATTCATCGGAGCCGTAGCGAAACACCGAGTCGGACTCGCGCACCACGGTTGCCAACGTCCGCGCCACGCGCTTGAGCATCTCATCGCCCACCGGATGGCCCAGGGCATTGTTAATACGCTTGAAGCGGTCCAGGCCGAGGAACATCACCGCCAGTTGCCGGTCGTGCCGACGGCACTGGGCCATGGCCTGGGTCAGGCGATCGCCGAGCAACATGCTGTTGGGCAGTTCGGTGAGCACGTCGTATTGCAGCAGGTGGGAAACCTTGAGCAATTCCTGGACGCGCTCTTCGATCGTGCGTTCCAGGCTGCGCATTTTCCTCGCCGCATCCTGGGCCAGTTGCCATTTCCAGGTCATGGCGCTGGCCATCTGGCGGATTTCCAGGGTGTCGAAGGGCTTCTTGAGGATCAGCAACTGATCGTCGAACTCGATCCGTTCGGACATGGTTTCCCAGGAGTAATCCGAGAACGCCGTGCACAGGGCGATTTGCAGCCGTGGGTCGGCCTCCCACAGCCGCTCGATGGTTTGCAGGCCATCCCAGCCCGGCGGCATGCGCATGTCGGCGAACACCAACGCGTAGGGCTGGCCTTCGGCCTGGGCGCGCTTGACCAGTTCCAGCGCCTCCTCGCCCTGGTAGGCCGAGTCGATCTGGAATTGCAGCCGGCTGACCTGCGGGGTGCCGAACAGCAGGCTCTCGGTGTCGTCCAGCGAGTCATCGAGGCCGGCGCTGGGGCTGAGGATCTTGCGAAAGTCCTGGTGGATCGCCGGCGTATCGTCCACCACCAGGATTCGCCGGTTGGCAGGTACCGACATGGGGTTCATGGATTGCTCTCCGATAGCTGGCTCGCTGGTCGGGTCCAGTGGTCTGTCGCGGGAATGATGGTGCCGGCCTTGAGCAGTTCGGCGGCCTGGCCGCTGTCGACCACGGTGCTGAAGTAATGCCCCTGGGCCTGCATCGCCCCGCCGCTGGACATCAGCGTGGTGCGTTGCTCCTGGGTCTCGACGCCCTCGGCAATGATCCCGATGCCCACGTCCCGGGCAAAGTTGATGATCGCCCGCAAGGTCGTGGCGTTTTCGGGATTGTCACTGGCACTGTCCAGGAACCGCTGGGCGAGCTTGAGGTGATTGACCCGGTAGGTCTTGAGGTAGTCGAACGAGGAATATTCGGTGCCGAAGTCATCGATGGCGATCTGCACACCCAATTCGCAAAGGCGCGGCAGCACGTCGTTGTGGGTCCACTTGGTCTGGGCCAGGGTGGCTTCGGTGACGTCGAAGCGCAGGTCCCAGGGCGCCAGTTCCCAGCGCGCGGTGGTGCGCAGCACGTCGTAGATCAGTTCCGGGCCGGTCTTGAGCTGGGTCAGGGACAGGTCGATGGCGATCACCGGGGGCGCCATGCCCTGGTCGCGCCACTGGCGCATTTGCTGGCAGGCCTGGTCCAGCACCCAATGCCCCAGGCCAATGATGATCCCGGTCTTCTCGGCGGCGGGCATGAAGGCCGCCGGTTCCAGCCAGCCTCGTTCGGGGTGGTTCCAGCGCACCTGCACGCCCATGCCGAGGATCTTGCCGGTGCCGAGGTCGACTTCCGGCAGGTAGTGCAGGTGCAGCTCGTGGTTTTCGATGGCTTGGCGCAGGTCGTTGGCGAGGGCGACCCGGTCGGTGACTTCCTGGTTGATCTCCTCGTTGTGGAAGTGGTACTGGTTGCGGCCCTTTTCCTTGGAGCGGTACAGGGCCATGTCGGATTGCGCCATCAGGCTGTCGGCACTCAGGCTCTGCGGGGTGTACAGGGCGATGCCGATGCTCACCGAGATCCGCACGTCGTTGCCGTCCAGGGAGTACGGCGCCACGAGGGCGTCGCGGATCTTGCCCGCCAGCGCGGCGCAATGGGTCGCTTCATGCACGTCCAGTTGCAGCAGGGCGAACTCGTCGCCGCCCAGGCGCGCCACCACGTCGTTTTCCCGTGTACAGGCCTTGATGCGCGTGGCGACTTCCTGCAACAGCAGGTCGCCGATGGGATGGCCCAGGGTGTCGTTGATGCGTTTGAAGTGGTCCAGGTCCAGGTAGAACATGGCAAACGGCGCCGCCCCGCGACGCGCGGCGGCGAAGGCCTGGTGCAAGCGCTCGATCATGGTGGCGCGGTTGGCCAGCCCGGTCAGGCCGTCGGTGCGGGCGAGCAGGGCTATCTTTTCTTCGGCCAGCTTGCGTTCGGTGATGTCGAGGATGATGCCTTCCACTTCCAGCAACAGCCCCTGGTCGTTGCGCACCGGGATGTAGCGGTTCTCCACCCAGCGGAACGTGTCGTCGCCGGTGCGCATGCGAAACTCGATGGACGCCCCCACGGTGTCACGGTCGAGGACGCGCACCATGGCCTCCTGGACTTTGGCCTGGTCATCGGCATGGATCAGGGTTTCTGCCCAGTCCGGCGAGTTGATCAGTTGCGCCGCGGAATGACCGAACTTGGTGATGTTATGGGAGATGTACATCAACGCGAACGGCGGTTCGCCCCGCAGGCGATAGAGGATGGTCGGGCTGTTCTGCACGATGATATTGGCGTCGGCCAACTCACGGGTGCGTTCCTCGACCGCTCGTTCGAGCATGTCCATTTTCAGCGCCGCGTCTTCGGTCATCTGCCATTTGACGGTCAAGGCGCTGGCCATCTGGCGGATCTCGATGGCGTCGAAAGGTTTTTTCAGGATAAGCAGGCGGTCGCCCAGTTCGAGGCGCTCGGAAATATCTTCCCAGGAATAATCCGAGTATGCGGTGCACAACGCCACCTGCAGCTTGGGGTCGGCGCGCCATAGCCGTTCGATGGTTTCCAGGCCGTCCCAGCCCGGTGGCATGCGCATGTCGATGAACGCCATGGCGTAGGGTTGCCCTTGGGCCAGCGCCGCTTCGACCTTGTTCAAGGCCTCCATGCCCTGGAACGCCGAGTCGAGCACGAAACTCGTGCCGGCGACCGCCACCGGCGCGCCGAACAGGGCCTCTTCGGCGCTGCTCAGGTTGTCTTCGGCGCTCATCTGCGGGCTGAGGATCTTGCGGAAATCCTCATGGATGGTCGGGGTGTCGTCGACGATCAGGATCCGCCGATTGGTTTTATCCAAAGGCAGGCTCATGGCCGTGCACCGTTTTGATGCGGACTATAGAACCTTGGGAACATCTGCTATCCCTTTCGCTGGCATGAGTATTCGGCCTATACATGGCCCTTCATGGGGTACAGCATAGTCGTCTGATCGGGATGCGCTCGGCCACCGAGGGCAAATGTGTCTAAATCTTCGCAATCTACTAGCCTGTTTTTTGGGGCTAAGGTAGAACGGTTGTCGTGAATCAGGAGGGGGTTGCAAATGGAAGGTCAATCGCCGGATGTTCCGGTAAAGAAGCCGACGGTGCTGCTGGTCGATGACGAAGAGTCGATCCTCAACAGCTTGCGTCGGCTATTGCGCAGCCAGCCGTACGAGATCCTGCTGGCAGACAGTGGCGCCAAGGCGCTGGAAATTCTCAAAGAGCGCCCGGTCGACCTGGTAATGACTGACGCGCGCATGCCGAACATGGATGGCGCCACGCTGCTGGCCGAAATCCGCAAGTTGTATCCATCGACCTTGCGCATCCTGCTCACCGGTTATGCCGATGTGGACATGATGACCAAGGCCATCAACGAGGGGCAGCTTTATCGCTACCTCAGCAAGCCGTGGAACGATGAGGAGTTGGTGCAGGCCTTGCGCCAGGCCCTGGCCCACCAGCATTCCGAAAGCGAGCGCCAGCGCCTCGAAGCGCTGAACCGCGAGCAGAACCAGCAACTCAAGACCCTGAACGCCACCCTGGAAAAACGCGTGGCGTCGCGCACCTCCGAGCTGCAGCAGACCGCCGACATGCTTGACTTGGCTTATGACGAGCTCAAGCGCAGCTATGTGACCAGCACCGAGGTGTTTTCGCTGATCGCCAACCTGCGCCTGCCCAAGGCCAAGCAGACCAACCGGCAGATCATCGAGTTGATCCGGGTCTATAGCCGGCTCAATTTTCTCGATGAGTCCACCGACCGCGACCTGACCATGGCGGCGGCGCTCTACAACATCGGCAAGCTGAGCTGGACCGACAACATGATGGTCACGCCCGCCGACATGCTGCATCACACCGAACTGGAGCTGTACCGCGCCTATCCGAAGCAGAGCGAATCGCTGCTGATGACCCTGGACCCGATGAAGGACGCGGCGCGGATCATCCGCCATCACCAGGAGCGTTGGGACGGCAGCGGTTTCCCCGAGCATCTGAAAGGCGAAGCGATTCCGTTCGGTTCGCGGCTGTTGAAGCTGGCGGTGGATTTCATCGAGCTGCAGCGTGGGTTGATCCTGGAACGGCAGATGAACAGCGACGAAGCGCTGGTCTACATCCGCAAATACGCCGGCAAGCTGTACGACCCGGACATGATCGAGGATTTCATCAAGGCCTGTGCCGAATACCTGGAAGACGTGACCTTGTCGGATCCGACGGTGCAAGTCTCCACCACTCGCGAGTTGACTCCGGGGATGATCCTGGCGCGCAACCTCAATGCCGACAACGGCATGTTGCTGCTCAACGCCGGCAAGGTCCTGAGCGGCCCGTTGATCGAAAAACTCATTGCCTTCGAAGCGATGGAAGGCGCGCGGTACAGCGTATTCGTCAAGATTCCCGAAGAGGCGGCCGACCCTTCGGCGCCGAAGCCGATTTTGGGGTGAAGAAAACCTGACAGGCGACTGGGGTCCCCTGTGGGAGCGAGCTTGCTCGCGATAACGGAATAACAGTCAGATATTTTTCGACTGACACACCGCTATCGCGAGCAAGCTCGCTCCCACAGGAGATTGTGTTGGTTTAGAGGTTGGGCCAGGCTTTGCTCCCGCCGCTGCGGTCTGTAATCTCCCTGGCATTTTCTCGACCAAGGCTTTGACTCCTCATGACCACCCCCCTCATCCGCATCGCCGCCGCCCTGCTGCTCGGGCCGGACGGGCGAACCCTGCTGGTGCGCAAGCGCGGCACCCAAGCCTTCATGCAGCCGGGCGGCAAGATCGAAGCCCATGAACAACCGGTGCAAGCGCTGGCCCGTGAGCTGGAAGAAGAACTTGGCCTGCGGATCGACCCGGCCCAGGCCCGCCACCTGGGCGTGTTCAGCGCGCCGGCGGCCAACGAGCCGGGGTTTACCGTGCAGGCCGAGGTGTTTCTGCTGAGCATCGACGCTGCGGTTTCGCCAGCGGCCGAAATCGAAGAGGTGTGCTGGATCGATCCGGCCGGCGACAGCGATCTGGTGCTGGCACCGTTGACAGGCGAGGTGATCCTGCCGTTTTATCGAGCGACACTGCTCGCCACCTGCTGATTCACATTTCAAGGACGGATGCCCATGATTCCATTGCCGGATCTGCTTATTTTCGCCGCCGCCGCGTTGCTGATGGTGCTGACGCCCGGTCCGAACATGATCTACCTGATCTCCCGTTCGATCTGCCAGGGTCGCAAGGCCGGCGTCACGTCCTTGTTGGGCGTGGTGGCGGGTTTCTTCGTGCACATGTTCGCTGCCGCGGCGGGGCTGACGGCGGTGTTCCTGGCGGTGCCCATGGCCTACGAAGTATTGAAATGGGCCGGTGCGCTGTACCTGTTGTGGCTGGCCTGGCAGGCCGTGAAACCGGGGGCGCGTTCGCCTTTCGAGGCCCAGCAACTGCCGGCGGACTCGACGCGCAAGCTGATCACCATGGGCTTTCTCACCAGCGCGCTGAATCCCAAGATCGCGGTGTTCTATCTGTCGGTGTTCCCGCAGTTCATCAGCCCGGAACACGGTTCGCTGTTCACCCAGAGCCTCATCCTCGGGCTGACCCAGATCAGCGTCAGTTTCAGCGTCAACCTGCTGATCGCCCTGTTCGCCGCCGGCATCGCCTCGTGGTTCGTCCATAACCCGAGCTGGCTGGCGGTGCAGCGCTATTTCATGGGGTTTGTCCTCGGTGCCCTGGCCCTGCGCCTGATGCTTGAGCAGCGGCGTTCGGCGTGAGCATTCGACGCCTGCGGGCTGGCGATGCCGAGGCCTATCGCGAGCTGATGCTCCAGGCGTATGCCTTGCACCCCCAGGCCTTCACCTCCAGCGTCAGCGAGCGGGCGAAGTTGCCCATCAACTGGTGGGAGTCACGCCTGGGCAGTCGGCTCGATGTACTGTTGGGGGCGTTTGTCGAACAAGAACTGGTCGGCATCGTTGGCCTGGCCCTGGAGCCCCGGGAAAAAGCCCGACACAAGGCGCTGCTGTTCGGCATGTACGTCGCCGACGAACATCGCCATCGCGGGCTCGGCCACCAACTGGTGCAGGCCGCCCTCGACGAAGCCCGGCGCCACACCTTCCTGCGCCTGGTGCAACTGACCGTCACCGCCGGCAACGACCCGGCGCTCAAGCTCTACCAACGCTGCGGTTTCGTCCTCTACGGCCTCGAACCGATGGCGATCCGGGTGGACGATGAGTACCTCGACAAAATCCATATGTGGCTAGAACTTTGAGCGAACCACTGATTTGAGTGATGGAGCTTTTGTGGCGAGGGAGCTTGCTCCCGCTTGGGCGCGAAGCGGCCATAAAACGGGTCTGCTGCGCCCGAAGCGTCGGACCGGCCCAGCGGGAGCAAGCTCCCTCGCCACAAAAAGCTGTCAGCGCACGGCACTGACCCCATCCAATGTCGAAAACGACGTGTCCTTGGCCGTCAGCAAAAAATCGCGCATGTACGGCGCGTCGAGCATGTCGGTGCGCACCGCCGCGTACAGCGTGGCGAACAAGCCTTTCTCCCCCAGCCGCTTGGCTTTCACATAGCCCCGTGAGCTGTATTCATGCAGCGCCCAGTGCGGCATGCCACAGACGCCACGGCCGCTGGCCACCAGTTGCATCATCATCACCGTCAGCTCGGACGTGCGCACCTGAGCCGGTTCGATGTCGGCCGGTTCCAGGAAGCGGGTGAAGATGTCCAACCGGTCTCGCTCCACGGGATAAGTGATCAGGGTCTCGCTGACCAAGTCCTCAGGCACGATGTAGGGCTTGCCCGCCAACCGATGCTGGTTGGCGACGGCGAGCATCGCTTCGTAGGTGAACAGCGGCACGTACGTGATCCCGGCCAGTTCCAGCGGGTCGGAGGTCACCACCAGGTCAAGGTCGCCCCGGGCCAGGGCCGGCAACGGCGCGAAAGCGAAGCCCGAGGCCAGGTCCAACTCGACTTCCGGCCAGGCATCGCGGAACTGGTCGATGGTCGGCATCAGCCACTGGAAGCAGCTGTGGCACTCGATAGCCATGTGCAGGCGCCCGGCGGTGCCGCCCGCCAGCCGCGCGATGTCCCGTTCAGCACTGCGCAGTAACGGCAGGGCGGCATCGGCCAGTTGCAACAGGCGCAGGCCAGCGCTGGTGAAGCGTACTGGCTTGGTCTTGCGCACGAACAATTGCATGCCCAGGCGCTCTTCCAATTCCTTGAACTGATGGGAGAGGGCGGATTGGGTCAGGTGCAGGCGTTCGGCGGCTTCGACCAGGCTGTCGGCTTCGCGCAGGGCGTGCAGGGTCTTGAGGTGACGGAGTTCAAGCACCGGAGTAGCTCCATGAGTAAAACTTGTGATCAACACGAAAAGGTTGAGTTTGTCTCATGCAGGTCGGGTTGTCGACAATGGCGCCATCTTTTACAGGAGGACGCACATCATGGCCCTGGCCCACACCCTCGGTTTCCCCCGCATCGGCGCCGACCGCGAATTGAAAAAAGCCCTTGAAGCCTACTGGAAGGGCGACCTGGCCCCGGTAGCGTTGCAGGCCGTAGGCCGTGAACTGCGGGCCCGGCACTGGCAACTGCAAAAAGACGCCGGCATCGACCTGCTGCCCGTCGGCGACTTCGCCTGGTACGACCAAGTGCTCAGCCACACGTTGACCCTGGGCGCCGTCCCGCAGCGTTTCCACAGCACCTTGAATGCCCAGGGCCGACCGACCCTCGATACCTTGTTCGCCATGGCCCGTGGCGCCACGGCCAGTTGCTGCGGTGCTGACCACGGCCAGGCGCAATACGCCCAGGAGCTGACCAAGTGGTTCGACACCAACTACCACTACCTGGTCCCGGAGTTTTCCGCCGACCAGACCTTCGCCCTCAGCTGGGAACAGCTGTTTGACGAAGTGGACGAGGCCCATGCCTTGGGTCACCGGGTCAAGCCGGTGCTTATCGGCCCGTTGACCTACTTGTGGCTGGGCAAGGCCAAGGGCGAGGCGTTCGACAAACTCGACCTGCTGGAGCGCCTGCTGCCGGTCTATGGTGAAATCCTCAACCGCCTCAAGGCCCAGGGCGTGGAATGGGTGCAGATCGACGAACCGATCCTCACCCTCGACCTGCCCCAGGCCTGGAAGAGCGCCTTCGAGCGCGCTTACCACATCCTCCAGTACTCGCCGTTGAAAAAACTCGTGGCCACCTATTTCAGTGGCCTGCAAGACAACCTCGGCCTGGCGGTGAGCCTGCCGGTGGACGGCTTGCACATCGACGCGGTACGTGACCCGGAACAACTGGGCCAGGTGCTGGACCGCCTGCCCACGTACAAGATTCTCTCGGTGGGCCTGGTCAACGGTCGCAACGTCTGGCGCTGCGAACTGGAACAGGCGCTGGCGCACTTGCAACCGGCCCAGGAACGCTTTGGCGACAACCTCTGGGTCAGCACCTCGTGCTCGCTGCTGCACAGCCCGGTGGACCTGGAACGTGAAGACCGGCTCGATCCGGAACTCAAAAGCTGGCTCGCCTTTGCCGTGCAGAAGTGCGGTGAAGTCGCGGTGCTGCGCGATGCGCTGAACGATCCTCAGGCCCCCGCCGTGCGACAGGCCTTGAGCGACAGCCGCGCGGTG
Organism: Pseudomonas sp. LARHCG127; assembly: GCF_052871455.1. Lineage (NCBI taxonomy): Bacteria > Pseudomonadati > Pseudomonadota > Gammaproteobacteria > Pseudomonadales > Pseudomonadaceae > Pseudomonas > Pseudomonas sp. LARHCG127. The sequence continues at coordinate 41,385 of NZ_JBIXJT010000007.1, forward strand.
CAGGCCCGTCGCGCGGGCTCGGCGCGTATTCACAAAGCCGAGGTCCAGGCGCGCCTGGCGGCGGTCGGGCCACAGGACAGCCAGCGGCGTTCGCCGTTTGCCCAGCGCATCGAACGCCAGCGCGCACGCCTGGCGCTGCCGACCTTTCCTACCACCACCATCGGCTCCTTCCCGCAGACCCCGGCCATCCGCCTGGCGCGCCAGGCCTACAAACAAGGCAAATTGTCGGCCAACGACTATCAGGACGCCATGCACACCGAGATCCGTCATGCCGTGCAGATCCAGGAGCGCCTGGGCCTGGACGTGCTGGTGCACGGTGAAGCCGAACGCAACGACATGGTGGAATACTTCGCCGAGCAACTGGATGGCTATGCCTTCACCCGTTTCGGCTGGGTGCAGAGTTATGGCTCGCGGTGTGTGAAGCCGGCGATCATCTACGGCGATATCAGCCGCCCGAAAGCCATGACCGTCGACTGGATCCGTTACGCGCAAAGCCTGACCGACAAAGTCATGAAAGGCATGCTCACCGGTCCCGTGACCATGCTGATGTGGTCGTTCCCCCGCGAAGACGTGTCGCGCCAGGTCCAGGCCCGGCAACTGGCCCTGGTCCTGCGGGACGAAGTGCTGGACCTGGAAAAAGCCGGGATCAAGATCGTGCAGATCGACGAAGCGGCGTTCCGCGAGGGATTGCCGTTGCGTCGCGGGGAATGGCAGGCCTACCTGGACTGGGCCGTGGAGGCGTTCCGCTTGTGCGCCTCGGGCGTGGCGGATGACACCCAGATCCATACCCACATGTGCTACAGCGAGTTCAATGATGTGATCAAGGCCATCGCCGACATGGACGCCGATGTGATCACCATCGAGACCTCGCGCTCGGACATGGAGTTGCTGGATGCGTTCGAGGCGTTCGACTACCCGAACGACATCGGCCCGGGGGTCTACGACATCCACTCGCCACGGGTGCCGGACACCGCCGAGATGGTTGCGCTGATGAGCAAGGCAGTGAAACGAATCGCCGCCGAGCGGCTGTGGATCAACCCCGATTGCGGGCTGAAGACCCGGGGCTGGCCAGAAACGGAAGCGGCGCTGGTGAACATGGTGGCGGCGGCGCGGCAGTTGCGTGGCCAACTGGCCTGAAGCCTGGATGTTGTGGCGAGCACGGTGTTTGGCAAGAAGCGTTTTTGTGGCGAGGGAGCTTGCTCCCGCTGGACCGCGAAGCGGTCCCAAAAGGCTTCAACCTGGATCAAGGCATGAAATGTTGGGGCCGCTACGCAGCCCAGCGGGAGCAAGCTCCCTCGCCACAGGGTGCGCACCTGGCTTCAGATCACCATTCGGCAATCTTCATCAAACTGTCACGCAACTGTGGCAGCGCGCTTGAACAAACTTCATCAGACTCGCGCTCTACTGGGGTTCTGCGTTTTGGTGTTTCTTCATGCGTGTATTCATCTTCCTGGCCGTGCTGTTTTTCGGCCTGCCGTCGATCGCGGCGTCTCGTTGTGATGTCAATGTTGCAACTCAACATGTCGACCTGGATCAGGTCAGCCTGGCTTACCAAAGCATTGGCCGTGCTTCGGATCCTGCCTTGCTGTTGGTGATGGGCCTGGGCGGGCAACTGATCCATTGGCCGGACGAAGTGGTGGTTGCCCTGTGTGAACAAGGTTTCCGGGTGATTCGCTACGACAACCGCGATGTTGGCCTGTCCACCTGGCGCCAGGCGCCCGGCAGCGCCAACCTGACCTTTGAAGCCCTGCGCTACAAACTCGGCTTGCCCGTGGCCGCGCCGTATACCTTGACCGACATGGCCGACGACGGGCTGGGGCTGATGGACGCGCTGCATGTGCAAAGCTTTCACGTACTGGGCGCGAGCATGGGCGGGATGATCGCCCAGCACATGGCCGCCATGGCGCCTGAGCGGGTTGAAAGCCTGACCCTGATCATGACCAGTTCCAGTGCCGCCGGCTTGCCCGCGCCCAGCGAAAGACTGGTGCAACTGTTGTCCCGGCGCGGTGCGCCGAATCGCGAAATGGCCCTTGAACAGCAAGCCGATCTGCTGGCCGCGTTGGGCAGCCCGGTGGTGATGGACGATCGCCAGGCCTTGCTGCATCAGGCCGCCGTGGCTTATGACCGGGCCTTCAATCCTGAAGGCGTGAAGCGCCAGATCATGGCGATCATGGCCGAGCCGAGCCGGGTGGCCCTGCTCAATCAACTGCGGGTGCCGACCCTGGTCGTCCACGGCACCGCCGACCCTTTGCTGCCGGTGATGCACGGCGTGCACTTGGCGGCGCACATCCAAGGCAGCCAACTGAAACTGATCCCGGGCCTGGCCCATCGTTTCCAGGACGCGTTCAAGGCGCCCTTGCTGGGGGCAGTGTTGCCGTACCTGCAGCAGCACCGTGAAGACACTTCGCACTGGGCGCAGATCGAGCCGGCGCAGGCGCCCAACCTGCTCTGAAAAACCCGGTTGCTTGAGATCTGTCCTGCTTTTTGTGGCGAGGGAGCTTGCTCCCGCTGGAGCGCGAAGCGGTCCCAAAAAGCTCGACTGTGGGATAGGATCAGACTGAAGTTTTTGGGGGCTGCTGCGCAGCCCAGCGGGAGCAAGCTCCCTCGCCACAAAAGCACCTTGCGAGCATTCAACGCGCCCGTGCCTGCTCCACCAACCACCCCATCAAAGCCTGCAACGGCCCCGAGGCCTGGGGCTTGCGCGGGTGCACCAGGTGATAGCCCAGGCCGGTCTTGACCTTCAGCTCGAACGGCATCACCAGTCGGCCGGCGCTCAGGTCGTCGCCGATCAGCGACCAGTCGCCAATCGCCACGCCGGTGCCCTGGGAGGCCATGGACATCGCCAGGTCCAGGGTTTCGAAGTGCTGGCCCTTGCTGACATTGCTTAAATGCACATCGGCCGCCGCCAGCCAGGCGTTCCAGTCGCGCTGGTCAAGGGCCGGGTGCAACAGCAGGTAGTGCTGCAGGTCGGCGGGTTCATGCAACGGCACCAGGCCTTCCAGGACCGGGCGCGAGCACACGGGCGTCAGTTGCTCATCGAACAGGTGCAGGCACGCCAGCGAGGTGTCCGGCGGCGGGCCATAGACCACCGCGGCGTCGAAGGCTTCGCGCTGGAAATCCACGCCGTGCCTGACGGTGGTGGTCAGTTCCACCGGCACGTCCGGTCGTTCCTTTTGCCACTGCAACAGACGCGGCAGCAACCAGCGCATCACGCAGGTCGGGGCCTTGAGTCGCAGGACCTGGCGCTTCTCGCCGATCTGCTCGACCGCTTCGTCGATCAGGCTGAACACCTGCTGCACCCGTGGCAGCCAGGCCTGGCCCTCGGCGGTCAGGCTCAGGCCGCGGGCCTGGCGCCGGAACAGCGCATAACCCAAATGATCTTCCAGCCCGGCGATCTGCCGGCTCACCGCGCCCTGGGTGATGTGCAGCTGTTCGGCGGCCCGGGTGAAGTTGCAGCATTGGGCCGTGATCAGAAAGGTGTGCAGCGCCGGCAGCGGGGGAAGTCGTTTCATTTCGATCCAAGCCATGACGTGGAGACATGGCGAGTATGACTTTTTATCCATTGTTGCCGCCATGCCCGGCCCGTTCCAATAACGCCATTCCCAAGACAAAAAAGGGCGCGCCGCCCGCGCTGCGCGGCCCTTTACCCGACCCGAAAAAAGGCAATGGCAATGGCGACGTGTGGCGAAGTATTGGTCAAGTTACTCGAAGGTTATGGCGTGGAGCAGGTGTTCGGCATTCCCGGCGTGCACACCGTCGAGTTGTACCGCGGGCTGGCCCGTTCGAGCATCCGCCATGTGACGCCGCGACATGAGCAGGGCGCAGGCTTCATGGCCGACGGTTACGCCCGCGTCAGCGGCAAGCCCGGCGTGTGTTTCATCATCACCGGCCCGGGCATGACCAATATCACCACTGCCATGGGCCAGGCCTATGCCGATTCGATCCCGATGCTGGTGATCTCCAGCGTGCAGTCGCGCAGCCAGTTGGGCGGCGGCCGCGGCAAGCTGCATGAACTGCCGAACCAGTCTGCGTTGGTGGGCGGTGTCGCGGCGTTTTCCCACACGCTGATGTCCGCCGCCGAGTTGCCCGGCGTGCTGGCCCGGGCGTTCGCGGTGTTCCAGGCCGGGCGCCCACGGCCAGTGCACATTGAAATCCCGCTGGACGTGCTGGTCGAAGACGCCGATGCCTGGCTGGCCAGCGTGCCAGTGAATATCAGCCGAGCCGGTGCCGCACCCCATGCGGTCAAACAAATGGCTGGCCTGCTGGGGACCGCTCGGCGGCCTTTGATCCTGGCCGGTGGCGGGGCCATCGACGCCGCGGCCGAATTGACCGAGTTGGCCGAACGCCTCGGCGCGCCCGTGGCGTTGACCATCAATGCCAAAGGCCTGCTGCCGGCGCGCCATCCGTTGTTGATCGGCTCCACCCAGAGCCTGGTGGCCACCCGTGCCTTGGTGGCCGAGGCGGACGTGGTGCTGGCCATCGGCACCGAATTGGCCGAGACCGACTACGACATTACCTTCGCCGGCGGCTTCGAAATTCCCGGTGCGCTGCTGCGTATCGACATCGACCCGGACCAGACCGTGCGCAACTACCCGCCGCACCTGGCCTTGGTGGCCGACGCCCGCATCGCGGCCCGGGCCGTGCTCGACGAATTGGGCCGGCAACCCTTGGCTGAACGCCACGCCGATTGGGGACCGGCGCGTGCCGCCCGGTTGCGCGCCGAGCTTCAAGGCACTTGGGACGCCGCGACCCGGGCCCAGACGGTGTTTCTCGACACGGTCTTGCAGACGCTACCGGAGGCGGTGTTCGTCGGCGATTCCACACAACCGGTGTACTCCGGCAACCTGACCTTCAACCTGGAACAACCGCGCCGCTGGTTCAACTCCTCCACCGGCTACGGCACCCTCGGCTACGCATTGCCGGCGGCCATCGGCGCCTGGCTCGGCGGCAAGGACCTGGGCCACGGCCGCCCGGCGGTGGTGTGCCTGATCGGCGACGGCGGGTTGCAGTTCACCCTGCCGGAACTGGCCAGCGCCGTGGAAGCGCTCACGCCCGTAATCGTGCTGTTGTGGAATAACCAGGGCTACGAAGAGATCAAGAAATACATGCTCAACCGCGCCATCGAACCGGTGGGCGTGGACATCCATACCCCGGACTTCATCGGCGTCGCCAAGGCCTTGGGCTGTTTTGCCGAGGCCATCGATGATGTGCCGTCGCTTCGGGCTGCGTTGCTGGCGGCGCGTGAGCGGCAGGGGCCGACGTTGATTGAGATCAATCAGGCGCGCTGGAAATTGGATTAACTGAGGTGTGACGACTGGCCCCATCGCGAGCAAGCTCGCTCCCACATTGGACTGCGGTGAACAAACAATTTGTGTTCACTGAACATCCCCTGTGGGAGCGAGCTTGCTCGCGATGAGGCCAGCCCTGCCAACACAACCCTCAGCTCAAACAGTCATCCGCAACCGCGCCAGATCCCTTAGCGGCGGCGCGCCGAACAACCGGCTGTACTCGCGGCTGAACTGCGAAGGGCTTTCGTAACCCACCCGATACCCCGCCGCCGAAGCTTCCAGCCCTTCGGCCAGCATCAGCCGGCGGGCTTCCTGCAAGCGCAGTTGCTTCTGGTATTGCAGCGGGCTCATGGCGGTCATGGCCTTGAAGCGGTGATGCAGGGTCGAGACGCTGAGGTTCACTTCCCGGGCCAGGTCATCGATGCGCAACGGCTGTTCGAAATGACCGTTGAGCCATTTGATCGCCTGGCTGATGCGGTGGCTCTGACTGTTGGCGATGGCAATTTCATACAGCCGATAGCCCTGCGGGCTGCGCAACAGGCGATAGAGGATTTCCCGGCGCACCAGGGGCGCGAGCATGGCGATGTCTTTTGGCGTGTCGAGCAGCCGTGCCAGGCGCAGGACGGCGTCGAGCATTGGCGTGTCCAGGCGTTCGACATACAGCCCGCGCCCGGCGGGGCGGGTCGGCACGCCCAAGGGGCCGGCGTCGGCGATCAACGCGGTGATTTCCGTCGGGTCGATGTCCAGGCGCAAGGCCAGGATCGGCTGCTCGGGCGACACGTCGGCGATGCAACCACTGAGCGGCATCGAGACCGAGACCACCAGGTAATGGAGTGGATCGTAGTTGAAGAACTCATCCGCCAGACGCACCTGCTTGCTGCCCTGGGCCATGATGCACAGCGCCGGTTGCGCCAGCACCGGGGCGAATTTGTGCGGCTGGCTGTGTCGCGACAGGTTCAGCGAGCCGATCGCCGTGGCATAGCTGCCGTCTTCGCTGGTGTTGCGGTCAATGATCGACGCCAGTTCGGCGCGCTGTTGTTCCAGGTACGTGTCCAGCGGGACGTGGGCGTGATCGAGTGGCGACATGCCGGAATCCTCAGGCAATAGAAAGCGATGAACAAAGCTTATGTTTGTGCAAGGCGCAACGGTAGTCACATCCTGTTGAAAGCTTGCCTGATCCTGCACGGCGCAATGGGCCATGACGGTGCAACGCTGCCAAAACTTGCTTGAAACCTTTTGTTTCAACTTCCCGGCTTGTAACCGGATCGATGGCGAAATTCGAGCGGCCGATGCGCAGGATTGTGCAATGGGTCGGCAGGAATCGACTAACGAAGCTGGCGGCGCGGCGCTTAACCTTTGATCCTGTCGCAGCCTGTCCCCGGCTGCACAACGGATTACCTGGGAGGGTTGAACATGACTACACACATCCCCGTCAGCCACATGGCTTTTGTCCGGGCCCGCGGCGGTTGCTCCAAGCAATTGGGTGCGCGCCTGAGCACGCTGATCGCACCTTCGCGCCAGGCGCCCGGTTGCTTGCACTTTGCCTTGCAGCAATCGCAATGCGACGCTGATTTGTGGCTGGTGTCCGGGCTCTGGGTCAATCAGCCGTCGATGGACGCCTACTTCAATTCACCGGCCATGGCGATTTTTGCCGAGCTGGTGCAGGACCTGGTGGTGAGCAGCCTGGATTTCCACACCTTCCGCGAAGTCTCTGCCGCCCAGGCGACCGAAGGGTGCCGGGCGCAGGTACACAAACTGGCCGGTTGAAGGTTTAATGAGCGTCATTTTTCATCGCCAGGATGCGCAATATGGCACGTAAAGCCTTTGAAACCTTTGAAGCTGTTTCTGCTGTTGTTCCCAAGGAGGGCGGTGGTTACCACGCCGCCATAGCCACCAAGGCCATCGGCGGCTCAGGTGCGCCGCGTTTCAACAAGGTGCTTGAAGAGCAGACGTTCGAGACCGCTACCAAGGCCGATGAAGCCGCCGCCGTGCAGTTGACTCATCTCAAGGGCGTCGACGATGAGGGCGGGTTGGTCTGGTAATCAGTCTTTTGGTGATTGCTTTTGTGGCGAGGGAGCTTGCTCCCGCTGGGCTGCGCAGCGGCCCCTTTTTTGGTGGGGGGGGCGCGCCCAAGCGGGGGCTAGCGCCCTCGCCCCCCAGGCCTTCATTTCAAGTGAACGGTGTTGTTTGCAGGATTTTATCGCTTACTTCGGGCGATGCATCTTGAACAACGCCTCAGGCCCCAGCTGGAAATAATCCGCCGGCCCGCCACCGCGCAAGATCGGCTCGGCGGCGGCGGTGTCGTACACCCCATCCTTCAACAGCCACTGGGCGATATGCACGGCGACCACTTCACCGAGGATCAGCCAGCTCGGCACCAGCCCCTTGTCCGCCCGCTGCAGTTGAATGATCTGCGTGACCTTGCATTCGAAGGACACCGGGCTTTCGGCGACACGCGGTACCTGGATCACCCGTGACGGAGCCGCCGTCAGACCCGCCAGTTCGAACTCATTGACCTCGGGCGCGACCATCGCGCAGCTCTGGTTCATCTGCTCGGCCAGCGGGCGAGTGGCCAGGTTCCAGGCAAACTCACCAGTCTGTTCGATGTTGTTGAGGCTGTCTTTGCGCCCGACGCTGGAGAAGCCAATGATCGGCGGGACGTAGTTGAAGGCGTTGAAGAAGCTGTAGGGCGCCAGGTTCAGGCGGCCTTCGCCATCCTGGGAAGAAATCCAGCCAATGGGCCGCGGACCGACGATGGCATTGAACGGGTCGTGGGGCAGGCCATGGCCTTGGGCGGGTTCGTAGTAATGAATATCGTCGGGCATGAGAATGCGTAAATCCGCTGCTATTTGGAGGGATCCGACGATAGTGCAGCGATCAGCCCGTTTTGTCAGCACCGTAAGACCTTGTGGGAGCGGGCTTGCTCGCGAAGGCGCAGTGTCAGTCAGTATAGTATCGACTGACACCCTGCCTTCGCGCTCCCACAGGATTTAGTGATGGCTGAGGTTAGTTGGTAGACGCCGCATCCGCGCGGTCGGCGCCATCCGCGGCGACGGCAGGCTCGATGGCGTGGTTTTCATCTTTCTTGGCAACAACGGCGGAACCGGCGCGCTCGTGACCGCTGGCGATAAAAGCGGCGGTGCCGGTGCGGTCGAAGCCGTCATCGGCGAAGGCGCTGCTGGCCAGTGCAGTGAGGGTCAGGGCGAAGATCAGTTTGGTTTTCATGGTCATACTCCAAGCATCGATAGTTGATGGGGGGAGGATGGAGTGGGGCCATTAAGTGGAAATTAATGTAGGAAATGACTACGTCCTGGAACGACGAAAGGGGCGAACCCGTTCAGGTTCGCCCCTTCTGTTTATACGACTCGGCGATCAGTCAGTGGTGATGCGCGAGTGCTTGCGGGTGTCTTTCATGGTGATGTACACCAGCAGCGAAACCGCGATGCACGCCGTCACGTACCAGTAGTAGCCGGTTTCCATGCCGATGCTCTTGAACCACAGTGCGATGTATTCAGCGGTGCCGCCGAAGATCGACACGGTCAGTGCATAGGGCAGGCCGACGCCCAGGGCGCGGATTTCGGTGGGGAACAGTTCGGCTTTCACCACGGCGTTGATCGAGGTGTAGCCGCTGACGATGATCAGCGCGGCCATGATCAGGAAGAACGCGCCCCACCAGGTCTCGATGGTGTGCAGGGTGGTGAGGATCGGCACGGTGAACAGCGTCCCCAGGATGCCGAAGGCAATCAGGATCGGCCGGCGACCGATCTTGTCCGAGAGCCCGCCAATGACCGGTTGCAGGCACATGAACAGGAACAGCGTGGCGGCGGAAATGGTGGTGGAGTCGGAAATGCTCATGCCCACCGTGTTCACCAGGTATTTCTGCATGTAAGTGGTGTAGGTGTAGAAGGCCAGGGTGCCGCCCATGGTCAGGCCGACCACGGTCAACAATTCCTTGGGATGCCGCATCAAGGTGCGCATGGCGCTTTCCTTGGCTTTTTCCTTCTTGGTGAACGACTCGGTTTCCTCCATGCCGCGACGCAGGTACAGCGCAACGACCGCACACAGCGCGCCGATGGCGAACGGGATGCGCCAGCCCCAGGCGTACAGCTGCTCGGTGGTCAGCAATTGTTGCAGCACGATCAGTACGCCGAGGGCGATGAGCTGGCCAGAGATCAGCGTCACATACTGGAAGCTGGAGAAGAAGCCGCGACGTTCCTTGGTCGCCATTTCGCTCAGGTAAGTCGCCGAGGTGCCGTATTCGCCACCCACCGACAGGCCTTGGAGCAAGCGGGCGAACACCAGCAGGATCGGCGCACCGACGCCGATGGTTTCGTAGCCGGGGCTCAGGGCGATGATCAGCGAGCCAAAGCACATCAGGTACACCGAGGCCATCAATGCGCGTTTGCGCCCGGCGCGGTCAGCGTACAGGCCCATCAGCCAGCCACCGATCGGACGCATCAGGAAGCCGACGGCGAAGATCGCGGCGGTGTTGAGCAATTGGGCGGTGGTGTCGCCCTTGGGGAAGAAGGCTTTGGCGAAGTACAAGGAGAACGCGGCGTAGACGTACCAGTCGTACCACTCGACCATGTTGCCGACCGAGCCACTGAAGATCGACTTGATCCGGCTGGCGGTGGTTCTTTCACGGGCGGGCACGGCAGCCGACCCGATGGGCAGGGTGTTTGAGTTATCCATTGAAGGATCCTTCGTTTAATTGTTTTTGTGGAGCGCGTGGGAACGCAGCCTGACAGGGCTATAGCAGGAGCTGTGCCAGGTGGGAGAAGGCCGGTCTAGAGGGGGTGTGGTGATTCGGTGAGCGGAAATCCGCTTATTGAAGCTGGGGGTGTGGGCGGGAATCCGCTTATGTGGCGGTGCGAGCCGGCCCTTTCGCGAGCGGGCGCCCACACATCGGATCTTTGAAATCCGACACCTGTGCGCTGCTGTTATCGCTGTGCGGGTTTCACTGACCCCAAAAACAACTAAGCCCGGCCGAAGCCGGGCTGTGAGGGAGGGTTATCGGATTAGCTGATGGCAGCGCCGTTGGTGCGGTCGAAGCCATCTTCAGCGAGAGCGCCGCTGGTGCGGTCGAAGCCGTCTTCAGCGAGAGCGCCGCTGGTGCGGTCGAAGCCGTCTTCAGCGAGGGCGCCGTTGGTGCGGTCGAAGCCGTCTTCAGCGATGGCGCCATTGGTGCGGTCGAAACCATCGGCAGCAACAGTGGCGGCGCCAGTGCGGTCGTAACCGTCAGCGGCGACGGTGCGGTCGAAGCCATCGGCGGCGAAGGTGTTGGCGGCCAGTACAGACAGGGTCAGGGCGATGATCAGTTTGGTTTTCATGGTGATTACTCCTGGTTCGTTGGCGATGTGTCTTGCATGGGTTGAATGCTACGCCAATAAAATTGATTGAAAAGCGCAAATAAATGCTAATAACAATCTATTAAATCGATGTTAAGGCGGGCGCATTCACTCGCTTTGGCATTCGCAGCGAACCTTGCGCAGGACATCGATTCAGTGAACCCAGGGTGGGGCACGGGCATTAACGCGGGATTAATCGCAGTTGAATGACAGATTTTTCATACATGGCCGATCTGTTTTTCATCGCCGCGATGTCAACTTGGCCCCCACGGCTAAATGGGAGAATTCGGTGGCTCTAGTGCCCTCATCGCGAGCAGGCTCGCTCCCACATTTGGACCTGTGGACACATAATCCTTGTGGGAGCGAGCCTGCTCGCGATGAGGCCACTCCAGGCGCCCAAAAACCTCAGGGCGAAGACGTCGAAGGCGTGAACTCCAGCTTCAACTCGCCCCGATACTGCCCGGTGTTCTTGTCGATCTGGTTGAACGCCGGCGTGTCCAAGGTGATCGGCCACGGTGTGCATACCACCGGGAACGGCACATTGGGCAGTTTCACGGCGCGGATCTCGGCGTTGTTGATGCCGGTGAAACTCACCGGTTGCCCGGACTGATGTTGCGTCTCCCCTAGATTGGCGGTGCGGGTGCGTACCTTGTACTCGATGCGGTTGTGCTCACCCGTGCCGCCTGAGACATGATGGGCAAAGAAGCGCCCGTCCATGCCCGGCACGGGATTCATGCCGGTCACGCGAATCTCGTAGCGCTGGCTGTTGGCGTTGTAGCCGTCGTAGAGGCAGGCATCCACCACCGCCTGGCCGGAGACGACGCCGCCAGGGGCGGTGCTCAACGGGCGGGTGCGCAGGTTGAGGTCTACCTGTGGAGTGCTGATGCCGTAGGCGGGCAGGTAGATTTGCATGTTGTTGTGGTCGGTGACGTCGAGCTTGAAGTCTACGGTGTAGGTGTTGGCCGCGCTGATCGGTTGCGAGTAATACCGCTTGAGTTTCAAGATCATCTTCGCCGTCCAGATGCCGCCGGTGGGCAGTTTGGCGAGTTCTGATTGGGGGAGCCAGACGGTTGAGCCTGTCCCCTCCGATCGCAGGGAAACTTCCTCATCTTCCTGGCCGCAATAAGCCGGTGCGTTGGTGGTCAAGACAAATATCTTGCCGTCCCAAGACCCGTTGCAAAGATTGAGCGGAAACCTGCGGTGGAGTTGGCCCTTGAGGACGAGTACATAGCTCAGACCGCTGCGCCGCTCGGTGAAGCGCAGCGGGATGTTGGTGGTGCCCAACCGTCCGGCAGTCGTCGTGGAACATTGGCCCGTGGCCGGATCCGTGCTGGACAGGCAGACAAAGTGCAGGTTCGTATATCCGGCGCCCGGTATGTGTTGTTCGCTCCAGCCATGCGTCATCCGGGTCCAAAGGTAATGATCGGCGGGTGGGGCCGAGCGGTCGAAATTGAGGACCACGGATTGGTAGTGGTCGCTGGGTACGACGCCTGCGAAGGCGGGTAATGCGGTGGCTGCAGCGATGAGCGCGCCTAATCGGCGAGCCCATCGGGGAAAGAGTCTGTTCATTGCGGGTTCTTATGACTGCATTTTTGGAAGGGGAAATTTGACGGCGCTGCTGGCCTCATCGCGAGCAGGCTCGCTCCCACATTTGGACCTGTGTACACATAATCCTTGTGGGAGCGAGCCTGCTCGCGATGGCGCCACCCTGGGCGCCAAAAAACTCAGGGCGAAGACGTCGAAGGCGTGAACTCCAGCTTCAACTCGCCCCGATACTGCCCAGTGTTCTTGTCGATCTGGTTGAACGCCGGCGTGTCCAAGGTGATCGGCCACGGTGTGCATACCACCGGGAAAGGCACATTGGGCAGTTTCACGGCGCGGATCTCGGCGTTGTTGATGCCGCTGAAACTCACCGGTTGCCCGGACTGATGTTGCGTCTCCCCTAGATTGGCGGTGCGGGTGCGCACCTTGTATTCGATGCGGTTACGCTCGCCGGTGCCGCCGGAGACATGGTGGACGAAGAAGCGTCCGTCCATGCCCGGCACGGAGTTCATGCCGGTCACGCGAATCTCGTAGCGCTGGCTGTTGGCGTTGTAGCCGTCGTAGAGGCAGGCATCCACCACCGCCTGGCCGGAGACGATGCCACCGGGTGCGGTGCTCAACGGGCGGGTTCGCAGGTTGAGGTCTACCTGTGGAGTGCTGATGCCGTAGTCGGGGAGGTAGATTTGCATGCTGTTGTGGTCGGTGACGTCCAGCTTGAAATCCACGGTGAAGGTCTTGGCGTTTCCAATGGGTTGCGAGTGATACGTTTTGAGTTTCATGATCAGTTGCGCGGTCCAGACGCCACCGGAGGGTAGCTTGGCGAGCTCCGATTGAGGAATCCAAAGGGTAGAGGCCGTGCCCGTGGGCTCCTCCTCCCCGCAGGTACTGAGCCTTGCCGTTGAACTCAGCAAGAAGTCAAGCGGCACCCAGGTTCCGCAACCGTTGCCAAGATGGCGTTTGCGCGACAGATAGCCTCTGACCTGCAGTACCACGGACAGGCGGCTGCGTCTCTCGGTGAAACGCAGCGCTACGTTGGTGATACCGGTTTCCCCATAGCTGGATGTGCGGCACTGGCCGGTCGCGGGATCGGTATTGGAAAGGCAAACAAAATGCATGGTTCTATAGCCGGTTTGCGTTTGTGGGGCTTCGTGCCAGCCATGCAGCATCTTATTCCAGAGGTAATGATCCCCAGGTGGCGCCGCCCGGTCGTAATTGAGCGTCACCATCTGGTAGTGGTCGACGGGATGGACATCCGCTAGCGCCGGCAGCACGGCGCCCGAGTAAACGAGTACAACCAGGTGAAGGGCCCAATGGTTCAAGGTTCTGCTCATGGCTGATTCCTCTTGTCCGACGATAACGCGGCACTGCGCCGTGCGGTCCAGCGTCCCAGGCGATCCGGGTCGTTGAGGTCCTTGGGCAAAGCGTCCAGAGTGGTGCTTTCGCAGGTCAGTGTGCCGACCCGGCGCAGGCTGCTGCGGGCCGCGCGGGTTTGGATCGCGCAGGCGTGCACACCGTTGAGGTCCAGGGCGAACAAGGGCTCGGGGTGATGGTTGAGGTCGACGACGAAGCTGCCGTCCTCGCCGGTTTCGAGCATCGCCGCATTGAGAATGGCTGCCTGTGCCAGCGGTTCACCTTGCGGATTCACCAAGCGTCCGACGTAGGTGTAGCTGACGCTGGACTCGATCCGTTGCACCGCCAGTTTGCCCGGTGGCAGGAACCACTCGCGGCTGCCGTTGCCGACGTTCACCGAGCTGAGGTTCTGGCGCGAGGCATCGGCGTCGCTAATGCGGGTCTGGGTGGCTTCGAAGCCATTGACCGGAATCAGGCGCTTTTCGCCGAAGCCGATGCTGGTCTGGGCGCCGTAGCCGCCGCTGATCTTGGCGGCCGCACCGCTGGCGTTTTCCAGCGGCGCGGCGACGATGCCCACCGCCGCACCTGGGCCCGTGCCACCCTGGCCCTGGCCCCAGAAAAAGCCTTCGCGTCCCAGCGCCAGGGAAGACGCATGGTTGCCGCTGAAGCTGGGCCGCGAGTCCTGCTGGTCGCCGCCGCGTTGGGCCACGGCCAGGCTGGTTTCGCCCCAGTTGCGTTCGATCCGCCCGGCGAGTTCCGCGTCCCAGCGGCCCAGGTCATCGTAGCCGACGCCGGTGTTCACTTCGTTCCGGCCCTGTTCGTTGTCCCAGGCGCGGGTATGGCCCAGGCCGGTGCGCAGGCTGTCACGGGCCTGCTGTTCGCGGCGCATGTCCACGCCGATATTGCTTTGGCGGTAGCCGCCGGTGTTCGAGCGCTCGTTGTGGGACAGGCTCAGGCTCAGGTACACGCCGTGGTCGGTGTCGCGGTTGCCGCTGGCATTGCGGAAGGCGCCCACCCGATTGATGAGATGGAACGGCCCCAGGACATGGCTGCGGGAGAAGCCCACTTGCAGGGTCCGGGCCCAGGTGGAGGTGGTCAGGTCGCGGGTCGGGTCGTCTTCGTCGAGAAAATCGTTCCAATAGGAATAGGGGTTCACCTGGGCATAGCGATTGTACGTATAGCCGGCGCTGAAGGTGCCACCGGCCAGCGGCAGGGAGGCGCTGGCCATCAACGATTCATTGCAGCCGCTTTGCTGGTAGGCGCGGGTGTTGTGTTCGCAGGACGGGCTGCGCAACGAATAGCGATACAGGTTCCAGGAGATCCCGTGGGCAAAGGTCAATTGCTGGCTGTTGCCGGTCGCGCCATCGTTGCCGGCCAGGACGGCGCCGGATACCGACCAACTGCTGGCCCCCAGCGTGCCGGCCCAATCCAGGCGGCTTTCGTTGTAGAACGCCGAGTCCAGCCACGTCACCGCGCTGGTGAGCGCCAGGTCATCGCGCAACGGAATGCGCAGGCCAGTCTGGGCCACGGCGGAGGGATCCTGTTCGTACAGCGAATGTTCCGCCGTGCGCCCGCCTTGCAGGAACCATTGCACGGTGTCGTCCCCCAGGCCGTTGCCGTCGGTGCGGCTGAAAGGCACGGTTTCAGTACGGGTCACCTGGCCGTTTTCGATCACCCGCAGGGTCACCGGATAGCTGCCGTTGGGAAAGGTCCGGGTGTCGACGTTCTGCACCCCGGCGTCGAGGTAGGACGTGGACAGCAGTTCTTCGCCACGGAACGCATCGACCCGCGAGCGTTGGGTCAGGATCAGGGAAATCGGCGTACCTTGCCCAACGACTTCGCGGTTGAGGTAGGCCAGGGTGGTGCCGACGCGGGCGCCGTCGATCCGGCCCAGGGGCAACAGGCTGAAGCTGAAGTTGCCGCCTTCGGCGCTGGACAGGTTGCTCATGTCCATGCGCCCGGCCTGGGCGTAGTGTTCGCGATCGAAGTCCTGCCGGTAATAGGCGTTGTTGAACTCCAGGTTGCTCTCGCTGCCGCGCTTGTTCTGGTAGGCCTGGTAGTTCCAGGTGAAGCCCAGGTGGCTGGTTTCGCCCAGGCCAAGGGCACCGAGGCCGCTGGCACCCAGGGCGCGGTAGCTGTCGGCCTGGGCGATGTTGATGTTCTGCCGATGGACCAGGGCGTTCTGGGCCTCGGTGGGCGTATGCAAGCGCAGCGCCGCCGCATCGTTGGCCGGCAGCCAGTCCTTGCGCATGAGGATTTGCAGGCGTGCGCCGGCCTCGTCGAGAATCACCGCCACCGCGTCGGTTTCCAGGTAGCCGCAGCTCGCTTCGCTGGCCAGGCCATAGGAGCAGGCCAACTGGCTGTTGCTGGGCAACGGTTCGGACAGCAAGGGTTGCAGTTCCTGGGCGGAGGCCGAGGCACCGGCCTCGACCAGCAGCGCCGCGATTCGCTCGGGCTGTTGGAATTCGATACGGCCGGGTCGCACCATTACCGGGTGCAGGCCGAGGTTGCGATTGAGCAATTGAAGTTCGAGTTGTTCCACCTGACCTTCAACCAGCGCCTCGAAACCGGCCGGCACCTGGGGCAGATCGGTGGACGCGGCCGATACGGCATCGGCCAGCGCCCAGGTCAGGGAGATGGAGAGTGCAGTGAAGTGGCGTTTCATACAGGGCCTTGACGAAGGAAAAGGGAAGTACGACGGTGCCGTACCTCCCTTCTGGGGATGAACCGGCGATACTTACGGCTGCTGGGTCAATACCAGGCTGACCATGCCTTCGTAACGACCGGCGTTGGCGATGGCGCCCGCGGTGCTCTGGCGGATCTCCAGCATTTGCTCGATCGAGCCGCTGGTAGGGTCGCCACCCGGGAACAGGTCGGCGGCGGGCAACGTGACACCGGTGGTGTTGAGCGCACGACCGCCGTAGCTCACGCTCAGGGGAACGGCGGCGGCGGCGGGGTTGGTCATGTTGGCCAGGACCGGACTGGTGATCAGTCGCAAGGTCATGTCTTTGTCGGTGTCATTGCTGTAGATCCGCGTACCCAGGCTGGTCGGCCGCAGGCCGGCACCCGGCAGGTAGGCCATCTCCATGGAAGGCGGCAACGGGCTGCCATCGGACTGGAGGATTTCCAGCGTCGGGTCGACATCGGCAAAGACCATAATGCTCTTCTCCACCGCCATGGCGGGCAGCGAGGTCAGGGCGACCAGGGCCAAGGGGGCGAATTTCATCAGTTTCATGGGTGTTCCTCTTTTGCTATGGGTGAACGGGGGCCTGACCACGTGCCAAGGCACGTGGCTTGGGTGAAAAATGGGAATCAGCTTTCCGGCAATACGGCGAGGGTGCGGGGACGTTTGTCGTCGCTGGTCACGAAACGCACGACCACGTTGCCACTTGAACCGGGTGAGACTGGCAGCGTGCTGCCGGGGTAAAGGCTGCGGTTGACGTCGTTCCAGATGCAGTCTTTCTCGCCCTGGACGTCGGCGCACTGGCCGACCTGCAGCACGCCGACGCGCAGGGTGCCGTCGTTGCGCAGTTCGTTGCTCTTGGGTTGCAGCTTGAGGCTGGTGCGGCGATCGTCGGGTAACACGCGCACCAAGGCGCCCCAGATCAGATTGACGCCGATCTTGGGTTGTACGCCGTCGGGCTCTGAATCGTCTTCGTCCGCCAGGCCCGGTGCCGCGACCGGCTCGAAATAGACCCGGTAGACGGTTTCTTCGCTGGGTATCGCCTGGGCGATGATCCGTATGGTGCGACTCGCGCCGGGCGCCAGCACCGTGCGCTGTGGCGACACGACAATGCCCAGGGCATCGGCCGGCGACAGCGGGCTTTCGTGTTCGTCGGGCGTGCCGGGGCGCTGGATCTGGGTCACGTTGACCTTGATGTATTGCACCTTGTCGGACTTGGAGTGCAGTTGGATCTGGCCAATGCCGTCCTGCTCGGTGCCGATGGTGCTGTTCATCGGGTAGACCACCATGTTCGCGGTGGCTGGCAACGACAGGCCGATGGCGAGCGTCATGAATGCCAGTTTGCCCAGGGCAGCCCAGGGACGGGTAAACACTTGATACAAATGCATTTAAAACCTCGAACAAGGAAGAGGGACGATCAACGTTTAATACATAGGGGACGTGTTTCGACCCAACCTGCGGTCATGCATGAGAAAAAAACGGCGCTTCGTTACGCCGCGCAAGACCCCGTGTCCTACCTCTTTTTTGCTTTCAGACTCTTCGCTATTTCCTGTAGGAAATTTCCGGAGTAAATTCATGCTCAATGCACCCTGCTTGCTGATTACCGCGAAATGGATGGGATTCCGAATGCGCGCAGTCTTTGCACGGCCGTGGTGCCGATTCTAGTGAGGCGATGATGGCCGTTTTTTGTGTTGGCGATTTTGGTGGGATATATCCACCATGTCAATAGTTTTGGTGGATTATATCCACGTTCGTCTGCGCGAAGAAATTACGCGTTGTGGTGTTTCGCTGGCCGCCGCGTCTCGTGCGGCAGGCGAGTCGAGCCCGCAACGCCTGAAAGAAGTGGTCTCCGGGCGGCAGAAATGCCCGGCCGATCTGGTGGCGAAACTGGTGGCGATCGGGGTGGATGCCCACTACGTCCTGACGGGCGAGCGTGCGCCAACCGCACCGGCCTTGGCGCCGGATGAAGAATTGCTATTGGATGGCTACCGCGCGCTGGATGTGGCAGGTCGGAAACGGCTGATTGCCAGTTTGCTGTCGGGTTGACCCCAGGCCAGGGGTGATCGCGAGTCGCGTCGCGACAGCCCATCAGTTGTCCTGCAGGAACATCTCTCGACTCAACCCATGCCGCTGCATCTTTTCATTGAAGGTGCGGCGCGGCAGTTGCAGTTCCTCTAGCACCGCTTTCACATCGCCTTTATGTCGAGTCAGGGCGGCGCGCAGGCATTGGGCTTCGAAGGCTTCCTGCTGGGCCGCCAGGGACTGGCCCGGCTCCGCCTCCAGGACGGGCAGTTGATCGAGCCCCAATACCTGGCGTTCGGCGACGTTGGCCAGCTCGCGCACGTTGCCCGGCCAATCGTGGCTCAGCAGATGGCTCAGTTGCGGGCCACTCAAGGGCGTGGCGGGGCGGCCGAGGCGTTCGGCGGCGCTGTGGGTGAAATGCTCGAACAGCAACGGAATATCTTCGCGCCGCTCACGTAAGGGTGGCAGGCGCAGCTCGGCGATGTTCAAGCGGTAGGCCAGGTCCTCGCGAAAACGCCCGGCCCGTGCTTCGTCCAGCAAGTCCGGCTTGGTGGCGGCGATGATGCGCAGATCCACGTTGATGCTCTGGTTGGAACCCAGGCGTTCGAGCTTCTTCTCCTGCAGAACTCGCAGCAACTTGGCCTGCTGGGCCAGCGGCATGCTTTCGATTTCATCGAGGAACAGCGTGCCGCCGTCGGCGTATTCGAGCTTGCCGATGCGTTTGCCCTGGGCGCCGGTGAAGGCGCCGCTTTCATGGCCGAACAGTTCCGCTTCGAACAGTGGTTCGGGGATGGCTGCGCAGTTCAACGCCACGAAGGGTTTGCTCGCCCGCGGGCCGAAGTCGTGCAGGCAGCGGGCGACCAACTCCTTGCCACTGCCGGTTTCACCACGGATCAACACGTTGACCGGCAATGTCGCCAGGTCCAGCACTTGGCGGCGCAGGTTTTGCAACGAGCGGGAGACGCCAAGCAAGGTGGCATCGAGCCTGGTCCTGGCATCGGCCTGCTCGTGCAATCGACGGTTTTCCAGCACCAGGAAACGCTTGTCCAGGGCCCTGCGCAAACTGCCAAGCAGGGCTTCCGGGCTGAAGGGTTTTTCCAGGAAGTCGTAGGCACCGTCGCGCATGGCCTCCACCGCCATGGGCACGTCGCCGTGACCGGTCAAGAGAATTACCGGCAGGTCCGGATCCCGGCGGCGCACTTCGGCCAGCAGCTCCAGGCCGCTGAGGCCGGGCATGCGCACGTCGCTGAGGATCACCCCGGGGAAATGCTCCGGCAACCGGGCCAGGCATTCGTCGGCGCGGCTGAACAGTTGCACCTGGAATCCCGACAGGCTCAACCATTGCTCGACGGCACTGCGAATGCTGCCTTCGTCATCCACGACCATGACTGAATCAAGCATGCGGTTGAGCCTCCTGATCAATGGGCAAGGTCACGCAGAATACCGCGCCGTTCTCATGATTGTCCGCCGTCAGCCGTCCACCGGATTCATGGATGATTGCGAACGAAACCGCCAGCCCCAGGCCCAGGCCGTCGCCCACGGCCTTGGTGGTGAAGAACGGATCGAACACCTGGGCCAGGTGTTCCTCGGCGATGCCGGTGCCGCTGTCGCTGACGCTCAGGCGCCACAAGTGCTCATCGGCCTCCAGGCGCACTTCCAAGCGTTTGAGCGGTTGACCGACCATGGCGTCGAGGGCGTTGCGCAGCAGGTTGATCAACACCTGTTCGAGACGGATCGCATCGCCACGCACCCACGCCGGGCGGGTCAGGTGCAACACGGTACTGACCTGCTCATCACGCAGGCGTGTGTCGAGCAATTGCAGGGCCTGGTCCACCACCGCCGCCAGGTCCAGTCGTTCGCGCAGGCCGCTGGGGCTTTTGCGCGCGAACGTCTTCAAGTGGCCGGTGAGGGCGGCCATGCGGGTCAACATGTCATCCACCGGCTTGAGGGCCTTGTAGGCATCATCGACCCGACCGTGATCCAGCAGCAGGCGCAGGGTTGCCAATTGCATGCGCTGGGCGGTCAACGGTTGGTTGATTTCATGGGCCAGGGCCGCCGACATCTGCCCCAGCGCCGCCAGCTTGGCCGATTGCACCAGCCCGTCCTGGGCCGTGCGCAGATCCCGAGTGCGCTCCTCCACCAGCCGTTCCAGCTCTTCGCGGCTGCGCTGGCGCAACCTTGCCAGGCGCCAGCGCTGGTTGAGAAACAGCAACAGGAACACCAGCGCCAACCACAAACCCGCAGCGGCGAGCCCGGCGTTGCGCAAGTCCTCGAAGGTAATCTGCGGGCGGCGCAGCAAGTGCAGGGTCCAGCCCTCGGCGGTCAACGGCAAGGATTCCCACAGGTAATCCGCCGAGCCATCGGGGGCTTCTACCCGGGCCAGATGGCTGTTGTCATCGAAGCGGCGCAGCGGCTCGAAGGCCAGCGGTTTCAGCGGTTGCTTGTCGTATTGGCGCGTAGCCTTGAGCTCGGCAAGGTCGCTGTCGGACAGCGCGCGCAGGTGGCGATAGCGCCAGCCCGGGCGGTTGGCGATGAAGATGATGCCTCGCGCATCGCTGACCAGCAACGTGTCGCTGCCCTGGCGCCACTCTTTCTCCAGCTCCGGGAATTCGAGCTTCACCACCATCGCACCGAGGAACTTGCCGTCGTCGTCGGTCACCGCGCTGGACAGGAAGTAACCGGGAATGCCACTGGTCACGCCCACCGCATAAAACCGCCCGGTGCCATGGGTGCGTGTCTGGATGAAGTAAGGGCGAAACCCGTAGTTGTGACCGACATAGCTGCTGGGCAAGCGCCAGTTGCTGGCCGCGACGGCCAGGCCGCTGTGGTCGAGCAGTTCCAATGTGGATGACTGGGCGGCGCCATTGATCTGTTCGAGCTTGCGATTCAACGCATCCTGCTGGGCTGGACTGACCGGCCCCTTGAGGGCCGAG
This sequence comes from Pseudomonas sp. LARHCG127, assembly GCF_052871455.1. Classification (NCBI taxonomy): domain Bacteria; kingdom Pseudomonadati; phylum Pseudomonadota; class Gammaproteobacteria; order Pseudomonadales; family Pseudomonadaceae; genus Pseudomonas; species Pseudomonas sp. LARHCG127. The sequence continues at coordinate 62,551 of NZ_JBIXJT010000007.1, forward strand.
CGCAACTCTGGGTCCAGCGCCAGCACGGCGGGCAGGGCGCGGTAGCGTTCGATCAGGGTATGCAACGAATTGGCATACAGCGCCAACTGCTGGCTGGCACGGCTGGCGTCTTCTTCCAAGGCCTCGCGCTCGGCGTGGCGCACGGCGAGGGTGGCGGCAACCGCCGCGCCGGCGAGGATCAGCAAGGTGTACAACGACAGGCGCAAGGTACGGGTGGTCGGCAGCATGCTGGCGTAAACCAGTGGAAAGTCGGGCGGGCACGATAGCATGGCGGTTGCGTCAAGCGATCATGTACTTCGAGCCTGCCGCAGATCCTGTGGGAGCGGGCTTGCTCGCGAAGAAGCCGGCACATTCAACATTGATGTCGGCTGGCCCACCGCTTTCGCGAGCAAGCCCGCTCCCACAGGGAATTGGCGGTGGGTCAGTTACTTGAATGCTGGATATAAACCATCGTGGCGAGGGAGCTTGCTCCCGCTCGGCTGCGCAGCAGTCGTAAAACCAGTCGGCCGATTTTTCCTGGAGTACTGGGTTGACTGGTTTGGGGCTGCTACGCAGCCCAGCGGGAGCAAGCTCCCTCGCCACAAGGTTGTGTAGGTATGGCTTTGGTGCCTGCACAAAAAAGGCCGGTGGGGTTGTTGCCCCACCGGCCTTTTTCATTGCGCCAAAATGCCTGTTACTGCACTTCGACCGCCAGGCTGTCGCTGATCTTCTTCTGCCAGATGGCAGGACCGGTGATATGCACCGACTCGCCCTTGCTGTCCACGGCGACCGTCACTGGCATGTCCTTGACCTCGAACTCGTAGATCGCTTCCATGCCCAGTTCGGCGAACGCCAGGACCTTGGATTTCTTGATCGCCTGGGCCACCAGGTAAGCGGCACCGCCGACGGCCATCAGGTAGACGGCTTTGTTGTCCTTGATCGCTTCGATGGCGGTCGGGCCGCGCTCGGATTTGCCGATCATGCCCAACAGGCCGGTCTGCTCGAGGATCTGGCGGGTGAACTTGTCCATCCGTGTAGCGGTGGTCGGACCGGCTGGGCCGACCACTTCGTCGCCGACCGGATCGACCGGGCCGACGTAGTAGATGAAGCGGCCCTTGAGGTCCACCGGCAAGGTTTCACCCTTGTTCAGCATCTCGACCATGCGTTTGTGCGCGGCGTCGCGACCGGTGAGCATCTTGCCGTTGAGCAGCACGGTTTCGCCCGGCTTCCAGCTCTGCACGTCTTCCGGGGTCAAGGTGTCGAGGTTGACGCGACGGGCCGACGGGCCGGCTTCCCAGACGATTTCCGGGTAGGCGTCCAGCGGTGGCGCTTCCAGCGCAGCCGGGCCGGTGCCGTCCAGCACGAAGTGGGCGTGACGGGTGGCGGCGCAGTTGGGGATCATGCACACCGGCAGGGAGGCGGCGTGGGTCGGGTAATCCATGATCTTCACGTCGAGCACGGTCGTCAGGCCACCCAGGCCCTGGGCGCCGATGCCCAGTTGGTTGACCTTCTCGAACAGCTCCAGGCGCATCTCTTCGATACGGTTCTGCGGGCCGCGGGCCTTGAGCTCATGGATGTCGATGGATTCCATCAAGACTTCCTTGGCCATCACCGCGGCTTTCTCGGCAGTGCCGCCGATGCCGATGCCGAGCATGCCCGGTGGGCACCAGCCGGCGCCCATGGTCGGAACGGTCTTGAGCACCCAGTCGACGATGGAGTCGGACGGGTTGAGCATGGCCATCTTCGACTTGTTCTCGGAACCGCCGCCCTTGGCCGCCACGTCCACTTCCACGGTGTTGCCCGGGACGATGGAGTAGTGGATGACCGCCGGGGTGTTGTCCTTGGTGTTTTTGCGTGCGCCTGCCGGGTCGGCGAGGATGGAGGCACGCAGGACATTTTCCGGCAGGTTGTAGGCGCGACGCACGCCCTCGTTGATCATGTCGTCCAGGCCCATGGTCGCGCCATCCCAACGCACATCCATGCCCACGCGCACGAACACGGTCACGATGCCGGTGTCCTGGCAGATCGGCCGATGGCCGGTGGCGCACATGCGCGAGTTGATCAGGATCTGTGCCATGGAGTCACGGGCCGCCGGCGATTCTTCGCGCAGGTAGGCTTCGTGCATCGCCTGGATGAAATCCACGGGGTGGTAATAGGAAATGAACTGCAGGGCGTCGGCGACGCTCTGTATCAGGTCATCTTGCTTGATCACGGTCATGAGTCGCGCTCCTCTCTAAAGACGGGAACATTCAATAAGGTGCCGGCCGCTTGGGTGCATCGGTCGACGGGCGGCACCTCTATAAGGCACGCCGGGCATGCTGGCGCGACGCTAAAAAGGCGCGGCAGTATATCGCAGGCCAGCATCCTGTGGGAGCGAGCTTGCTCGCGATCGCGACGGACTGATGAGGATGGCGGTGAAAGCCTGTGGCGAGGGAGCTTGCTCCCGCTGGGCTGCGCAGCGGCCCCAGGATTTTGCGGTCGCTGCGCAACCGAGCGGGAGCAAGCTCACTCGCCACAGGGAGATCAGGGGCGCGAGCC
>NZ_JBIXJT010000007.1:65077-239732 GCF_052871455.1 Pseudomonas sp. LARHCG127
TGTTTTGGGCCCGCCGCGGGCTGCCCCGCGGCCCCCTTTTTTTCCCCCCCCCCCCCCCCCCGCGGGGCCCCCCCCCCCCCCGCCACAGGGATATCAGGGGCGCGAGCCACTGCGTCAATTGGGCCATTGCTTTGACGCCATTTTTCTGCTCCAGAATTGAATGGTCATTTGTCCTACACGCCACTAAAGTGGCGTCTGGCCTGTAGCGTAGGACGCCTCCTGTCAGTTTCCTTTCCCATGGTGAGTCAACGATTGACCCATAACGCCATTCAACGTCTTTTGCTGAAACGCTTCGCTTTGGCGGCCGCGACGTACGCGCTGGCACTGGTTTTGTTGTGGCTGGCATTTTTCAGTGGGCATTACCTGGACTCGTTGCGCGGTGTCATCATCGGCAGCGTGTTGGTCGTGCTGTGCCAGGCCGGGCTGTTCACATTGTTTATCACCGACCGCAACCTGCGCTTCGCCGACCCCAGCCTCACCGAAGTCCAGGTGTTGATCGGCCTGGGCTGGCAGACCTGGATGATGGCGCACCTGGACCAGGCCCGAGGCGTGTTCCTGGTGTTTTATGTGCTGATTCTGTTGTTCGGGCTGTTCCACCTGTCACGCCGGGCCTTTGTGCGCTGCGCGTCGCTGGTGTTCATCAGTTTCACCGCGATTACCCTCTGGGACGGTTATTTCTTCAGGCTTCCCGATCCCACCTTGGCCGGGTTGCAGGTGGCCGTGCTGTTTCTCGTGCTGGTGTGGCTGGTGTTTTACGCCCGCTACGTCCAGACCTCACGCCAGCGCATGCGCCAGCGGCGGTTTGCCTTGCAGGCGCACCAGGACACCTTGCGCGGCATGATGCGCCAACTCGAAGACCTGGTGGCCACCGATGAGCTGACCGGGCTGTTCAATCGCCGGCATTTCCTGCGCCTGGCCTCCCGCGAACTCAACACCCTCCGGCCCGGCGTCGCCCATGGCCTGGCCCTGATCGACCTTGACCATTTCAAGCGCATCAACGACCTGCACGGCCACGCCGCCGGCGATCAAGTGTTGCAGGCGTTCGCCGCTGTCGCCACGGCGTGCCTGCGTGAAGGCGATGTACTGGCTCGTTATGGCGGCGAGGAATTCGTCATGCTGCTGCCCGCTTGCGACCCCCAGCGCCTGACGGCCTGTTGCGAGCGGCTGCGGCTGGCGTTCACCGAAGTCGAGCTGATCGGCCTGCAGGTCGGCGCCCTCAGCCTGTCGGCGGGCATGACGATGCTGGACATGGGCGATGACCTGGACAACGCGTTGCAGCGGGCCGACCAGGCCCTGTACCGTGCCAAGCGAGACGGCCGCAATCGGTGCGCCGCCGCTTGGGAGAACGTCGATGCCTGAACTGACAGTCGCCGGTCGACACTGGACGGTGGCGGCGGGCAGTAATCTGCTGGACGCCTTGAACGGTGCCGGCGTGCCGGTGCCCTACAGTTGCCGCGCCGGGAGCTGCCACGCTTGCCTGGTGCAGTGCGTGGGTGGCGACGTGCGTGACAGCCGTCCCGATGCCCTGAGCCCGACGCAGCGCGACCAGGGCTGGCGGTTGGCGTGTCAATGCCAGGTGGTGGAGGATGTGCAGATCCACACCTTCGATCCGCAACGTGACGGCCAGGCCGCCCAGGTGATGGCAGTGGATTGGCTGGGCGGCGAGGTGTTGCGCTTGCGCGTCACCCCCGAACGGCCGCTGCGGTATCGGGCCGGGCAGCATCTGGTGCTGTGGGCCGGCGAGGTGGCCCGGCCATATTCCCTGGCAAGCCTGCCCGAAGAAGACCGTTTCCTGGAGTTCCACCTCGATTGCCGTGAGCCCGGCCAGTTCATCGAGGCGGCCCGGCAGATGAACGCCGGCGACCCGATCCGCCTGGGCGAGCTGCGCGGTGGCGCCTTGCACTACGATCCCGACTGGCATGCCAGGCCGCTGTGGCTGCTCGCCGCCGGGACGGGCTTGGCGCCGCTGTTCGGCTTGCTGCGCGAGGCGTTGCGCCAGCATCACCAAGGCGCGATTCGCCTTATTCACGTGGCCCATGATGCGGCCGGGCATTACCTGGCCAAACCCCTGGAGGCGCTGGCGGCCAAGCATCAAAACCTCTCGGTGGAGCTGCTGACCGCGGCCGAGGCGCCGTCCGCCTTGGCGCAACTGCGGCTTGTTTCCCGGCAAACCCAAGCCTTACTCTGCGGCCATCCCGACCGGGTCGAGGCCTTTGCCAAGCGTTTGTACCTGGCCGGCTTGCCGCGCAATCAACTGCTGGCCGACGTCTTCCTGCCCCGTGGTTGAGCGCTGATTTCCAGACGCGAGACCGACCATGACCGAAACCCTGTTGTTCGACCGTGAACGCGGCCTGCTGACCGTGCGCTTGAACCGCCCGGACAAGAAAAACGCCCTCACCCGGGCGATGTACAGTCAATTGGCCCATGCCCTGACGATGGCCGACACCGACCCGCAGATTCGCGCGGTGCTGCTCACCGGCTCCAGCGATTGCTTCACCGCCGGTAACGACATCGTCGACTTCCTCGAACAGCCGAACGACCTCGATAACCCGGTATTCCAGTTCATGCTCAGCCTGCTCGATTGTCGCAAACCGGTGATCGCCGCCGTGGCCGGGCCGGCGGTGGGCATCGGCACGACGTTGCTGCTGCATTGCGACCTGGTCTACGTCAGCCGGGATGCGCGGCTGCGCATGCCGTTCGTCAACCTGGGTTTGTGCCCGGAGTTCGGCTCCAGCCTGATCCTGCCGCGGCTGCTGGGCCAGGCCAAGGCTGCGCAATTGTTGCTGTTGGGCGAGGGCTTCAGTGGGGAACAGGCGGTCGCATGGGGCATCGCCACCGAGGCGCTGGACAATGGCGAAGCGGTGTTGGCCAAGGCCAGGGAAGTGGCATTGCGCTTCGAATCGCTGCCGCCGGAAGCGGTGCGCATCAGCAAGCAACTGATGAAAGCGCCGGACCGGGAAGCATTGCGCAAGGTGATCGAAGAGGAGGGCAAGTTGTTCACCCAACGCCTGCGCTCGCCCGAGGCGGTGGCGGCGTTGTCGGGGTTTATCAACAGGCGTTGAGTTTTTTGGTGCCTGGTCCGGCCCTATCGCGAGCAAGCTCGCTCCCACAGGGTTTTGTGTTGAACACATTATTGATGAACACCACAGACCTACTGTGGGAGCTTGCTCGCGATGGCGGCAGCACAGGCAGTACAGGCTTCAGAAGACAAAAACCAAAAAGCCCCACCATTCACATGGCAGGGCTTTTGTTTTTCAGCGCTCGGTCACTCAGACCATCGGGTCGCCAACGTGCAGGATCTTCATCCCGTTGGTGCCGCCGATGGTGTGGTAGCTGTCGCCCTTGGTCAGGATGACCCAGTCGCCGGTCTGCACCACGCCGCGCTTGACCAGTTCATCCACCGCCGCCTGGCTGACTTCGCCCGGTTGCAGGGCCGCCGGGTCGAACGGCACGGTGTAGACGCCACGGAACATCGATGCGCGGGCCTGGGTTTCGCGGTGTGGGGAGAACGCGTAGATCGGCACCGAGGAGCGGATGCGCGACATGATCAGCGGCGTGTAACCACTTTCGGTCAAGGCGATGATCGCCTTCACGCCCGGGAAGTGGTTGGCGGTGTACATCGTCGCCAGGGCGATGCTTTCGTCGCAGCGCTCGAAGGTCTTGCCGATGCGGTGGCTGGAGGTCTTGCTGGTCGGGTGCTTTTCAGCGCCGATGCAGATACGCGCCATGGCCTGCACCGCTTCGAGCGGGTAGAGGCCGGCGGCGCTTTCGGCCGAGAGCATCACGGCGTCGGTGTAGTCGAGCACGGCGTTGGCTACGTCGGACACTTCGGCGCGGGTCGGCATCGGGTTCTGGATCATCGACTCCATCATCTGGGTCGCAACGATCACCGCTTTGTTGTGGCGGCGTGCATGCAGAATGATCTTCTTCTGGATGCCCACCAGCTCGGCATCGCCGATTTCCACGCCCAGGTCGCCACGGGCCACCATCACGGCGTCGGACGCCTTGATCAGGCCGTCGAGGGTTTCGTCGTCGGCCACGGCTTCGGCGCGTTCGATCTTGGCCACCAGCCAGGCGGTGCCGCCGGCTTCGTCGCGCAGTTGACGGGCGTATTCCATGTCCGCCGCGTCACGGGGGAAGGACACGGCCAAGTAGTCGACTTCCATTTCCGCGGCCAGCTTGATGTCGGCCTTGTCTTTTTCGGTCAGGGCTGGGGCCGTCAGGCCACCGCCGCGACGGTTGATGCCTTTGTGGTCCGACAGCGGGCCGCCGATGGTCACGACGCAGTTCAGTTCGGTGGCGGTAGCGGTCTCGACGCGCATCACCACGCGGCCGTCGTCGAGCAACAGCTCGTCGCCCACGCCACAGTCCTTGACCAGGTCCGGGTAGTCGATGCCGACCACTTGCTGGTTGCCTTCGGTCAGCGGGTGGCTGGTGGAGAAGGTGAAGGCGTCACCGATCTTCAGCTCGATGCGCTTGTTGGCGAATTTGGCGATACGGATCTTCGGGCCTTGCAGGTCACCCAGCAGGGCAACGAAGCGGCCGTGCTTGGCAGCGAGGTCGCGCACCAGCTTGGCACGAGCCTTGTGCTCGTCGGGGGTGCCGTGGGAGAAATTCAGACGGGCAACGTCCAGGCCAGCCAGAATCAGCTGTTCGAGAACTTCCGGCGAATTACTGGCCGGGCCAAGGGTAGCGACGATTTTGGTGCGACGGACGGACATGCAAGACTCCTCAAGTTCAAGCGCCAGCGAAGGCTACTATGCTCTTTGGGTGTAGTCATTGTTCATATGCACTACTTTTTCGTTTGTTTTTCGAAATGAACATTCCTGAAAATTTTTGCGCCTTTAACTTACTTAAGCCGAACACTGCTCTTGTGGCGAGGGAGCTTGCTCCCGCTGGGTTGCGCAGCAGCCCCAAAAAACAGGGCCGCTGCGCGCCCCCGCGGGCGGCCGCTGCCACGCCACCCACGGGGTGACCCTCGGGGGGGTTTAGCAAGCTCCCTCGCCACACAGGTGTTCACCATGGGAGTGTTTTCGGCTGAAGATTTTCCCCGCCAGGTCGATACAGAGCTCAAGACAGGAGAACCTCCCATGCGATTCGTGCTTTTTGTTGCCCTGGCCCTGAGCGTCACGGGCTGTACCCGTTGGTCAATGAACCACCACATGAACCTGGCCTACAAGGCCTATGACCGTGGCAATTGCGAGCAGGTCATGCTTGAGCTGTCCAAGGTCGACCGCGCCAGCCGTGCCCGCCGCTATATGCAGCCGGAAGTCTCGATGCTGCGTGGCCAGTGCCTGGAGCGGCAGAAGCTGTTTATCGATGCCGCGCAGACCTACCAGTTCATCATCGCCCAATACCCTAACAGCGAATACGCGTTCCGCGCTCGTGCCCGGCTCGAAACCCTGCAGAGCCTGGGTCATTACCCGAGCCGCAGCGCGTCGGCGATCCGTCCTGCTTCTTGACCCCCCTCCCGTGGCCAGGAGTAATCCTGGCCATCCGTCCTCTGCCCGTCGTGTTTATGAAAATTAATATATGGGACTGGTTGCCATCTTAGCTTGGGCTATATTTGTACAAGTCATGGCTAGAGCAACATCTCTACTTTTTCAGAAGCACCTGAGACCGGCAGAAGTAGGCTCATAGACGGTTTTAGCGTCTGGCACCGGGATTGGGGAGAGCGGGCTCGCTTGGGTTCGTTCCGAAGTGATCGGTTGGCCCGGTATGTGGCCGCTAAGAAAGCGATACAGGACATGTACAAGGAACGCCGAATCGAACGGCATCAATTGCCGTATTTCCTCAGAGTATTCAACGCTGTCAACGACAGGCCCATCGGTTTCCTGGGCAATGTTTCCGAGAATGGGCTGATGTTGATCAGCCATTTACCGTTGATGGTCGGTGCGGATTTTGACTTGCTCCTGAAAATCCCCGCCGAGGAAGAACCGCAGCAAAACATCCAGTTGAAAGCCAGGTGCCTGTGGTGCCATGAAGACGTGACGCCACAACATTTCGATGCCGGTTTCAGCCTGCTGGCGGCATCACCGGACTATGGGCAACTGGTGAGCGCGTTGCGGCAGTATTTCAGTTTCTATCCGTTGCCGGCGTCGGCCTGAGCATTTAGCTGTCACTCACTTTGTGGGAGCGAGCTTGCTCGCGATAGCGGTGGATCAGCTTGCAGCAATGCTGAATGTACCGCCGCCATCGCGAGCAAGCTCGCTCCCACAGGGCAGTCATCTATCCCTATAGCTTTTACAGGTCATTCGGCTTTTTTAGCGCTGAACCCTCGCTTCGTTATCCAGCATCTTCTCCAGCAACAACACCCCCATCTCGCCCATTTGGTGAATCGCCAACGCCAGGTTGCGCGGGGCGCCTTCCAGGTCTTCCGATAGATCCAGGATCAACGTGCTTACCGAACAGAAGGTTTCGTAGGTGTGGGCGAGCATGCCTTCGGGGTCGGCGTCGGGGGCGACGATGAAGTAGTCCGGTTGTTTGTAAGGTTTTTTGTCGGGTTGGCCGTGGTTGGGCTTGAGGTAATAGTCCAGGGCTCTTTGGGCGGCTTCGTCGAGCTTTTCGGGGTCGGGGGTTTCGTGGGGTGGATTTGGAGTCGGCTTGATCATATTCACTTTTCCATTATGAGGCAGCCACCCGGTTCGCGACTAAACGAAGGGTGGCGGCTGGACGCAGGTTAGTCGACCGGTGGAAAAGTGAAGACCGGCGCGCCCGAGGGCGCCCTGCGCACAGCCACCATCAAGTACGGGGATAGAGAACCCGACTGGATGAAACTTGTGCACATCACTTTTACCACCGGGCGACTAAACCCGATCGCTGAATATCAGCGACGCGAATCAAGTTACGGGGCGAGGCCAAGGTGCACAAGCCGGCGGATTCTGGCGGATCTGTAGTCCGTTGCGCAAGGCGCTGTAGTTAATCGGACTTTTGCTGTCTCGCTGTAGGACCAATGTGATCGGGCTGCTGTTTCAGTGCGAAGCGCTCCCCAAAAAAGGGGCTGCTACGCAGCCCAGCGGGAGCAAGCTCCCTCGCCACGGGTTCATCGTGTTACTTAAGTGATCAGCTTCAGGCGGTTCCGGCTTTTTTCCAGGCCAGGTATTGGGTCACCAGGGCCGCACCCAATTCGCTGGGGCGCGAATCCAGGGTTGGCACGCCGTGGGCGGCGAGCTGCTTGTGCAGCTCCGCCCGCGCATTCAAATAGTCCACCGTCCCGCAATAGGCCAAGGCCTCGGGCAAGGTTTGCACCGGTGCCTGGCGCAACCGGTCGAGGGCGTCTTCGCGCAGGCTGGCCACCAGCACCCTATGCTGTTGCCCCAGCCGTTTCACGGCCGCGAGCAATTGCGCATCGTCTTCATCCCGCAGGTTGGTCACCAGCACCACCAGGGCCCGGCGTTTTTGCCGGGCCAGCAGTTCGGTGACGGCGGCCTGGTAGTCGGCGGGACGTTGGCTGCTGTCGAGGTCGTACACGGTGTTAAGCAGGACGTTGAGTTGGCCGGTGCCTTTGACCGGGGCGAGGTAGCGGCTTTGCTCGCTGGCGAAGGTGCTCAGGCCCACGGCATCGCCCTGGCGCAGGGCGGTGTAGCTGAGCAGCAGGCACGCGTTGAGGGCGTGGTCGAAATGCGCCAGCTCGCCGTCCTGGCTGCGCATGCGTCGGCCGCAGTCGAGCATGAAGATGATCTGCTGGTCGCGCTCGTCTTCGTATTCCCGGGCGATCGGCGTGCGATGGCGGGCGGTGGCTTTCCAGTCGATCTGGCGCAGGCTGTCGCCCTCGCGGAATTCGCGCAATTGATGGAATTCCTGCCCCTGGCCGCGGCGTTGCCGCTGGCGAATGCCGAGCTGGCTGAGCCAATTGTCCACCGCCAGCAACTGGCCGTCGTAGAGCCTGGCGAAATCCGGGTAGACGCGGGTGTGGTCGACGGCGTCCAGCAGGCGCTTATCGGTCCACAAGCCCAGCGGGCTCGGCAGGTTGGTTTCGCACTGGACGAAGGTAAAGTGACCGCGCTTGAGCGGGCGCAGGCGGTAGCCGACCTGGCTGCGCTGGCCGGGTTGCAGTTCGACCGACTGCGGCAGGTTTTCGAAGTCCAGGCCATCGGGAACATGATCGAAAAGCTGCACGTGCAGCGGCTGGGCAAAGTCGTGGCTGACTTCCAGGCGGACATCACCCCAGCGGCCCAGGGCCAGGCTCCCGGGCATTTGCCGTTGCACCCGCGGCGAGGGCAGGCGCCGGACGCGCACCGCGTCGAGCAGCGCCAGGGCCAGCAAGGCCAGCAGCAACCCCCAGTTGATCGACAGCAGCGTCGATGGCACCGCGATGCCCAGCGCTCGCAGTGCGCCGAGCACGATACTCACGCCCAGCAGCACGGCGAGCCAGGTCAGCAGCAGGCGTGAGGGTTTCATCGGCGCATGCCCTTGCAGGGGATGTTTGCCTTGGCAAAGAAATTTGCTGCAGTGAGGTTTCCTGTGGCGAGGGAGCTTGCTCCCGCTGGACGCGCAGCGTCCCTTGGCGGTGTGTCAGATAGAACTTGGGGGCTGCTTCGCAGCCCAGCGGGAGCAAGCTCCCTCGCCACAAAAAGCATGCCTGCCACAAAGAATTTTCCTGGCACAAAAAGCATTCCTGGTACAGAAGACATTCCTGCCATAGAAGGTATTCCTGGCACAAAAAGCACGCTTGGCACAGACGCCCTCATCACAACCGCGGCGCCGGCACTTGATCAAGCAACTGCCCCAGCACCTGATCCACCGACAGCCCTTCGATGTCCAGTTCCGGTGCCAGCCGCACGCGATGGCGCAGTACGGCCAGGGCGCAGCCCTTGATGTCGTCCGGCACGACGAAGTCGCCGCCGCGCAACAACGCCCGGGCCCGGGCGCAACGCACCAGCGCAATCGACGCGCGAGGCCCGGCGCCGAGGGTCAGGCCCGGCCAACTGCGGGTGGTGCGGGCCAGGCGCACGGCGTAGTCGAGCACCTGGTCGTCCATCGGCAGGTCGCTGGCGATGCGTTGCAACGCTTGCACGTCCTTGGCCTGCAACACCATGCGCAGCGGTTGCACATCGAGCATGTCGGCGCGGGTCGAACGGCTGACCTGGCGGACCATGTCCAGCTCCTGGTCGGCATCCGGGTAATCCATGCGCACCTTGAGCATGAAGCGGTCGAGCTCGGCTTCCGGCAGCGGGTAGGTGCCTTCCTGTTCGATGGGGTTCTGGGTGGCGAGGACCATGAACGGCTGGGCGATGGGCAGGGCACGGCCTTCCAGGGTGACCTGGCGCTCCTGCATGGCTTCGAGCAGCGCGGCCTGGGTCTTGGCTGGCGCACGGTTGATCTCGTCGGCCAGCAGCAGATGGGTGAACACCGGGCCCTTGCGCAGCTTGAACTGCTCGGTCTGCAAGTCGTACACCGCGTGCCCGGTGACGTCGCTGGGCATCAGGTCGGGGGTGAACTGGATGCGCGCGAACTCGCCGTTGAAACAGCGAGCCAGGGCCCGCACCAGCAAGGTCTTGCCCAATCCGGGAACGCCTTCGAGCAATACGTGGCCACCGGCGATCAATGCCGTGAGCACATCGTCGATCACACTGGCCTGACCCACCACCGCCTTGCGTAGCTCGGTGCGGATGGCCTGGGCCAACTGACTGGCGCGCTGGCGCTGTTGGGCGGCGTGGGCCTGGCCGTCGGCAGGTTCGTTCTGTTCAGTCGTCAATTCTGGCGTTCTCCTAACGGTTAAATCCTATTTACTCGTGATCTAACGCTTTCATCCTTCAGTGCCGGGCAGTGATAGCTGAGTCGCTGGCACACCTTAGCCCATCTGAAAATGCAGGTTTGGAAAGATTAATCCGGCGAAGCGTGCGGGCAACCCCGCTTCCACCGTTCGAGACCGGGGGGTACTGCTAACCACGATCCCCGCTTCGATCAAGCGGCCCAGCTCTTCGGTTGCCAGCCGATCCTTCAAGCCTGTGAATACCTTGAACTCCGCCCGCGGCATTACGCCCTGAGTGAGAAGCGCCAGTACGGCAGCAGCACTGGTGGGTCGGATGCCGGCACGGCGAAGCTCAGGATCCGTCGAGAACACATGAACAACCTGTTCGCGCAGCTTGGCCGGGTTTAGCGAGGTCGTCATGTACTCGATCTGGTCGTGGCAGACATCGAGCATGAACTCGATGAAGTTGAAGTAGTGACGCTGTGAGAGTTGGCCGCGCCCGTCATAGTCACCTTCGCGAGGGCGATCAGCCAGGGCCAGGAAGCGATAGTACTCATCTTGCCTGCGAGCCAGGCCGCGAGACAGTGACCAAAGAAAAGGTTTTAGCCCGAGGTGAACCAGTTGCAGGTGGGTGAGCATCCGAATCACTCGACCATTGCCGTCCAGGAAGGGGTGAACAAGCGCCACCCGGTGATGGCCTGCCAGGGCAGCGATCAATTGGCGCCGCGGATCCCTGATTCGTCCGTAGTGCAACTGCAGATGCTCAAGCATGGGCAATACAACAGCCGCCGAGGGAGCGACATGCGCGCCAACCTGGACCTGTTCGTTCTCTTCGGCCCGCAGCCTGCCGGGTTCCATCAGGCGCCCATCGCCCAGGGTCAGTTCCTGCTTGGACGCGTCCTTGAACAGACGACGATGGATGGCCGCGATCAACTTGGGATCGAACAGCGCGGAGAAATTGTCCGCTGGCCGCATACGAAGTAGCCGCTCCATCACTTCCTGCTGCGTCATGTGGTGCACGGCCAGCTCTTTGAGTTCCTTTCTTTCCCGTTTTGGTGTCGTGCGAGCAACTTGGAGGTCGGCAATCTCGGTGCGATGCCCTTCGATCAGGTTCGAGTAGTAGGTGTTGGTGATGCGCAACAGGCCCGCCAGTTGCCTGGATGTCTCATCGGCCAGACGTCCGGCCAGAAAGGCTGCCTTGCGTGGCAACTGATCCGCGGCCTGAATGAGCGAGTCGGGCAGGTTTTCTGGCAGTACGGGATCCAGGTACGTTTTCGAGGTGATCATCGTTTGCTTCCAGCGAACATAACGGCTATTTATTGGGTAATGCCTGCGGAAATTTTTGCGGAAAATAAAATGGCTTGTAACGCCTGTTATTACTAGCTGTAGCGATATCGTACGGTAGGCGATTTCCAGTGATTTTGCGGATTTTTCTGCGGAAAAATCTATAAGGCATTCCTAAGGCTTTGCAAATGGGCGACCTGGCGGCAGAACTCGGCGCCGGACATCCGCTGTTTCGGCCGTGGGCTCAAGGCCTGGCTGATGGCCCGCGTCGGTTGTCGGGTCAGGCGGGCGAGTACCTGCCACTGTTCGGCGACGGCCAGTTGTTCGAAACCTGGGTGAAGGTGGCGTGCCCGGCGCAGCACGTCTTGCTGCAAGGCGTGCAACAGGTGCTGCTGGCCGTTGTGGCGCAGGTGGAAACCGGCGCTGGCCTGCACGTGTTCTTCCAACTGGCGCCGCGCCTTGGAGGCGGGGGGTTGCAGCGGGCCATGGCGCACCGCCGAATGCCAGAACCACAGGGCAACCAGGGCCAGCAATGCCACCAGCGCTTGGGGGAAATAGCGCAGCAACAGGGTCAGCAGGTCGTCGTGGTCGGTATTGAACAGCAGCGTGACGTCCCTGTCGGCGCTCAAGTACCAGAGCAGCCAGGCGTTGTCGTACTGGTCGATCGCATCGTTCTTCCACAGCTCGGCATCGGTGAGCACGGTGATCGAGCCCAGGCCGAGGGTCAATTGCATCATGTGGGTCGACGACGCGCTGTTGGCCCAGGCCTGGGCCAGGTTATGCGGGTCTTCGAGGTGAAAGTCGGTGTCGAAGCCGATATAGGCCGGCGCCTCTTCGTCTTCCAGGTAGAGCTTGGTCAGTTCCGGATAACGGTCCTTGATCAGTTCGGGCGCGGGCTCCTTGAGGTCCTTGCTGAGGAATTGGCGCAGGCGCACGCGGTCGAGCAGCAGGTCGCCGCTGTTGCCGGCGCTGTCGTCCCACAAGGCTTCGGCCACGAAGAGCAAGCGCCCGCCGGCCCGGGTCCAGTTCATCAATCGGTCGACTTCCCGGGGCGTCATGTGGGTGCGCTCGCCCAGCAACAGCAGGCTGTGCTGGCGAGGCTCCAGGGTGGGCAATACATCCAGGCTGTTGGCGTGCTCGACGTTGATGCCCCGCTGGCGCAGGAAATGCTCGGCGGCCAGGTAAGGGTTGGCCTGGGCTTCGGGAGAAGGGCCGTGCTCGACGACCTCTTCATAGGGCACGGCTTTGGCGTAGAGATAGAAGCCGAATGCGCCCACCACGGCGGCCAGCACGGCGCCGATCAGCCACCCCGCATGCCGGCTCATCGAGACGCTCCCGGACCGAATAGCCCGCGCCAGCCGTCACACAGTTCCTGTTGCAGGTGGGTCGGCGGTGGGCGATGCCCGTAGGCAATGTTTTGCCAATGCAGCGTCAGGGCTTTGCTGAAGCCCAGCAGGTCGTCCTGCTTGAGCTGTTCGACGCGTTGCAGCACCTGGCCTTCGGTGTCGGACGGTTTCAAGGGGATCTTGAAGTCATGATGCAACCGGCTGAGCAGCGCCCGGTACAGCAGGCCCAGGGCTTCACGGGGTTGCGTGGCCCACAGTTGTTCGACGCTGGCGGCGATGTCGGTCGGCAGGCTTTCTTCACGGATATCCAGGCCGAACATGCGTGCCGGCGCCGCTCGTTCCACGGGCAGGCGTGGCGTCGGTCGGCGATTGACCAGGGCCTTGAGCCGTTCCCGATAGTGCCAGGCCAGCCAGACGATCGCGCCTATCAAGCAGGCCCACAGCGCGATCTGGATCAGCCCGGCGGCGATGTCGAAGCGTTGGCCGCCGAGCCATTTGAACAGGGCCTTGAGCCAGCTCGGTTTGGCCTCGGTCTCTTCGGTCTCCTCGGCGGGTTCAGCGGTGTCTTCGCCGAAACGATAACGGGTGATGGTCTCGGAGTTCTTGAAGGGCGGGGCGTCGAGGATCGCCTCGATGCCGTCCCGGGAGGCTTCGCTGGTGAGGGGCTGGTTGAGCAGCCGCGGGCTGTCGGGGCCGTTGGTGTCCTCTGCGGCAAACGCCGGGGGCGCCAATGGCAGCATCACCAGGGCCAGGAGCAACAACACCGGGGCTACGCCGCTCAGCCGTTGGCGAAGGCGCCGGAACACCAGTTCGATGTCCCACGCCTCGAGGATCGTACGCCGGTTCAGGTAGAGGCTGAAGCCGCAGGCGACGTACACCGGTTCCCACAAGATCAGCAGCAGCGGATACAGGAAGTTGACCAGGTGCTCGAACCACAACCAGTCGTGTTCGGCTGCGGACACCAGCGTCTCCCAATCCCATTGCAGTTCGACTTGTTGCGGCACGAACAGATAGAACAGCGCCATCAGGCCGAACCACAGGGCGGTTTCCAGGTGCATGCCGATGATGGTCAACCATTGCGAAGCGCCACGGTTGCGTTGCAGCAATACCCGTATGCGTTGCTCCCGCGCTTCACCGGCGAGCCCTTCGAGTTGCACCACCGGCAGCAGGAAACTGCGGCTCAGGCTCAGCCGGCGCCAGGTCAGGCTGGCCAGCAACTGGGGCTTGAGCAGCGCTGGCCATTGGCGCAAGGCCTGCCTCAAGGTCGGGGTTTCGCCAAACAGCGCCTTGGACAGAATGTACAAGGGCAGACGGTCAAAGGCCGGCTTCAGCCACCAGAACAGCATCACCACCAGGGACGGTGAATCCCACAGCAGCAGGGTCAGCAACAGGTACACCGGTAGCGTGATGATCGCCCAACTGGTCATCAGCAGGCGTCGATGCTGCTGGCTCATCAATACACCCAGGTCCATGGCTTCCCAGGTGGTGCGTGGGCGGATGACGACGGTGGCATCACTCAGGCGCATGGCGGACCCGTCCGGCAAACGACAGATAGCTGATCACCAACAGCCATAACAACGCGCCCACCGTGTATTTGGTGGCGGGCGTCACGGCGCTGGAGGACCAGTAGGCCTCGATGAACGCGGCGATGAGCAGGAACAGCATCACGCCGCCGATCATCAGCACGCTTTTGCCCGCCGCGAGCCGCAAGGCCTCGCCCCGGGTCAGGCGTCCCGGCGCGATCAAGGCCCAGCCCAATTGCAGGCCCGCGGCGCCCGCCAGGGCGATGGCGGTGAGTTCGAAGGCACCGTGGCCGATCACGAACGACCAGAACGTTCCCCCCGAGCCGATCTGGGTCAGGTGCCCGGCCACCGCGCCGATGGTCAGGCCATTGAAAAGCAGGAAGAACGCGCTCCCGAGTCCAAACATCAAGCCACTGGCGAACGTCTGAAAGGCAATGCCGATGTTGTGCATGATGTAGTAGCCGAACATGACCCAGTCTTCGCTGGCGGCCCGTTCGACCGAGCGCCCCAGGTGCCCGGAGGCAGGGTCATACATGCTGCGGATCTGGCTGATTTCGTCGGCGCCCAGCACGCTGTAGACCAGTTCCGGAAACAGATAGACCAACAGCCCGATGCCCACCAGGCTGCCCAGGAACATCAGGCTGGCGGCCAGCACAAAGCGCCATTGTTCACGCACCAGGCGAGGGAAACCGACCAGGATGAAGGCCGAGAGGCTGGCCGAGGGGCGGCTGCGATCCCGGTAGAGTTGCTGATGACCGCGTAGCGCCAGTTGTTGCAGGGTGTCGACCAGCAAGCTGCTGTAGCCCCGGGCCTGGGCCAGTGCCAGGTGATGGCAGAGCCGTCGATAGGCAGCGGGGAAATCACCGCTCTGGGGCACGTTGCGGCTGCGCTCCAGTTGATCGAGTTGTCGGGACAGATGCTCCCATTCGCCTTGGTGGCGGCTTTCGAACAGGCTTTGCTTCATGTCGGCCCCAACAGGCCACGGGCGATGCCATTGAGTTCGGCGGTGGCGTTCGGCCCCTGGACGTTCAGTGGCGCAGCCAGGATCGCCGCCAGTTCGTTGACCCGCGCCCGTGACAGTTCTGCCTGGCGTTCGGCGAAGCCCAGCACGGCGCGTTGTTCATGCAAGTTCAGGGTGAAAGGCGTGCGTATCGGCGGGGCCATGGGCAATGCGGGGCGTTTGACAGGTTGTTCGCGATACACCACCAGCGTGCCGGCCGCGAGATCGCCCAGGCGCTTGAACGCCGGATGCTGCAGGCAGCAAATGGCCCCGAAGGTGTAGCCAAAGGGCAGCATGTCGACGAAACGCAGCAGGTTGCGGATCAACGACGCCGACCAGCCGATGGGCCGGCCATCGTCCTGCACCACGCGCAGCCCCATGATCTGCTTGCCGGGAGAGCGCCCCTGGTTGAGCACCTCGAACAGCACCATGTACCACCAACTGACGACAAACAGCAGGATGGAACCCAGGCCGAGCCCCAGCTCACCGAAAAACGCCAGGACCAGGAAGAAAAACCCCAGGACCAGCCCGCGAATGCCCAGGTCGATGGCGAAGGCGATTGCACGCGGCATCAACCCCGCCGGGCGCAGCGGCAGGTCGATGCCTTCCGGCGTTTCAACCTGATAACGCGTGTCCAGGGGCGCGGGCAGCGTCGCGTTCCTTTGCAGTGCTGGTGTCTCGAGCATGGGCAACCTGTGATGGGCCAGACCGAATGTTCAATCTCGGCCCAGATGCTAGCAGTCTTCGCGCGGGCAAACGATAGAACTGTGTGGGTCATTTCATGGTTTGCAACAGGATTGGGAGGGCGAACACGGTCTGTACCTCCATGCCGGGATTGCACTCGCGGGCACCGCAGACCAACTGTGGGAGCGAGCTTGCTCGCGATGACGGCAGCCCATTCAACAGGGATGCAAGCTGACCCACCGCCATCGCGAGCAAGCCGCTCCCACATGGGGCATGGGGTGGACCCGTGTGTTGGCATTCAAAAGTTACAGCACTGCTGGTCGCAGGCGGGTTCGAGCGCCTAGACTTCGCCAGTCTTCAGTTCAGGAACAGCCCGTGACTTCCATCTTCTGGTACGACTACGAAACCACCGGCATCAACCCGCGTTGCGACCGGCCCTTGCAGGTGGCGGGTATCCGTACCGATTTCGAGCTCAATGAAATCGACGAACCGGTGAACCTGTATTGCCGGCCCAGCGATGACATCCTGCCGCATCCGGCGGCCTGTGCGATTACCGGCATTACCCCGACCTGCCTGGCCGAAAAAGGCTTGAGCGAAGCCGATTTCATGACCCGTGTCCACGACCAACTGGCCGCGCCCGGTACCTGTGGCGCCGGCTACAACACCCTGCGCTTCGACGATGAAATGACCCGCTACAGCCTCTATAGAAACTTCTTCGACCCGTACGCGCGGGAATGGCAGGGCGGTAACAGTCGCTGGGATCTGATCGACCTGGTGCGCGCGGCCTATGCGCTGCGCCCACAGGGCATTGTCTGGCCGCAGGAAGACGGTCGCGTCAGTCTCAAGCTCGAACGCCTGACCGCCGCCAACGGCATCGACCATGGCCAGGCCCACGACGCGTTGTCGGACGTGCGTGCGACCATCGCCCTGGCTCGCCTGATCCGCCAGCAGCAGCCCCGGCTCTACGACTGGCTGTTCCAGTTGCGCAGCAAACAGAAGGTGATGGACCAGATCCGCCTGTTGCAGCCGATGGTGCATATTTCCGGTCGCTTCTCGGCGGCGCGCAACTACATCGGCGTGGTCCTGCCCCTGGCCTGGCATCCGAAAAACCGCAACGCCCTGATTGTCTGCGACCTGCACCTGGACCCCCAGGGCTTGTTGGACCACGACGCCGACAGCCTGCGCCAACGGTTGTATACCCGCCGTGAAGAACTGCTCGAAGGTGAGCTGCCAGTGCCGCTCAAGCTTATCCATATCAACAAATGCCCGGTGGTCGCGCCGTTGTCGGTGCTGCGCCTCGAGGACCAACAGCGGCTGGCGCTGGACATGGAGGGTTACCAACAGCGGGCATTGCGGCTAACTGACGCACAGAAAGTTTGGCAAGATAAACTTCAGGCTATTTATGGCCACGAAGATTTCACCGCCAGCGAGGATCCCGAGCAACAGTTATACGCAGGCTTCTTGGGCGACCGCGATCGGCGTTTATGTGAACAAGTGCGCATGGCGGACCCGGCGCAATTGGCTCAAGAGCGCTGGCCTTTCGATGATGAGCGTCTGCCGGAACTATTGTTCCGATATCGCGCACGCAACTTTCCAGACACCTTGGATCCCGAAGAGCAGGGGCGTTGGAGACTTTTCTGTCAACAACGTCTGTCCGCCCCGGAATGGGGAGCACCTAATACCTTGCAAAGTTTTGACGAGGCGATGGGAGAGTGGCTGGACCTGTCGACACCCATGCAGCGAGAAGTACTCATGCAATGGCAAGGCTACAGCCAGCAATTGCGCAAACGTTTAAGCCTTGAGTCGCTATGAATTGAAAAGATGACAGGCATAAAAAAACGCCAGCAATCGCTGGCGTTTTTTTGTTCGCAAAGAAGCATGCGACGCGGCGAGGCTTAGCCCAGCAGGGTTGCCCAGCCTTCTACCACGTCACCGCCCCACTTGGCTTTCCACTCTTTCAGCGTCTTGTGGTTGCCACCTTTGGTTTCGATGACTTCGCCGTTGTGCGGGTTCTTGTATTGCTTAACTTTGCGAGCGCGCTTGGTGCCAGTAGTTTTGACGGCGCCACGTGGCGCTTTGCTCGACTTGGCTTCTGGATCCAGCAGGGCAATGATGTCACGCAGCGACTTGGAGTATTCGCCCATCAGCGTGCGCAGTTTGCCTTCGAATTCCAGCTCGGTTTGCAGTTTGTCGTCTTGCGACAGATTTTTCAGGCGAGCTTGCAGTTCTTTGATGGCTTCTTCTGTGGCGCGGTATTCATTGATCAAGGACATGTGGACTACCTTATGTAGGACGCGGGTGACAAGGAGACAGTGCGGCAATAGTAATCAGACAGTTTCATCAAGTAAACATTTAACCGATGTTTTATTTAATTAATTAGTGCTGCACCACAAAAAAGCCTGTTGCAGTTAAATACCGTGACAGTGTCTTCACATCTATTCACACATATAGCCGGCCTTGCCAGGCCTCGCCGGCCATGGCCTGGGGCGGTCGCCCAGGCTCCGGCGTGTCATCGATACTGCAGTTTTGCCGCGCAATGGCTAGAATGGCCGCCTTTGCGAAGTTCTGGAGTTTCCCTAATGCGCACTTTTCGTCTGGTGATTGCTTGCCCGGACCGCGTCGGCATCGTTGCTAAAGTCAGTAACTTTCTGGCGTCCCATAACGGCTGGATCACCGAAGCGAGCCATCACTCGGACAATCAAAGCGGTTGGTTTTTCATGCGTCACGAGATCCGTGCCGACTCGCTGCCCTTCGGTATCGAAGCCTTCCGTGAAGCGTTCGCACCCATTGCCCAAGAGTTCTCGATGGACTGGCGCATCACCGACACCGCGCAGAAAAAACGCGTGGTGCTGATGGCCAGTCGTGAGTCTCACTGCCTGGCTGACCTGTTGCACCGCTGGCACAGCGATGAGCTCGATTGCGACATCGCCTGTGTGATCTCCAACCATGATGACTTGCGCAGTATGGTGGAATGGCACGGCATCCCGTACTACCATGTGCCGGTCAACCCGCAAGACAAGCAGCCGGCATTCGCCGAAGTCTCGCGGCTGGTCAAGCAGCACGACGCCGAAGTGGTGGTGCTGGCCCGCTACATGCAAATCCTGCCGCCGGCGTTGTGCCGCGAGTACGCCCATAAAGTCATCAACATCCACCACAGTTTCCTGCCGTCGTTCGTCGGGGCCAAGCCGTACCACCAGGCCTCGATGCGTGGTGTGAAGCTGATTGGCGCCACCTGTCACTACGTGACTGAAGAGCTGGATGCCGGCCCGATCATCGAGCAGGACGTGGTGCGCGTCAGCCACAGCGACAGCATCGAAGACATGGTGCGTTTCGGCCGTGACGTCGAGAAAATGGTGTTGGCCCGCGGTCTGCGTTATCACCTGGAAGACCGGGTGCTGGTGCACGGCAACAAGACCGTGGTCTTCTGACTACACTTCGAAGGGCCTGGACGAGCGATCGCCAGGCCTTTTCATTGACTAAAGAACAACGATGCCCCGTGGCGAGGGAGCTTGCTCCCGCTGGGCTGCGAAGCAGACCCAAAACCATTCAACACCGTGCACCGGGGAAAAGAGTAGGCAGGCTTTACGACTGCTGCGCAGCCGAGCGGGAGCAAGCTCCCTCGCCACAGTGATTCATACCGCTCAAGGAGCAACGCTGCGCCATGACCGATCCATTGGACAAAGCCACCTCCAAGGCCCCAGCCACCCTGGGCGAAGGCTGCCTCAGCCGCTACGACCCTGACGCATTGAGCCCGGAGGACGGCACCGAGTTTCCCGACGCCGCGCAATTGTGGGAGCAACTGCATCCCCAGGACGAGGCCGAACAAAAGCCGTGACCGGTCAGGCTTGCCTGAGCCTGATCAGCTTCTTGATCAACGGCCGCCCGACCATCAGGAAAAACACCGGCCCGCCGGCCACCAGGTAGAAGTAATAGGTCACCGCCCGCCAGATCAGGATCGCCGCCGCCGCGGTGGACTTGCCCACCATGGGCGCCAGCAGCGCCGCCGAGGTCAGTTCGGCCGCCCCGGCGCCACCCGGCAGCAGGCTGAACTGTCCCGCGCTCAAGGACAGCATCTGGATCAGGAAACTCCAGGCCCACTGCAAGTCCGCCCCGAGTCCCTTCAAGGCCAGGTACAACACGCTGTAGCGCAGCGCCCAATGCAGGCAGGTCAGGCCGAAGACCTGGAACAGGGTCCGTCGCGGCAATTTCAAGGTGTCGGTGAACGCCGCGAGGAAGTTCAGGATCTTGCGGCCCCAGCGTCGGCGGGTGGTGGTCTTTACCCGCAAGTGCCGCAGCACCCGAGCGCCCAGCAGGATCAATCGACGATGATAACGCGCCACCAGGACGCAGCCGAACAGCCCGCCAAACAATGAAATCGCGCTCAACGCCAGCATCCATTCCAGGCGCTGGCTGAGGTTCTGGAACAGCGCGTAGAACAGAATGCCCCCCAAGGCACAGAGGAAGAACAGCAAGTCGCTCAGTTGATCCATGGCGAACACCGCGCTGCCATGGGCCGGGCGCACGCCGTTGCGCGCTAGCAGGGCCATCAGCGTCAGCGGGCCGCCACTGCCGCCGGGCGTCGCGCACATGGCGAACTCGGTGGACATCACCACGCCCATGCTTTTCCACCGGCCGATGCGTCCACGGTATTCACCCAGCAACAGGCGCAAGCGTACGGCGTTCAAGCCCCAGCACAGCACGATCATGCCGAGCATGGCCAGCAGCAGCGACAAGGGAAAACGCTGCACCCGCGACCACATTTCCCCGCCGCCGACCAGCAGCGGCACCAATAGCGCCGTGAGCAGCGCGGCGCCCAGCCAGATCAGCCGTTTCATGCGGCGCTACGGGCCAGCAACCCCTGGGTCGCCAGCCAGCCGACCTTGGTCATCGGCACGCGACCGTCGTTGAGCAGGCGTTCGAGGGTGCGCAGCCAATAGTCGCGGGAAAATCCGTGGCGCATGTCCACCGGGTGCAAGCCAAGGCGAATCACCGGGGCCTGGCGCCAGCGCTGTTCACGCTGGTCGCTGATGACTTTCGACAGGCCACGGCGCCAGGCGCTGCGGGCACTCCAGACCAGGCCCGGCGCGTCGATGGCGGTGAAGTCGGGCAGGCGATAGAGGTGTTGGGTATCGCTGGTGTAGCTCAGCGGCAACTGGCGCAACGCCCGACGCGTGCCTTCGCTCATCAGCCAGGCCGGGGCGACGAAACCTTCCAGCGGCCAGTGGTAACGCTCAAAGGTGTCGATCCCGGCGCGCAGGCGGGCGAGGGCGGCTTGCTCGGACAGGTTGTAGAACTCCCCTTCGTGGGTATAGACCCGGCGCATGAACCAATCCTTGGGGTGACGGGCAACAGGGCCGTCGTCGCAATGGTAGTAGCCATGCAACACCAGCTCATCGCCACGCTCCACCCGACTGTCGAGCAGGCGCCGAAAGCCGGGGTGAGCCTCCAAGGCATTGTTGCGATGAAAATCCGGCACCACCAGCCAGGTCATCGGCACCTGGCCGAGGGCATCGACGGCCTCGACGAAGGGCTGGTAATCGGGCCAGGTTTGCGGAGCCACGTCGTGCAGCACCAAAAGCACGCTGGGTGAGGAACTCATCGACACGGACCTCGCCTCAACCATTGGCCAGCAGCGGCAGCTGTTCGCCGAGCACGGCGTGGTAATGCCCCAGCAAACTGTTGACCACGGTATCCCAGGCGTAATGCCGTTCCACATGCCGGCGCGCCAGTGCACCACGGCGCTGGCAGCCTTCGGCAAACAGTTGCCGCACGGCATTGGCCATGGCCTGCGGGTTGTTGGGCGTGCACAGCAGGCCACAGTCCTCATTGACGATTTCGGTGAAGGCCCCGGCCGCCACCGCCACCACGGGAATGCCGCTGGCCATGGCTTCGAGGATCACCAGGCCGAAAGTTTCCTGGTCACCGGCGTGCAACAGGGCATCGGCGCTGGCCATGAGCCGGGCGACTTGCGGCGCCGGGCAGAACTCATCGACCACCGTGACGTTGTCCGGCACCACGGCGGGCATCGACGAGCCCACCAGCAACAGGTGATAGCGCTCGCCCAGGCGTTTCATGCACTTGAGCAGCACCGGCAGGTTTTTTTCCTTGGAGCCGCGACCGGCGAAAATCAGCAGGCGCGTGTCTTCGGCAATGCCCAGCTCGGCCCGCAGTTCCGGGTCGCGGGCGGCGGGGGTGAAGGTTTGCAGGTCGACGCCCAAGGGTTGCACGAAGACGTTCTTGATCCCCAGCCCGGTCAGTTTGTCGGCCATGACCTGGCTTGGGGCCAGGACCCGGTCGAAATTGCCATATAACTTGCTGACGTAGGCTTCGATGTTGGGAGTGAACCAGTTGCCCATGCGGTTGCTCACCAACAATGGCAGGTCGGAGTGATAGAAGCCGATGACGGGCACATCGAGCTGACGACGGGCATCCAATGCGGCCCAGGCGGTGAGGTACGGGTCGCCGACCTCGATCAGGTCCGGCTGCAGATCGCGCAGGACATTGCGCCACGGCGCCAGGCGAAGGGGAAAACGATAGCCCTTGCCGAACGGCAGCGCAGGGGCCGGAACCTTGTAGATTCCGTCGTGCTCGCTCAAATGCGCGCCGGGAATCAACAGGCTGTGACGAATACCGGGCCGATCGCCCAGGCGCCGGTGCTTGGCATCCAGGTAAGTGCGCACGCCTCCGCTGGCAGGGGCGTAGAACATGGTTATGTCCGCGATATGCACGATGAACATCCCTCCGGTCTGTGTTCTCCTGTGTTGACCTTCATGAAGAATAGATGTTCGGTTGGGGTTGTGGTGACGGGGTGTCAGTGGCGTATTGCTGGGTTTGACAGGGCCTCATCGCGAGCAAGCTCGCTCCCACACGGGATCTGTGCATACCACAACCCCCTGTGGGAGCGAGCTTGCTCGCGATAGGGCCAGCCCGGGTTCCCAGCTATTATTCCTGCTGCCGAGGCCTTAATGCCCCAGGCATGCTTTTATATAAGCGTGCAAAATGGCGTCATATCGCAAACACCACGGGTGACCACATGCCTGACTCATCGCAACTCGTTATCGGCGCCGACCTCAGCGGCCAGCCCATCGGCCAGGCCATGCGCCTGGCGAACCGCCATGGCCTGGTGGCGGGCGCCACCGGTACCGGCAAGACCGTCACCTTGCAGCGCCTCGCGGAAATGTTCAGCGATGCCGGCGTGGCGGTGTTCGCGGCGGACATCAAGGGCGACCTGTGCGGCCTCGGAGCGGCGGGCAACCCTCAGGGCAAGATCGCCGAGCGTATCGCGGGCATGCCCTGGCTCGATCACAAACCCCAGGCTTATCCGGTGACCTTGTGGGATATCCACGGCCAGTCCGGTCATCCGCTGCGCACCACCCTGAGCGAGATGGGCCCGTTATTGATCGGCAGCCTGTTGGAACTGACGGACAGCCAGCAATCGGCGCTCTATGCCGCGTTCAAGGTGGCCGACCGCGAAGGCCTGTTGCTGCTGGACCTCAAGGACCTGAAGGCGCTGCTCAATCACCTCAAGGACAATCCCGAGTTACTGGGGGATGATGCGGCGCTGATGACCACCGGCTCCAGCCAGGCGCTGCTGCGGCGCTTGTCCACCTTGGAGCAGCAGGGCGCGGACGCGTTGTTCGGCGAACCGGCCTTGCAGCTTGAAGACATCCTGCAACCGGCCAGCGATGGCCGCGGTCGCATCCACTTGCTCGACGCCAGCCGCCTGGTCCACGAAGCGCCGAAGGTCTACGCGACGTTCCTGCTGTGGCTGCTGGCCGAGCTGTTCGAGCAATTGCCCGAGCGCGGCGATGCGGACAAGCCGCTGCTGGCGCTGTTCTTCGACGAGGCGCACTTGCTTTTCGCCGGTACGCCCAAGGCGTTGCAGGAACGCCTGGAGCAAGTGGTGCGGCTGATCCGCTCCAAGGGCGTGGGGGTGTATTTTGTGACCCAGTCGCCCGGCGACTTGCCGGACGACGTGCTGGCGCAATTGGGTTTGCGCATCCAGCACGGGTTGCGAGCCTTCACGGCCAAGGAACAGAAATCCCTGCGGGCGGTGGCCGATGGTTTCCGGCCCAACCCGCAGTTCGATGCCCTGGCGGTGTTGACTGAACTGGGCATCGGCGAAGCCCTGGTGGGCACCTTGCAGGAAAAAGGCACGCCGGAAATGGTCCAGCGCGTGCTGGTGGCGCCGCCGCAATCGCGGATCGGGCCATTGAGCGAGGCCGAGCGCGCCGGGCTGATCGCCAGTTCAGCGTTGCAAGGGCGCTACGACAAGCCGATTGATCGCGAGTCGGCCTATGAGGTGCTGATGGGGCGCAAGGGGCTGGAGCCCCAGGCCGAAGCGGTACCGAGCAAGCCGGCGGCTGAAGCGCCCAGCTTCACCGAACAAGCCGGCGAGTTCCTCGGCACGGCGGCTGGCCAGGCACTTAAATCGGCGATGCGCCAGGCAGCCAATCAATTGGGCCGGCAGTTGGTGCGTGGGTTGATGGGGTCGTTGCTGGGGGGCAGCAAGCGCCGCCGGTAGTTGGGACCGAGTCGCCGCCCTTCGCGAGCAAGCTCGCTCCCACATTGGAGCGATGTCGTACGAAAAATGTGCGTCCGCTGAGGATCCCTGTGGGAGCGAGCCTGCTCGCGATAGCTATCTGACCACCGCCGAAAATCTCAATCCTTGGGCCTGGCATGGGCCGCCAACCGCTCCAGCGCCGCCCGCAGGTTGGGATCGCTGATGCCATCGGCGGTGGCCTGGATGGTGGCCGCGGCGTCGGTGGACAAATCCAGCGTATGCCCCTTGGCGCCGACCTGGACAGTGGGCGGTTGGACCTTGAACAGGATCCGCGTCAGGTTGGCGAATTCTTCGAACGCCTGGAGTTGGCGCAGCAAGCGTTTTTGCTGGTAGCGCAGGCGCGTGGCCCAGTGGCCGTCCGTGACGATCAGCAACAAGCTGCCTTCGCGCCACGACGCTACGTGGCAATGTTCGCGCGCGGCCGGTTGCAACTGGCTGTCCAGCAGGCGCTGCAGGTGGCCCAGGCGCCGGGCGTGGCCGAAGATGGCTTTCAGCGGCTTGGCTTCGCGCAGCAGAACGGCGGGTGCCTTGGCTGGAAGAGGGCGAAAGGCCATGAATGAGTACCGCAAATGACAGAGGCGCCATGGTAGCAGAAAGCGCCGGATGCGCCTCGACCCTCTCGCCCAGCGGCTTTCAGCTGCACAATCAATGAGTAACTTCTGCACTTGCGGGTTGAAGTTCGCGCAAAAGCCCTTATTTTAGTGTGGCCCCGTCACAGCGCTGTGCCAGCATCGTGGAATAACGCCACTTTCCTCTCCATCGTTTCCGGGTAGAATGCTCGTTCGCATGCGGCCATGAGGGCTGCACGGGCGACTCATGGGGCCGCCCTCCATCCCTTTAGTGTGGAAGATCCTGCCGATATGTTTGCGCCTTTGTTAAAGAAACTTTTTGGAAGCAAGAACGAGCGTGAAGTCAAGCGCATGCTCAAGACGGTACAGACTGTCAATGCCTTCGAAGAGCAAATGGTGGCCCTTTCGGACGATCAGTTACGCGCCAAGACTGCCGAATTCAAGGACCGCATCGCCAAAGGGGAAACCCTTGACCAGCTCCTGCCCGAAGCCTTTGCGGTCGCCCGTGAAGCCGGCAAACGGGTCATGGGCATGCGCCACTTCGACGTTCAGTTGATCGGCGGCATGACCTTGCACGAAGGCAAGATCGCTGAAATGCGTACCGGTGAGGGCAAGACCCTCGTGGCGACCCTGGGCGTGTACCTCAATGCATTGTCCGGCAAGGGCGTGCACGTGGTGACGGTCAACGACTACCTGGCCCGCCGCGACGCCAACTGGATGCGCCCGCTCTACGAGTTCCTCGGCCTGACCGTCGGCGTCGTCACGCCGTTCCAGCCGCCGGAAGAGAAGCGCGCCGCCTATGCCGCCGACATCACCTACGGCACCAACAACGAATTCGGGTTCGACTACCTGCGCGACAACATGGCGTTCAGCATGGAAGAGAAATTCCAGCGTGAACTCAACTTTGCCGTGATCGACGAAGTCGACTCCATCCTCATCGACGAAGCCCGTACCCCACTGATCATTTCCGGTCAGGCGGAGGACAGCTCCAAGCTGTACATCGAGATCAACAAACTGATCCCGCAGCTCAAGCTGCACGTCGAGGAAGTCGAAGGCGAAGTGACCCAGGCCGGGCACTACACCGTTGACGAGAAGACCCGCCAGGTCGAACTCAACGAGGCCGGTCACCAGTTCATCGAGGAAATGCTCACCCGCGTCGGCTTGCTGGCTGAAGGCGAGAGCTTGTACTCGGCCCATAACCTGGGCCTGCTGACCCACGTCTATGCCGGCCTGCGTGCCCACAAGCTGTTCCATCGCAACGTCGAATACATCGTGCAGGACGGCCAGGTCGTGCTGGTGGACGAGCACACCGGCCGTACCATGCCGGGCCGTCGCCTGTCCGAAGGCCTGCACCAGGCCATCGAAGCCAAGGAAGGCCTGAACATCCAGGCCGAGAGCCAGACCCTGGCCTCGACCACCTTCCAGAACTACTTCCGCCTGTACAACAAGCTGTCCGGCATGACCGGTACCGCGGACACCGAAGCGTTCGAATTCCACCAGATCTATGGTCTGCAAGTGGTGGTGATTCCGCCGAACAAGCCGCTGGCTCGTAAAGACTACAACGACCTGGTGTTCCTGACCGCCGAAGAGAAGTACGCGGCGATCATCAACGACATCAAGGAAGGCATGGCCCAGGGCCGTCCGATCCTGGTGGGTACCGCCACCATCGAGACCTCCGAGCACATGTCCGCCTTGCTCGACAAGGAAGGCATCGAGCACAAGGTCCTCAACGCCAAGTTCCACGAGAAGGAAGCCGAGATCATCGCCCAGGCCGGTCGCCCGGGTGCGCTGACCATCGCCACCAACATGGCCGGTCGTGGTACCGACATCCTGCTGGGCGGCAACTGGGAAGTGGAAGTCGCCAGCCTGGAAAACCCGACGCCTGAGCAGATCGCGCAGATCAAGGCCGACTGGCAGAAGCGTCACCAGCAGGTGCTCGAGTCCGGCGGTTTGCAGGTGATCGCGTCCGAGCGTCACGAATCCCGTCGTATCGACAACCAACTGCGTGGCCGTGCCGGTCGCCAGGGCGACGCCGGTTCCAGCCGTTTCTACCTGTCCCTGGAAGACAGCCTGATGCGCATCTTCGCCTCTGACCGGGTGAAGAACTTCATGAAGGCCCTGGGCATGCAGCCAGGCGAGGCGATCGAGCACCGCATGGTGACCAACGCCATCGAAAAGGCCCAGCGCAAGGTCGAAGGCCGCAACTTCGATATCCGCAAGCAATTGCTCGAGTTCGACGACGTCAACAACGAACAGCGTAAAGTGATCTATCACATGCGTAACAGTTTGTTGGCCGCCGACAACATTGGCGAAACCATCGCCGATTTCCGCCAGGACGTGCTCAACGCCACTGTCAGCGCCCACATCCCGCCGCAATCGCTGCCGGAACAGTGGGACGTCGCCGGCCTGGAAGCCGCCTTGCAGAGCGACTTCGGCGTGGCATTGCCGATCCAGCAATGGCTCGACGAAGACGATCACCTGTACGAAGAAACCCTGCGTGAAAAACTGCTGGCCGAACTGATCGCCGCCTATAACGAGAAGGAAGACCAGGCGGGCGCCGAGGCCCTGCGTTCCTTCGAGAAGCAGATCGTGCTGCGGGTGCTGGACGACTTGTGGAAAGATCACCTGTCGACCATGGACCATCTGCGCCACGGTATCCATTTGCGTGGTTACGCCCAGAAGAACCCGAAGCAGGAGTACAAGCGCGAGTCCTACACGCTGTTCTCCGAGTTGCTCGATTCGATCAAGCGCGACTCGATCCGTGTGTTGTCCCACGTTCAGGTTCGCCGCGAAGATCCGGCCGAAGAAGAAGCTCGCCTGCGCCAGGAAGCCGAAGCCCTGGCCGCGCGCATGCAGTTCGAACACGCCGAAGCCCCTGGCCTGGAAGTGGTCGCCGAAGAGGGCGTCGATGTGGATGTCGCCCTGGCGACCGCACCGGTGCGCAACGAGCAGAAGCTGGGCCGTAACGAACTGTGCTACTGCGGTTCGGGCAAGAAATACAAGCATTGCCACGGGCAGATCCAATAATCCCGTTTCAACGCTGAACGACCCGCGCCGCGACAAGAGTCTCTTGTCGCGGCGTTTTGCCATTTGATCAATCGTCTTGATAAGGACGATGCTGAATACATTTTATTAAGGAGCGCATTCATGGCTGTTGGTCTTGGTCCGTTGCCCACGTTGCACCCGGTTGCCGGTTTTGAACTCGGTATTGCCTCGGCCGGCATCAAGCGCCCCGGGCGCAAGGATGTCGTGGTCATGCGTTGCGCCGAAGGCTCGACCGTAGCGGGCGTGTTCACCCTCAACGCCTTCTGTGCCGCGCCGGTGATCCTGGCCAAGCAACGCGTGCAAGGGCCGGTGCGTTACCTGCTGACCAACACCGGCAACGCCAACGCCGGCACCGGCGCGCCAGGCCTGGCCGCCGCCGAGCGTACCTGCGCCAAGCTGGCTGAGCTGACCGGCGTCGACGCCAGCCAGGTGCTGCCGTATTCCACCGGTGTGATCGGCGAGCCGCTGCCGGTGGAGAAGATCGAAGGCGCGCTGCAAGCCGCCCTCGATGACCTGTCGGAAAACAACTGGGCCGCGGCCGCCACCGGCATCATGACCACCGACACGCTGCCCAAGGGCGCGAGTCGCCAGTTCCAGCATGACGGCGTGACCATCACCGTCACCGGCATCAGCAAGGGCGCCGGCATGATCCGCCCGAACATGGCGACCATGCTCGGCTACATCGCCACTGACGCCAAGGTCTCGCGACAAGTGCTGCAAGACCTGATGCTCGACGGCGCCAACAAGTCGTTCAACCGCATCACCATCGACGGCGACACGTCCACGAATGACTGCTGCATGCTGATCGCCACCGGCCAGGCCAACCTGCCGGAAATCACCGAGGCCAGCGGTTCGTTGTTCGCTGCCCTGAAGCAGGCAGTGTTCGAAGTGTGCATGGAAGTGGCCCAGGCCATCGTCCGTGACGGCGAAGGCGCGACCAAGTTCGTGACCGTGCAGGTCAACGGCGGTGGCAACCACCAGGAATGCCTGGATGTCGGCTACACCGTGGCGCACTCGCCGCTGATCAAGACCGCGCTGTTCGCCTCCGACCCGAACTGGGGCCGGATCCTTGCCGCCGTCGGCCGGGCCGGCGTGCCTGAGCTGGACGTGAGCAAGATCGACGTGTTCCTCGGTGAGGTCTGCATCGCCAGCCAAGGTGCGCGCGCTGCCACCTACACCGAAGCCCAGGGCGCGGCGGTGATGCAGCAGGAAGAAATCACCATCCGTATCGAGTTGGGACGGGGTGATTGCAGCGAAACGATCTGGACGACTGACCTGTCCCACGAGTACGTCAAGATCAACGCTGAGTACCGGACTTAATACGCTCGGGACCGAGCTGCTCCAATCGCGAGCAAGCTCGCTCCCACAGTGGATCTGTTGGGTGATATCGATAGTGTTCACACTACAAGCCCCCTGTGGGAGCGAGCTTGCTCGCGATGGCAACAGAACAGACACCTCAGAACCACAAGAAAGGAATCCACATGAGCCTGCACCTGATCATCGGCGACAAAGATCTCTCCTCCTGGTCCATGCGCGGCGCGCTCGCCATGGCGCTGACCGGCGCGAAGTACACCGAAGAATTGGTCAGGCTCGGCCAGCCGGATACCCGTGAAAAGCTGCTCAAATATTCAGCCACGGCCAAGGTCCCGTTGCTCAAGACCGAATTCGGCGTGATCTCCGATTCCCTGGCGATTGCCGAATACCTGGCCGAACAATTTCCCGAGGCCAATCTCTGGCCCAAGGACGTGGCTGCCCGGGCCCAGGCGCGCTCGGCCTGTGCGCAGATGCACAGCGGCTTTTTCGCCCTGCGCAACCATATGCCCATGGATCTGCTGCAAGATGCGCCGCTGTCACCGATGCCATCCGACGTGCAGGCGGACATCCAGCGGATGCTGGCGTTGTGGGCCGAATGCCGTGCGGCGGCGACCGAAAACGGTCCTTACCTGTTTGGCCGCGTAAGCCTGGCCGATGCATTTTTTGCCCCGGTTGCCGTACGCTTGCGCACTTATCAAGTGGCACTGCCGGAGGTCGATGAGGCCTACGTCCAAACCCTATATCAATGGCCGGCGTTCAAGGCGTGGCAACAAGCTGGCCAGGAGGAAACTACGCGGTGAAACGAGTCCATGTGGCGGCGGCGGTGATCCGCGACGCTGCCGGCAAAATCCTCATTGCCCGACGGGCCGACACCCAACACCAGGGTGGCCTGTGGGAATTTCCTGGCGGCAAGGTCGAGGCCGATGAGTCCGTCGAGACGGCCCTGGCCCGCGAGCTTCATGAGGAACTGGGCATTGTCGTCGACGCTGCCCGGCCGTTGATCAAGGTGCGTCACGATTACCCGGACAAACAGGTGTTGCTGGACGTCTGGGAGGTTTCGGCGTTCAGTGGCGAACCCCATGGCGCCGAAGGTCAACCGTTGGCCTGGGTGACGGCCCGCGACCTGACGAATCATGAGTTTCCGGCGGCCAACCAGCCGATCGTCGCGGCGGCCCGTTTGCCGGGTGAATACCTGATCACCCCGGAAGGCCTTGAGACGCCAGCCTTGCTGCGCGGCCTGCAGAAGGCGATTGCCGGCGGGATCAAGTTGGTCCAGTTGCGTGCGCCCAACGGCTACGACCCGCAATACCGCGATCTGGCGGTGGATGCGGTGGGGTTGTGTGCCGGCAAGGCCCAACTGATGCTCAAGGGACCGTTCGAGTGGCTGGGGGATTTTCCTTCCGCTGGCTGGCACATTACCGCTGCGCAACTGCGCAAGCATGCCTCGGCCGGTCGACCATTCGGCAAGGACCGTTGGCTGGCGGCTTCTTGCCATAACGCCGAGGAACTGTCCCTGGCGCAGCAGATGGATGTGGACTTCGTCACCCTTTCGCCGGTGCAGCCGACCCAGACCCATCCCGATGCGCAGCCGTTGGGCTGGGCAGAGGCGGCGCGGTTGATCGAGGGCTTCAACCGGCCGGTCTATCTGTTGGGCGGGGTGGGGCTTGGCGAGCAGCAAAAAGCCTGGGAGGCCGGGGCGCAGGGTGTGGCGGGGATTCGGGCGTTTTGGCCTGAGGCTTGATTTTGTGGTGTAACCGCTGACGCCATCGCGAGCAGGCTCGCTCCCACACGGGATCTTCGGCCTTCACAGAACCCCTGTGGGAGCGAGCTTGCTCGCGATGGCGGCCTCAAGAACGATTCAGCCCTCAGGCTTGGCCGCCGCCACCCAAAGCACCTCCGCCACCCCTTGCCGCCGGGCAATGACCCGCGCGGTCACGAACAGCAGATCCGACAACCGATTGATATAGGCCAGCCCCGGCCCGGCCAACGGCTCCACCGCGTTCAGTTGCTGACAACGACGTTCGGCGCTGCGGGCCAGGGCTCGGCAGACGTGAGCTTGCGCGATCAAGGAAGAGCCGCCGGGCAGGATGAAGTTTTCCAGCGGCCCCAATTCTTCATTCCACAGGTCAATCGCCGCTTCCAGCCGCTCGATTTCCGCCACGTTCAAGGCTTGGTACGCCGGCATCGCGAGCTCACCACCCAGGTCGAACAACCGGTGCTGACACGGCGCCAACACTGCGATGACCTCCTCCAGCGCCGGATGCCGGACGGACTCTTCGGCCAGCCCGGCCAGCAACAAGCCCAACTGGCTGTTCAATGTGTCCACTTCGCCGATGGCCTCGACCCGTGGATGGTCCTTTGCCACGCGGCGGCCATCGCCCAACCCGGTTTCACCCTTGTCGCCGGTGCGGGTGTAAATCTTCGACAGGCGAAAGCCCATGCTCAGCGCTCCAGTTGTTTGTTTTCCTGGGCCACCATCGACGTGCCCGCCAGGGGCAGGCGCAGCGTGAAGCAGGTGCCTTGGCCCGGCGCCGACTGCACTTCCATCTGGCCCTTGTGGTTGTTGGTGATGATGAAATACGAGACCGACAGCCCAAGGCCGGTGCCCTGGCCGATCTCCTTGGTGGTAAAGAAGGGTTCGAAGGTGCGCTTGCGCACGTTCTCGCTCATGCCGATGCCGTTGTCCTCGACCTGGATTTCCGCCCACGGCGGATTCAACCGTGTGCGCAGGATAATGCGCCCGGGCTCGCTGTCGTCCTGGCGCTGATGAATCGCCTGGGCGGCGTTTTTCAGCAGGTTGAGCAGCACCTGTTCCAGTTCGTTGGCCGTGCCGGGCACCGGCCCCAGGTTCGGGTCGAACTGGCGGATGATCGCCTGGCCCTTGAAGTCGAAGCCGATCGCCAGGTCGAAGTCGTTACCGGCGATTTCCACCGCCTGGTCGATCAGTGCGGGCAGGTCGCAAGGCGCCATTTGCCGGGTGCTGCGCCGGCTGAAACTGAGCATGTGGGTGACGATTTTCGCCGCCCGGGCGCCGGCTTGCTGGATGCCGTCGAGCAACTGCGGAATCTCGCGGCTTTCCAGGTAGCGGTTGACCACCGGCAATTCGATGCCCAACTGCTCGGCCTGTTCGAGGTTCTTTGGCAACTCCGGTGACAGCCGCCGACGGATGTTCTGCACGTTGTGCAGGATGGCGCCCAAGGGGTTGTTGATTTCATGGGCCATGCCCGCCGCGAGGCCACCGACCGAGAGCATTTTTTCCGATTGCACCATCATTTCTTCCAGCGACAGGCGCTGGGTGATGTCATCGATGCGGATCACCACGCCACGCCCGGCGCCGCCCATCAACGGGTAGAAGGTCAGGGCGTAATGCCGGGCTTCGTCGTCCTTGGTCCAGGTGACGCGTTCGATCTTGGCCACCGTGTGTTGCTCGACGGTCTGCTTGAGTTGGGGCAGGTACGGCTTGAGTGGTTCGAAGGCGAGGAAGATCGGCTGGTTCAAGGCCTCGTCCAGGCGCGTGCCGGAGAGGGCGCTGGCTTCCTGGTTCCATTGGGTCACGTAGAGTTGTTCGTCGAGGGCGATCAGCGCCGACGGCATGGAGTCGATGATGCTGTTGAGGTAGTTCTGGAAGCCCGTGAGTTTTTTCTCGATCTTGCTGCGCACCTGGACTTCCAGCTCCAGCTTGCGATTGGTATGGCGGGTTTCTTCCGCCAGGCCCTGGGCCTGGTCGTAGGCGGCCTGGGAGTCGTCCCGCGCGCGCTTGAGTTGCTGTTCCCGGGCTTCGATCCGCGACAGCATGGTATTGAACGCCTCGGCCAGGCTGCCGATTTCATCATGGTTGCCCCGGGCGGCGCGCAGGGCATAGTTTTCCTCGCGGGTAACCTGGCGTGACAGCTCTTCGAGCTGATGGATCGGCTGGGTGATCAAGCGTTTGATCTGCTGGGCAATGACCAGCCACAGCAACACGCTGAAAATCAGGATGCCAAGGCTGGCGGTCAGGGTGCCGGTGTAGAACGCCGTGGGCAATTCGCTGCTGGCCACCAGCAACAGGTGGCCGGGCTCGGTGCCGGGACGGGGCAGGGTAATGACCTTGTTGCTGCGAAATTCACCCGCTTGCCAGGCTTGTATGTTGCGGTAATGGTCCGGCAGCTTGAGCTTTTCGCCCTGTTGCAGCTGTGCCAGGCGCTCGCCCTGGCCGTCGTACAGCGCCGCCGCCCGCAGCGGTGCATAACTGTTGAGCTCGTCGAGCAGGCGTTGGGCACTTTGGGGCGATTGCAGGGCGTCGGAGATCAGGCTCGGATTGGCGATCAGCCGGCCAATGGTCTGCAGGGCCTGGGGCGCCATGCTTTCCTGGGAAATGTAGTAGGCGGCGCTGATAAAGGTCAGGTTGGCCACCAGCAGCACAGTGGTCAACAACACCAACAGGGCGGCCAGCAGTTTCTGGCCGACCGGGAGGTTTTCAAGGCGCTGGCGCAATGGCATCAGACTCGTCGTTAAGAAAGGAACACGAGGGCCAGCGTAGCCGCTGCTCAGTCGCTGGGCAATCCGAGGTTGTTCAAGTGGGCAATCAGCCGCTGGCGCAGTTGTTCCAAGTGCGGCACGGTCAGCTCATGGCGCTGGGCGACCTTGCAGGCGTAACCGAGCAAATAGCTGATTTCGGTACGGCGCCGATTGGCCACATCCTGGTACATCGAGGAGTAATTGGCGGCCGTGGCCTGGATCACCCGCTCGACTTCCGGCTGCAGATCCTCGGCTGCCGCGGGCTGGCCGCAGCGTTCGAGCAAATCCGTGAGTTCCGCGCACAGGGTCGCCACTTCGCAGCGGTGTTCCTGCAGGCCGCCGTTCTTGCAGTGATGCAGCACGGTCAGCGGGTTGATTGCGCAATTGAGCGCCAGTTTGCGCCAGAGGCGGGTGAGGATCTCGGCGCTCCATTCGTGGGGGATGCCAGCGGCGGCCAGGTCGTCCAGCCAGAACGGTGCCACCGGGTGAGCCGGGTCGCCCAACCAGGTGTAGCCATGGCCGGCGAACACCACGCGCCAGTCACCGTCGCGGAACGCGCCTTCGGTGCTGGAGGCGCTGATGCAACGGGCCTGGGGCACGCAATTGGCCACCGCGTCCTGGCTGCCGAGGCCGTTCTGCAACAGGATCAGCTCCGATTCGGCGCCCAGGCGATGGGCCACCGACGTCACCGCCGCCTCCGCGTCGTAGGCCTTGCAGGCCAGCAGCAGGCGCTTGATCGGCTCCGGGCTGTCTGCCGTTTCGCCCGGCACCGGGTAGCACTGCGCCTGGCCCTGTTCCACCAGTGTCAGGCCCCCGACGCTGCGGTAGGCCTGCAAGCGCGCTTCGTTGCGCAGCACCAGCCGCACCGGCAACCCGGCCCGGGCCAGGCGCGTGGCCCACAACGTGCCGAGACTGCCGGCCCCGAGAACATGCCAGGTGGTCGACATCAGTTTTTTACTCGGATTGGCGCAGGCATCGGAGGGCTCGCAGTGTCGGCAGGAAAAGAGCCGTTATAATGAGCCCGATTTTAACCACAAGCCAAGCGCGCGCCGTTGATACTGGCGCGCCTTTTTATTTGGAGAACACTACATGCCGTCATTCGACGTGGTATCCGAACTGGACAAACACGAAGTCACCAACGCGGTTGAAAACGCCGTCAAGGAACTCGACCGTCGTTATGACCTCAAGGGCAAGGGCAGTTTCGAGTTCAAGGAAAAAGACCTGACCGTGAACCTGACCGCCGAGGCCGACTTCCAGCTCGAGGCGATGATCGAGATCCTCAAGCTGGCCCTGGTCAAGCGCAAGATCGATGTGCAGTGCCTTGAGGTCAAGGACGCCTATGCCTCGGGCAAGCTGATGAAGCAGGAAGCCGTGCTCAAGGAAGGCATCGACAAGGAGCTGGCGAAGAAGATCGTCGCTCATATCAAGGACGCCAAGCTCAAGGTGCAAGCCGCCATCCAGGGCGAGCAGGTGCGGGTCACCGGCAAGAAGCGTGACGACTTGCAGGAAGCCATTGCGGCACTGCGCGCCAAGGCATTCGACATGCCCCTGCAATTCAATAATTTCCGCGACTGATTTCGGATTTTCGCGGTTACCGTGGCGAGGGAGCTTGCTCCCGCTTGGGTGCGCAGCACCCATCAATAGGGCCGCTACGCAGCCCAGCGGGAGCAAGCGCCCTCGCCACACAATGCCGCGTGCAACAGGAATAAGGAGAGTTAGATGGACTTGAACGCTGAAGTGGACAACCTGGTCAAGGCTTCCCAGACCTGGATTCCCATGATCATGGAATACGGCAGCCGCGTGCTGCTGGCCGTCCTCACCCTGGCCATCGGCTGGTGGCTGATCAACAAAGTGACGCAGAAACTGGGTGCTTTGCTGGCCCTGCGTAACGCCGACCTGGCACTGCAGGGGTTTATCAGCACCCTGGCCAACATCATTCTGAAGATATTGCTGATCGTCAGCGTCGCTTCGATGATCGGTGTGGAAACCACTTCGTTCGTCGCCGCCATCGGTGCCGCCGGCCTGGCGATTGGCCTGGCCTTGCAAGGCAGCCTGGCGAACTTCGCCGGTGGCGTGCTGATCCTGCTGTTCCGTCCGTTCCGCATCGGTGACTGGATCGAAGCCCAGGGCGTGGCTGGTACGGTCGACAGCATCCAGATCTTCCACACGGTGTTGCGCACCGGTGACAACAAGACTGTCATCGTGCCCAACGGTAATCTCTCCAACGGCATCATCACCAACACCAACCGCCAGCCGACCCGCAAGGTCGTATTCGATGTCGGTGTGGATTACCAGGCCGACCTGCAAAAGGCCCGGGAAGTGTTGCTTGAGTTGGCCAAGGATGAACGCGTGCTGGCGGATCCGGCACCTGAAGCAGTGATTTCCACCTTGGGCGACAGTGCGATCACGGTGTCGTTGCGTATCTGGGTCAAGACCGCGGACTATTGGAGCGTGATGTTCATGCTCAATGAGCTGGCACGGGATCGCTTGAAGGACGCGGGCATTGATATTCCGTTTCCACAAAGAGTGATTCGGGTGGTTCAGGAAGGGCCGGCGCAATAACGACTTGAATATAACCTGGCACTGGAGTCAGGTTATGTTTAGTTAGCTTGCTATTTAAGAAGTTGTGCTAGAGCTGACATTGCAAAGGACATAAAAAAACCGCTCACCTGATCAGGTGAGCGGTTTTTTGTTTGTTGCGGGTGAAGCTATCGAACTAGCACTGAATTACAAGATGCTCAGTGGGTATTCGACGATTACGCGGAAGTCGTTGTTGTCTCGGTTGCCACTGGCGGTGGTGTAAGAGGTGTTGGTGCGGTAGAAAGCGCTACGAACACGGAACGACAGGTCTTTGGCTGGACCGCTTTGCAGAACGTACTTGGTTTCGAAGTCCCATTCGTGCTCTTTTGCTTCGCCATCAGCGGTGGAAATGTTGTCACCGGTAACGTAACGAGTCATGAAGCTCAGGCCAGGAACGCCGTAGGTTTTCATGTTCAGGTCGTAGCGAGCCTGCCAGGAACGCTCGTCCTGACCGTTGAAGTCGGAGTACTGGATGGAGTTGGCGAGGAAAATGGTACCGCCGCCGTCAACGCCGTACACGTAGCCGGTATCACCGGTGGAGCGCTGGTGAGCCAGGGTGAACTTGTGGGCACCGATGGCATAGGCTGCTGCGAGGGACCAGATGCGGTTGTCAACGTCGCCGCTGAGCTTCTGGCCTTGGTCCTGGCTGTCATAACCGTTGAAGTCGAAGTTCAGGGACTGATCTTCGTTGATCGGCAGGGTGTAGTTCAGGTTCAGGTATTTCTTTTTGTAGTGGTCTTCAACATCGGAAGCCGCTACGCCACCGACGAAATTGTCGGTGAACTGGTAGGTCGCGCCAACGATGTCAGCGGATTTCAGGCCAAGGCCGTCATCACCCATGCCAGTTTGCGAGCTGATGGCGTTGAAACGACCTGCGGTCAGCTCCAAGCCTTTGATTTCTTTACTGGTGATCAGGGTACCAGTGGCAACTTCCGGCAGCAGACGGCTGTCGTCAGTGGAGAAGACCGGGCTGGTAGTGAACTGGTTACCGTATTTCAGGACGGTGTCGGACAGGCGGAATTTAACCGCGCCACCCACTTTAGATTGTGTGTCTTCCAGGTTGCCGTCGCTGTCACTAGCGAACAGACCGTTACCGGCACGACCGCTGCCGCCATCGATGCGAACGGTGCCAAATGCGAAGCCGTCAACGCCTACACCAACGGTGCCTTGAGTGAAGCCCGACTCGTAAATGGCACGAGCGGCAACACCAGACTCTTCACGATAACTTTGACGAGTGTTTAGTTCGTTCTTGAAATCACGGTTCATGTACAGCGCACGGGTCAGAACAGTCAAGCTCTGATCTTCGATAAAACCCTTGGATTCCTCTTGGGAGGACGCCATTGCGAACTGCGAGGTACCGGCCGATACAGCCAGTGCGATCATGCTCCACTTCATCACGCGCATCGTGATTTGCTCCTTTGGTTTTTAGAAGAGTACTGCCGTCCCACCTGTTTTTTTATCTGGGCGGCTCTTTCTTTTTGTGTCGGCGCAAACTTATATCACGTCGACATTCTTTGGCGATACTTGCCCATTCAACCTTTCAGCTTCTTTACGACCCTGTCGCCAATGGCTCGATCCATGTCGCATTTCAGCTGTTCCGACGCAACCGTATTCACAACTTTTATGTTGTTTTCTTTTTTCGGCGTCGGTGTAAAGAGTCCGTCATTACCGCGTTTGAAGCTCCTGTGGGCAGCCTTGCCACTTTAATTTGTATGTCGGCAGGTTCTCGCTTCCGGCGAGACCTTTGGACAGTGCGGGTATGAATGCAACAAGCATGCTCAAACCCGGATTTCGTTTACATTTTTTTCACATTTCAGCGGTTGACGCGGTGAAACCTCATGAAACCGGGCTCCAAAGGCCTTGTTTTAAATAGGGTTGACTCGTGTGTAGCTCTCGTGTTTGACACCGACAAACGTGGCAAGACAACCAAAAATGTTACCGGTTCACCCTACCCAGTGAGTAAATCACGGATGCTTTGTGCACTGAGGGTAGACGCACTGTGCTGTTTTGGTGCAAAAAATTTTCAGGTTGTACGAAAATCTTACAGCGTCGAGGCTTTACCTGGGCCCTGGCACGGTCCTTTCAGGGTATTGCCGTACCGCTTGCGCTGTGTTGGTGCGACCGCTTGCACAAGTTGATGCTCGCGGGATGAAAAATCCTTCGAAGCAATGAGCATCGGGACGCTACGCAGTGATCGATCCGGCGTTCGCGGGTATGCTGCGCATCTGTGTCCGATGCAGGCCTGCGGGTCGCTGAGCCGGGCAGAATCGATAACGAGGAGTACGCACGGTGTTTGCCTTAGATCCACGACTGCAACAAGACACATTGCCCATCGGCGATTTCCCGTTGTGCCGGTTGCTCTTGTCCAATGATTCCAATTACCCGTGGTTCATTCTCGTGCCGCGGCGAGAAAATATCAGCGAATTGTTTCAGTTGGATGACATTGATCAATTGCAGCTGTGGAAAGAAACCGCGGCGCTGGCCGAAACCCTCAAGGATTCGTTCGATGCCGACAAGATGAACGTTGCAACCTTGGGTAACGTCGTCAGTCAATTGCACATGCATGTCATCGTGCGCAAGCGCGATGATGCCGCCTGGCCGGCGCCGGTCTGGGGCAAGCACCCGGCCCGGCCTTATAATGCAGGGCAGGTCGCGGGCATTCGTGAACGGTTGCGGGTGGCCCTGGCCGATGATTTCAAGTTTCTGGAGGGCTGAACCATGAACCTTGAAGAACGCGTAACCGATCTGGAAAGCCGCCTGGCGTTTCAGGATGACACCATCCAGGCATTGAATGATGTGTTGGTGGCGCAGCAACGGGTGGTCGAGCGTCTGCAGCTGCAGATGGCGGCGTTGCTCAAGCGCCAGGAAGAAATGGCCGGGCAATTCGAGTCGTTCGAAGAAGAGGCACCACCGCCTCACTACTGACGTGGCCCGATTGACGGGCAATAAAAAACCGCGAGCAGCCAGGCTGCATCGCGGTTTTTTTACGCTTGGATCAGCGGCGCGGCAGCGCGGCGATCACGTCTTCGGCCTGCAGCCCCTTGTCGCGATTCATCACGGAGAATTCCACGCGCTGGCCTTCCACCAGGACACGATGGCCTTCGCCGCGAATGGCCCGGAAATGCACGAAAATATCATCGCCGGAGTCGCGGGAGATGAAGCCGAACCCTTTGGACGTGTTGAACCACTTCACCGTGCCGGTATCGCGGTTGGACATGTCGTAGTTCTGCGCAGCGGCGGCCGGCGACGACTTCTTGTAGAAGCTGACGGCCAGGTGCAGTGCCACGGCGAACAGTGCCGCGCCCAGGCTGAACAGAATGGCCGGTTGACCGCCGATTTCCGGCATGGGCGCCAGCAGGGCCAGGGTTTGCAAGGCAACGGCCAGCACCAGCAGGACGCTGACCAGGTTTTGCAGTTGATGACGTGGACCTTTGTTCCAGTAAGGGATGACGGGCGCAAGGGTCAGGTTGAGCAGGCCGAAAAAGGCCAGGTACAGTGCATCGGGGTGTTGCAGGTAAGGTGTGGCTTCGGAACCCAGGCTAGGGATGAAGGACAGCAGCAGGGCAGCTGCGCCCATTAGCAAGTGGACGATTTTCAACATTTTGATTGGCTCACGGTTAAGACAGATCACAAGGAAGAGCGGGTCGGGCACGGTTCGCTTCGAAACAATGAGAGGCGTTGGACACGTACCCGAACCAGCCTATGCGCTACGCCCGGGAAAATAAGCGTAGCGACACACTGCCTATTTAACAGCAAAGCTGGGGCCTTCTCAAACCTGTTACGGGCGTGCGTCGCGCTGTTCGTCGGCCAGAAAAGGCTTGCGGCTGCTTGAAGGTGTCAGGCAAGCGGCGGTGAATTTTCCAGGGTATCGGAACCGCCGGCGGTCCTGGCTTGTCGGTTCTGGAGGGCTGGCGATCTGTCGCAGGCCGTGGGCGGCCAAAACCACTAGAGTGGGTAGGGCTGTTGTCGAATTCATCACTTTCAGGAGATCAACCCCCATGGCAATTGATATCGGTATCAGTGAAGAAGACCGCAAGTCCATCGTCGACGGGCTTTCGCGCCTGCTGTCGGACACTTATGTGCTGTATCTCAAGACCCACAATTTCCACTGGAAT
Source organism: Pseudomonas sp. LARHCG127 (assembly GCF_052871455.1). NCBI lineage: Bacteria > Pseudomonadati > Pseudomonadota > Gammaproteobacteria > Pseudomonadales > Pseudomonadaceae > Pseudomonas > Pseudomonas sp. LARHCG127. The sequence continues at coordinate 105,292 of NZ_JBIXJT010000007.1, forward strand.
GTCACAGGGCCGATGTTTCGGACTCTGCACTTGATGTTCGAGGAGCAATACAACGAGCTGGCCCTGGCGGTGGACCTGATCGCCGAGCGAATCCGCGCCCTTGGCTTCCCGGCCCCGGGCGCCTACTCGGTGTATGCGCGCCTGTCTTCTATTAAGGAAGAGGAAGGCGTGCCTGCCACCGAAGACATGATCCGACAACTGGTCGAGGGTCAGGAGGCGGTGACACGTACGGCCCGTGGCATCTTTCCTTTATTGGACAAGGTCAGCGACGAGCCCACCGCTGACCTGCTGACCCAGCGCATGCAGGTCCACGAAAAGACCGCGTGGATGCTGCGCGCGCTGCTCGAGGGCCAATAAGCCCAGGCCGGGGATGACGTGGGGTGGGGCTTATTGCCTGCACATGCCGTGTAGGACGACGTAATTCGTCGCCGGCCTGCTGTTGGCTTGTCCTACGCCCATGGTCATAAAGTCATCTGGAACTGGCGGTGCCGTTGAGCTTCCATAGAGCCACGGATGGGTTGTTCCAACCCAGAGGCTCGTATGGCAAAGGAGTGTCAACGGTATGATTCAAGGAAAAGAACCCGGAGAAGGGGGGCGGGGGCGTTTCCAACCCATCAGCGTCGACCCGTTCGTCCGGGGGTTCGATATGCAGCTGGCCCGACCACTGGCCCGATCCATTCGCTTGAACGGGTTCGCCACCTGTCTGCGGCTGGAGCAGGTTTATTGGGATATCCTCGGCGACATGGCCGAGCTCAACCGCTGCTCCATCAGCACGTTGCTGTCCCATGTGGACAGGGAAGTGCACCTGCGTCACGGCGGGGTGCGCAATTTCAGCGGGTTGGTGCGCGTGGTCTGTGTGGTGCACAGCTTGAAAGAGGCGGGAATGGATCATCGTGTGGTCTAGCCCCGTCAATGGTTGCGAGCGCGGTGTCCCCCAGGGGAATGAGTTCATTCGTGGCGAGGGAGCTTGCTCCCGCTGGGCTGCGCAGCAGCCCTCCTTGTGAGCGCTTCGCACTCAAGCGGGAGCAAGCTCCCTCGCCACAATGAGTCGCGCAAGCCTTGAATGAACAAAAGGATCGGCAATGACTGTGCGGTCTTACGGCTGCACAGGCCGCATTTAATGGATATAATCCCGCTCTTTGCCGCAAAGCCTGCCTTTGCGCGTGTAACCTGATCGCCGAGACAACCCCATGCCGATGTACGACTACCAATGTGCTTCCTGTGGTCATCAGATGGAAGCCATTCAAAAGATCAGCGCTGCACCGCTGGTCGATTGCCCTGCCTGCCAGGCGCCGGAACTGAAAAAGATGCTCTCCATGCCTGGTTTTCGCCTCGGTGGCACGGGCTGGTATGAAACCGACTTCAAGACCGGCGCCAAGAAGAACCTGGCCGGTGGCGACAAAGCTGATTGAGTTGAATACGCGCGAGTTCTTGCACGGGCAGGGCCTCCAACCGAATGTCGAATTACGAGAAGTGAAACCACTACCATGATGCGCAGCCATTATTGCGGCCAACTGAACGAAAGCCTGGAAGGTCAGGAAGTTACTCTTTGCGGATGGGTCCATCGTCGCCGTGACCATGGCGGGGTGATTTTCCTCGATATCCGTGATCGTGAAGGCCTGGCCCAGGTGGTGTTCGATCCGGACCGCGCTGAAACCTTCGCCACCGCCGACCGCGTGCGCAGCGAATACGTCGTCAAGATCACCGGCAAGGTGCGCCTGCGCCCGGCCGGCGCCGGCAACGCCAACATGGCGTCGGGCATGATCGAAGTGCTGGGCTACGAGCTGGAAGTGCTCAACGAAGCGGAAACCCCGCCGTTCCCGCTCAACGAATACTCCGACGTGGGTGAGGAAACCCGCCTGCGCTACCGCTTCATCGACCTGCGTCGCCCGGAAATGGCCGAGAAGCTGCGCCTGCGTTCGCGCATGACCACCAGCATCCGTCGTTACCTGGACGAGAACGGCTTCCTCGACGTCGAGACGCCGATCCTGACCCGCGCCACGCCGGAAGGCGCCCGCGACTACCTGGTGCCGAGCCGTACCCACCCCGGCAGCTTCTTCGCCTTGCCGCAATCGCCACAGCTGTTCAAGCAACTGCTGATGGTGGCCGGGTTCGATCGCTACTACCAGATCGCCAAGTGCTTCCGCGACGAAGACCTGCGTGCCGACCGTCAGCCTGAGTTCACTCAGATCGACATCGAGACCAGCTTCCTCGACGAAAAAGACATCATGGGCCTGACCGAGGGCATGATCCGCAACCTGTTCAAGGAAGTGCTGGGCCTGGAGTTCGGCGAGTTCCCGCACATGACCTTCGAAGAGGCCATGCGTCGCTACGGTTCCGACAAGCCGGACCTGCGTAACCCGCTGGAACTGGTGGACGTGGCCGACCAGCTCAAGGAAGTCGAATTCAAGGTGTTCAGCGGCCCGGCCAACGACCCGAAATGCCGTATCGCGGCCCTGCGTGTTCCTGGCGGCGCCAGCATGCCGCGCAAGCAGATCGACGACTACACCAAGTTTGTCGGCATCTACGGTGCCAAGGGCCTGGCGTACATCAAGGTCAACGAGCGTGCCGCCGGTGTCGATGGCTTGCAATCGCCGATCGTGAAGAACATCCCGCAAGACAACCTCAACGTGATCCTCGATCGCGTCGGTGCGGTTGACGGCGACATCGTCTTCTTCGGCGCCGACAAGGCCAAGATCGTCAGCGAAGCCCTCGGCGCGCTGCGCATCAAGCTGGGCCACGACCTGAAGCTGCTGACTTGCGAATGGGCGCCAATGTGGGTCGTTGATTTCCCGATGTTCGAAGAAAACGACGATGGCAGCTTCTCCGCGCTGCACCACCCGTTCACGGCGCCGAAGTGCTCGCCGCAAGAGCTGGAAGCCAACCCGGCCACCGCGTTGTCGCGCGCCTACGACATGGTCCTGAACGGCACCGAGCTGGGTGGCGGTTCGATCCGTATCCATCGCAAGGAAATGCAGCAAGCGGTGTTCCGTCTGTTGGGTATCGATGAAGCTGAACAGGAAGAGAAGTTCGGCTTCCTGCTGGACGCCCTGAAGTTTGGTGCACCGCCCCACGGTGGCCTGGCCTTCGGCCTGGATCGCCTGGTGATGCTGATGACCGGCGCCCAGTCGATCCGTGAAGTGATCGCGTTCCCGAAAACCCAGAGCGCGGCCGATGTCATGACCCAGGCGCCGGGCGTGGTGGACGCCAAGGCGCTGCGCGAGTTGCACATCCGCCTGCGGGAACAGCCAAAGGCTGAGTAAGGCTGGCACCTGAGAGGGCGCATCTTCGGATGCGCCTTTTCATTGGCGTCGATATTTCTGATTGTCGGCCACTGCGCACGCGCAGGGCGGGCAATGTTCCAAAAAGAAACGGAGCGAGTTATGGCAGGTCATTCCAAGTGGGCGAACATCAAGCACCGCAAAGAACGTCAGGATGCCAAGAGAGGCAAGATCTTCACCAAGTGGATCCGTGAGCTGACGGTCGCGGCCCGCCAGGGTGGCGGCGATCCGGGTTCCAACCCGCGCCTGCGCCTGGCCCTGGACAAGGCCTTGGGTGCCAACATGAGCCGCGACATCATCGACCGGGCCGTCGCCCGTGGCGCGGGTGCGACCGAGGCCGACAACGTTGAAGAACTGACCTATGAAGGTTATGGCCCGGGCGGCGTGGCGGTGATGGTCGAATGCATGACCGACAACCGCAACCGTACCGCTGCCGCCGTGCGTCACGCCTTCAGCAAATGCGGTGGCAACCTCGGCACCGATGGCTCGGTGGCCTATCTGTTCGAGCGCAAGGGGCAGATCAGCTTCGCCCCGGGCCTCGATGAGGATGCCCTGACGGAGGCGGCCCTGGAGGCCGACGCCGATGACGTGGTCAGCCATGAAGACGGTTCGTTCGACGTGTTCACGTCGTTCGCCAGCTTCTATGCCGTGCGCAACGCCTTGGAGGCCGCCGGCTTTGCGCCTGCCGACGCGGAAATCGTCATGCAGCCGACCACCAGCGCCGAGCTGGACCTGGAAGGGGCCGAAAAGGTGCTCAAGCTGATCGACATGCTGGAAGACCTGGATGACGTGCAGAACGTTTATTCCAACGCTGATATTCCGGAGTCGGTGGCTGAACAGCTGGGTTGAGAAAACCTGTTCAAACATTGACGATTGCCATTGATCAATTTGTGGGAGCGAGCTTGCTCGCGATAGTGGTACATCAGTCAACACTGCGTTTGCTGATCCGACGCCATCGCGAGCAAGCTCGCTCCCACAGGGTCGCAAAGCTCCTCTTTAAGCCGCAGGCGTTATGACTTTAATCCTTGGTATCGACCCTGGTTCGCGCATCACCGGCTACGGTGTGGTTCGCGATACCGGGCGCGGCTGCGTGTATGTCGCCTCTGGTTGCATCCGCACCGGGGCGGGTGAGCTGCACGAGCGCTTGCAGATCGTTTATCGCGGCGTACGCGAAGTCATCCAGACCTACGGCCCGGTGACCATGGGCATCGAGCGGGTCTTCATGGCGCGCAACGCCGATTCGGCCCTGAAGCTGGGGCAGGCCCGGGGTGCGGCCATCGTGGCGGGCGCCGAGGAGAACCTGGAGATCGCCGAATACACCGCGACCCAGGTCAAGCAGGCGGTCGTCGGCACGGGAGCGGCGAACAAGGAGCAGGTGCAAATGATGGTGATGCACTTGTTGAAACTGGTCAGCAAGCCACAGATCGACGCCTCCGACGCCCTGGCCATCGCCATTTGCCATGCCCACACCCGCTCCAGTCTGTTGCCCCATGGCCTGGGAACCGCACGCAGTCGTGGCGGACGCCTGCGTCTCTGATAGCATCAGCGCTTCATTCATGAACCCGAGCCCGTTGCGCCTGTATCGTCGGCCTTAATGCTCGTGTTGTTACTCGCCAGCCTGGGGCTGGCCAACGCCCAAGGATCTGAAACGTGATTGGACGCTTGCGCGGCACCCTGGCTGAAAAACAGCCGCCGCACCTGATTCTGGATGTAAACGGCCTGGGCTATGAGCTGGAAGTGCCCATGACCACGCTGTATCGCTTGCCGTCGGTCGGCGAGCCGCTGACCCTGCACACCCATTTGGTCGTGCGCGAGGATGCGCAGTTACTCTATGGTTTCGTCGGCAAGCGCGAGCGGGACTTTTTCCGCGAGCTGATCCGTCTCAATGGCGTCGGTCCGAAACTGGCCCTGGCCTTGATGTCGAGCCTGGAAGTCGACGAACTGGTGCGTTGCGTGCAGTCCCAGGACACCTCGGCCCTGACCAAGGTGCCGGGGGTGGGCAAGAAAACCGCCGAGCGCCTGCTGGTCGAGCTCAAGGACCGCTTCAAGGCCTGGGAGGCGGTGCCGGCCATGTTCGCCCTGGTGCCGAACCAGCCGGATGCGCCGGTGCCAGCGGTCAGCGCCGAAAACGATGCGGTCACCGCGCTGATCTCCCTGGGCTACAAGCCTCAGGAAGCCAGCAAGGCGATTTCCGCCATCAAGGAAAAAGGCCTGAGCACTGAAGACATGATTCGCCGTGCCCTGAAGGGAATGATTTAAGTGATTGAAGCTGACCGTCTGATCGCCGCCACGGGCGCGCCCCGTGACCGCGAGGAAATCCAGGATCGCGCGATTCGTCCTGTCAGCCTGGCCGACTACATCGGCCAGCCGACCGTGCGCGAGCAGATGGAGCTGTTCATCCAGGCCGCCCGTGGGCGCAGCGAATCGCTGGACCACACCTTGATCTTCGGCCCGCCGGGCCTGGGCAAGACCACCCTGGCCAATATCATTGCCCAGGAAATGGGCGTCTCGATCAAGAGCACATCGGGGCCGGTGCTCGAACGGCCGGGCGACCTGGCGGCGCTGTTGACCAACCTTGAGCCTCATGACGTGTTGTTCATCGACGAAATCCATCGGCTGTCGCCGATCGTCGAAGAAGTGCTGTACCCGGCCATGGAAGACTTCCAGCTCGACATCATGATCGGCGAAGGGCCGGCGGCGCGCTCCATCAAGCTCGACCTGCCGCCGTTCACCCTGGTGGGCGCCACCACCCGCGCCGGCATGCTGACCAACCCGCTGCGGGACCGTTTCGGTATCGTCCAGCGTCTGGAGTTCTATAACAACGCCGACCTGGCGACGATCGTCAGCCGCTCGGCGGGCATCCTCGGGTTGCCACTGGACCCCGACGGGGCCTATGAAATTGCCCGGCGTGCCCGGGGTACGCCGCGCATCGCCAACCGCCTGCTGCGTCGGGTGCGGGATTTTGCCGAAGTCCGGGCCAAGGGCCACATCACCAAGCCGATTGCCGACCTGGCGTTGAACCTGCTGGACATCGACGAGCGGGGTTTCGACCACCAGGACCGGCGCCTGCTGCTGACCATGATCGAGAAGTTTGACGGTGGCCCGGTGGGCGTGGACAGCCTGGCGGCGGCCATCAGCGAAGAACGCCACACCATTGAGGATGTGTTGGAGCCTTACCTGATCCAGCAGGGCTACATCATGCGCACCCCACGCGGGCGCGTGGTGACCCGCCATGCCTACCTGCATTTTGGCTTAAACATCCCGACACGAATGGGCGAGATGCCGGTGGTAGACGAATTCCTCGATGCCGTGGACGATTGAACGAGCTCCGAATGCCGACTTTTTTCCAGTTCGTGCTGTCCCAGACGACGCCTGGAGCGTCAATGCGTTCGAGAATGAAAAAACAGTTGCCTGGCCGATTGGCAACCTGAGGAGTAAGCACTAGAGTATGCGCGCGCAAAACGGGCTGGAGTCGTTCGCACATCGCTGTCGCGTTTATTACGAGGACACCGATGCTGGCGGCATCGTCTACTACGTCAATTACCTCAAGTTTATGGAACGGGCTCGAACCGAACGGCTGCGGGAACTGGGTTTTGCCCAATCCGCGCTGGCAGGGGAGGACCTGTTATTCGTCGTGCATTCCAGCGAAGCGCGCTACCACGCGCCGGCGCGACTGGACGACGAGCTGGTGGTAAGTGCCGATGTCATCGAATTGAACCGTGTCAGCCTGCGCTTCAAGCAGCAGGTCAGGCGGGCTACGGATAACGTGCTGCTCTGCGAAGGGCAGTTTTTGGTGGCCTGTGTGCGCACCCATAGTTTGAAACCCCGGGCCATTCCCGAAGCTCTACGCGCGGCCTTTGCCGGCGTGAGCGGCGCGGGTACACACTCAGAGCAGGAGATAAAGCGTGGAAGCTAACGTCGTCGACCATTCCTCCATGTGGAGCCTGGTCAGCAATGCCAGCGTCGTGGTGCAACTGGTAATGCTGACCCTGGTAGCCGCATCGGTGACCTCATGGATCATGATCTTTCAGCGCAGCAACATGCTGCGCGCCGGTCGCCGTGCCCTGGAGAGCTTCGAAGAGCGCTTCTGGTCCGGTATCGACCTGTCCAAGCTGTATCGCCAGGCCGGCAGCAACCCGGACCCGGATTCGGGCGTCGAGCAGATCTTCCGTGCCGGCTTCAAGGAATTCTCCCGCCTGCGCCAGCAGCCGGGCGTCGACCCTGAAGCGGTCATGGAAGGCGTGGCCCGTGCCATGCGCGTCGCCATCTCCCGCGAAGAAGAGAAACTCGAACAGGGCCTGCCGTTCCTGGCGACCGTTGGTTCGGTCAGCCCGTACATCGGCCTGTTCGGTACCGTGTGGGGGATCATGAATTCCTTCCGTGGCCTGGCATCCGCCCAGCAAGCGACCCTGGCCACCGTGGCCCCAGGTATTGCCGAGGCACTGATCGCCACCGCCATCGGCCTGTTCGCGGCGATCCCGGCCGTTATCGCCTACAACCGCTTCGCTGCCCGCAGCGAAACGCTGACCAGCCGTTACTACACCTTCGCCGATGAGTTCCAGGCGATCCTGCACCGCAAAGTGCACACCAGCGAAGAATAAGCAGGTATTTCCCAATGGCTTTAATCGCTCGAGCCCGAAAAAAGCGCAAGCCGGTTGCCGAGATGAACGTGGTGCCCTACATCGACGTGATGTTGGTGCTGCTGGTCATCTTCATGGTGACCGCGCCCATGCTCAATCAGGGCGTGAAGGTCGATCTGCCCAAGGTTTCCAGCGAAGCCTTGCCGCAGGACAACAACACCCAGGTACTGACCATTTCGATCAAGGCTGACAAGACCTATTACTGGAACCTTGGCAGCGAAGTGGATACCGAGAAGCAGCAGGACCGGGCCATGACCTTGCCGCAGATGACCGACGCGGTGACCAAGATCATCAACGCCGGTAACGGCAACGGCAAGCGTACCCAGGTCTTCATTCGCGGCGACAAGACTGTCGACTACGGTGCCGTGATGGGCGCCATGGGCGGGCTGCAGAAAGCCGGGGTCGGTAATGTTGGCTTGATCACCGAGGCCCCCTGATGCAGCAACAGCGAGAGCCGTCCGCCTCGGAAAGCTACTTCTGGCCCAGTGTCCTGGCCATCGGCCTGCATGTGCTGGTGTTCGGCATGCTGTTCGTCAGTTTTGCCATGACCCCGGAGCTGCCGCCGGCCAAGCCGATCGTGCAGGCGACGTTGTACCAGCTCAAGTCGAAAAGCCAGGCCACTACGCAGACCAACCAGAAGCTTGCCGGTGAGGCGAAGAAATCCGCCGCGCGCCAGACCGAAGTCGAGCAGATGGAACAGAAGAAGGTCGAACAGGAAGCGATAAAGGCCGCGGAACAAAAGAAAGAGGAAGCGGCTCAAAAGGCCGAGGAAGCCAAGAAGGCCGATGAGGCGAAGAAAGCGGACGAGGCGAAAAAGGCTGACGAAGCCAAGAAAGCCGACGAAGCGAAGAAAACCGCCGAGGCCAAAAAGGCAGAAGAGAAACAATTGGCTGATATAGCCAAGAAGAAAGCCGAAGAAGAAGCCAAGAAAGCCGCTGAAGAAGAGGCCAAGAAAGCGGCCGCTGAAGAAGCGAAGAAAAAGATCGTCGAGGACGCCAAGAAAAAAGCGGCCGAAGACGCCAAGAAGAAAGCTGAAGCTGAAGAGGCGAAAAAGAAAGTCGCCGAAGACGCGAAGAAGAAAGCCGCCGCCGACGCCGCCAAGAAAAAGGCCCAGGACGCAGCGCGTAAATCCGCCGAAGACAAAAAGGCCCAGGCCTTGGCAGATTTGCTTTCCGACACGCCAGAGCGCCAGCAGGCCTTGGCCGATGAGCAGGGCGATGAAGTCGCCGGCAGCTACGATGATCTGATTCGCGCCCGAGCGGCGGAAGGCTGGGCTCGTCCACCTTCGGCGCGCAAAGGCATGACGGTAGTATTGCAAATCGGCATGTTGCCCGACGGTACGGTTACCTCGGTCAGCGTCGCCAAGTCCAGTGGTGACGGTCCGTTCGACGCTTCGGCGGTCGCAGCGGTCAAGAACATTGGGCGTTTGACGGAAATGCAAGGAATGAAGCCGAGCGACTTTGCTCCCTATCGTTCATTCAAGATGACATTCACACCTGAGGATCTAGCCTTGTGAGAAACCTTCTTCGATCAATGCTGGTCGTTATCTGCTGCCTGGCAGGGATAGCGGTAGCAGAGGAAAAGAACATCCTGGTCACCAGCGGCAGCGACCGGGCCACCCCGATCGCCGTCGTACCGTTCGGCTGGCAGGGCGGTAGCGTCCTGCCGGACGACATGGCGGAAATCATCGGCAACGACCTGCGCAACTCGGGTTACTACGCGCCGATTCCGAAGCAGAACATGATCAGCCTGCCAACCCAGGCCAGCGAAGTCATCTACCGTGACTGGAAGGCCCTGGGCGCCCAGTACATCATGGTCGGCAGCATCGTTCCGGCTGGCGGTCGCCTGCAGGTGCAGTACGCCCTGTTCAACGTCGCCACCGAGCAGCAAGTGCTGACCGGCAGCGTGTCGGGCAGCGTCGACCAGTTGCGCGACATGTCGCACTACATCGCCGACCAGTCGTTCGAAAAACTCACCGGCATCAAGGGCGCGTTCTCCACGCGCATGCTCTATGTGACGGCCGAGCGCTTCTCCGAGAACAACACCCGCTACACCCTGCAGCGTTCCGACTACGACGGCGCGCGTGCGGTGACCCTGCTGCAATCGCGCGAGCCGATCCTGTCGCCGCGCTTCGCCCCCGATGGCAAGCGCATCGCCTATGTCTCGTTCGAGCAGAAGCGTCCGCGCATTTTCGTGCAGCACATCGACACCGGTCGTCGTGAGCAGATCACCAACTTCGAAGGCCTGAACGGTGCGCCAGCCTGGTCGCCGGACGGTTCGCGCCTGGCGTTCGTGCTGTCCAAGGACGGTAACCCGGACGTCTACGTGATGAACCTGGCTTCGCGTTCGATCTCCCGCGTCACCAACGGCCCGGGCATCAACACCGAACCGTTCTGGGGCAAGGATGGCTCGACCATCTACTTCACCTCCGACCGCGGCGGCAAGCCACAGATCTACAAGACCAGTGCCGGTGGCGGCGGTGCCGAACGCGTAACCTTCGTCGGTAACTACAACGCCAACCCTAAACTGTCGGCTGACGAAAAGACCCTGGTGATGATCCATCGCCAGGATGGTTTCACCAATTTCAAGGTGGCGGCCCAGGATTTGCAGCGCGGTAGCGTAAAAATCCTCACTGATAGCACTCTGGACGAGTCACCTACTGTTGCGCCCAACGGCACCATGGTAATCTACGCCACCCGCCAGCAGGGCCGGGGAGTCTTGATGCTCGTGTCCATTAATGGACGCGTGAGGCTCCCGCTTCCTACCGCTCAAGGCGAAGTCAGAGAACCGTCCTGGTCCCCTTACCTGAACTGACGCGGCGCAATACGTTTTACTTAACACACTGGGGTTCATTAGGAGTTTCACGATGGAAATGCTGAAGTTTGGTAAATTTGCTGCGCTGGCTCTGGCCATGGCTGTAGCTGTAGGTTGCTCGTCCAAAGGCGGCGACAATGCCGGTGAAGGCGCTGTTGATCCAAACGCTGGTTACGGCGCTAACACCGGTGCAGTTGACGGCTCCCTGAGCGAAGAAGCTGCTCTGCGCGCAATCACCACCTTCTACTTCGAATACGACAGCTCGGACCTGAAGCCAGAAGCCATGCGCGCTCTGGACGTTCACGCCAAGGACCTGAAGTCGAACGGCGCTCGCGTTGTTCTGGAAGGCAACACCGACGAACGTGGTACTCGTGAGTACAACATGGCACTGGGCGAGCGTCGTGCGAAAGCCGTTCAACGCTACCTGGTACTGCAAGGTGTTTCCCCAGCTCAGCTGGAACTGGTTTCCTACGGCGAAGAGCGTCCAGTTGCTACCGGCAACGACGAGCAGTCCTGGGCTCAAAACCGTCGCGTCGAACTGCGTAAGTAATTCGTCATGCGAACGTGCCGTCGTGCTGTAACTGTTCTGGCTCTCAGCCTCGCGCCGCTTGCGGCGTGGGCTGCGGTTCCTGTGGTCGATAACGATGCCGGCTATAACAATAGCGGGAGCAGCTATCCGCCTGCAGGTTACGGTACGAACGGCGCCTATGCCGGGGGAGGGGTTTCGGCCCCTGTCTCGGCACAGGGCCAGCTGTTCAACCAACTGCAGCAAATGCAGGATCAGATCTCGCGCCAACAAGGTGTGATCGAAGAACTGCAAAATGATATCTCGCGCATGAAGCAGGAAAGCCTGGAGCGATACCAGGATCTTGATCGGCGCATAGGAACCGGCGTTGCACCTGCCGCGACTCCTGAGAATTCTCCTGACGGTGGCGACTTGAACGCCACCGGTGCAGCCGCAGGCGCAGGGGCAGCCGCTCCGGCAGCACCTGCCGCCGGTGGCGAACCGGCTGATCCGGCGAAGGAAAAGCTCTATTACGATGCTGCCTTCGACCTGATCAAGGCCAAGGATTTCGACAAGGCCAGCCAGGCCTTTGCCGCTTTCCTGCGCAAATACCCAAACAGCCAGTACGCGGGCAATGCCCAATACTGGCTGGGCGAAGTGAACCTGGCCAAGGGCGACCTGCAAGGTGCCGGCCAGGCGTTCGCCAAGGTGTCGCAACTGTATCCCAAGCACGCCAAGGTGCCGGATTCGCTGTACAAACTGGCTGACGTAGAGCGCCGCCTTGGTCATACCGACAAGGTGAAAGGCATTCTGCAGCAGGTGGTGGCCCAGTACCCGGGGACATCCGCCGCCCAGTTGGCCCAGCGTGATCTGCAACGCATGTAAGCCGGCTTGAGCTGTTTCGAAGAAACCCGCGCCTGTCGCGGGTTTTTTCGTTAGAATTCACGCCCTTTTTTCTGAAACACGCTTTTTGGGATCTGCGCGTTGGCGGGGTTCCTTGAAGTGCCTGACGGAGGCGGACAGCCTGTTTAGCTGTTACGCCCGTGGCGACTATGCAAGACACATTGAGAATCACCGAAGTTTTTTACTCGTTGCAGGGTGAAACGCGAACGGCTGGGCTGCCCACGGTATTCGTGCGCCTCACCGGTTGTCCGTTGCGTTGCCAATACTGTGACAGCGCCTACGCCTTCAGCGGCGGCACCGTGCGATCCCTCGACGATATCCTGGAGCAAGTGGCCAGTTATCGTCCGCGTTATGTCTGTGTCACGGGCGGCGAGCCCTTGGCGCAACCCAACGCCATCCCCTTGCTCAAGCAATTGTGCGATGCCGGTTACGAGGTTTCGCTGGAAACCAGCGGCGCCCTGGATATTTCGGCCGTCGACTCGCGCGTCAGCCGCGTCGTGGACCTGAAAACCCCAGGCTCCAAGGAAGCGCATCGCAACCGTTACGAAAATATCGAACTGCTGACGCCCAACGACCAGGTCAAGTTCGTGATCTGTTCGCGAGAGGATTACGACTGGGCCGTGTCCAAGTTGATCCAGTACGGGCTCGATCAGCGGGCCGGCGAAGTGTTGCTATCGCCGAGTCATCACGATTTGAGCGCCCGGGATCTGGCGGATTGGGTGGTGGCGGATAACTTGCCGGTGCGCCTGCAACTGCAGCTGCATAAATATCTTTGGAACGACGAGCCGGGGCGCTGAGATGACTGAACATACGAACATGGCTGAAAAACGTGCGGTCATCCTGTTGTCCGGTGGCCTGGATTCGGCCACGGTCGTGGCCATGGCCCGCGCCGAGGGTTATCACTGCTACACCATGAGTTTCGACTATGGCCAGCGCCACCGCGCCGAGCTGCAGGCCGCCGAGCGGGTGGCCCGGGACTTGGGCGTGGTGGAACACAAAGTCATCGGCTTGAACCTCAACGGTATCGGCGGTTCGGCCCTGACCGACAGCTCCATCGACGTGCCCGAGGCCCCAAGTGAAGGCATTCCGGTGACCTATGTGCCGGCGCGTAACACGGTGTTCCTGTCCTTGGCGCTGGGCTGGGCGGAAGTGCTGGGCGCCCGCGACATTTTCATTGGCGTCAATGCAGTGGATTACTCCGGCTACCCGGACTGCCGCCCGGAGTTCGTCGAAGCGTTCGAACGCATGGCCAACCTGGCCACCAAGGCCGGCGTGGAAGGGCAGGGTTTCCGCATCCAGGCGCCGTTGCAGAATCTCAGCAAGGCCGACATCGTCAAGGCGGGCGTGAAGCTTGGCGTGGACTATGGACTCACCGTTTCCTGCTATCAGGCCGACGATCAGGGCCGCGCTTGTGGCAAATGCGACAGCTGCCGCCTGCGTGCAGAAGGCTTTGCGGCGGCGGGTGTGAGCGATCCAACCCGTTATTTTTGATTTATTTCAAATTAAGTGTTGAATAGTCCTTAGAAATCAGTATTATACGCGCCACCACACAGCGGGTCGTTAGCTCAGTTGGTAGAGCAGTTGGCTTTTAACCAATTGGTCGTAGGTTCGAATCCCACACGACCCACCATTTTTAGCTGTTTTAAAAGTCTGGAAGGCCCACGAAAGTGAGGATTTCCGGATTTTTTTTTGCCCATGAAAAAGCCCACCCACCGAAGTGGGGCTCAGAGCAGGCCCTCCTCGGCGCATACTTGCATGATCTGCTCGCGAAGCCAGATGTTGGCGCTGTCCTGGCTCGCTTTCTCGCTCCAGACCATCTCCAAGGTAAAGTTCGGTAAGCCCGCGGGTGGCGGGTGTTCGCCGAATTGTGCTTGATCGCAAATCAATGCCTGGATACGCCGAGGCAATGTCAGGACGAAGTCGGTTCCAGCGATCAGGTTCAACGCTGCTACGTAGCTGTTGGCTCTTGCGACTATCTTGCGGCTATAACCCTGTCGGGCGAGCCAGCCATCGATCATGTTGGTGTCAGACGTCCACGGTGTTGGAAACACGTGCTGGCGCGCGGCGAACGCTTCCAGGCTGAAGTCTTCTTGCGGCCCTGGGAAATTGTTATCGAGCACGCACACCAACTCGTCTTCGAGCAGCACCTGGGAGCGCAGGCCTATGACGTCGCCATGGAAGTGTGGCCCGAAACAGACGACAAGATCGAAGCGATCGTCCCGCAGTGCATCAACCGGGATATCCCGATGAAATTTCGTCGTGTTGATGACCACCGCAAAGCGCTTGCCGATGAAGCGTTTGACCAATTTGGGCAGGATCAGCAGTTCGAAGTATTCCGGCGCACAGAGGTTGAAGGTGATTTCTTCCTGATTCGGATCGAATGTCTGGAGGCCGGAATGGCATTGATTGATTGCCTCTAGAACCCCCAGTATCTGGCCGTACATGGCGGTGGCTTTATGAGTGGGGCGCATGCCGGAGCGGGTACTGATGAACAGCTCGTCTTCGAAACTGGTGCGCAGTTTCCTCAGGCAGTAGCTCACGGTTGACTGGCTGACGCATAAGGCCTCGGCGACCTGGGTGACGCTGCCTTGTTCGTACACCGCTACAAAAACCATCAGGTCTTGCATGTCCAGCTTTCTGAGCAGGTTACTGACCAGCATCAGCTATTCTCGGCGTCATCCCTGCGTCTCTCTTTGTCCTGGCGAAAGTCCTCCATTTATACAGGAGCCCGGGGCTTTTATCTTTGCTGGGCTTACGACAAGCGCTGTCTAGTGGCCTGTGTGGCTAATTCGTGCACTCAACTTCGGCGCCAGAACTTGCCAGCCTGCGTTGCCATTCCTCGCCGTAGCGGGCTACGACTCGTCATGGCGCCTTGCCTGGCAAGCCCTGGCACTCGAATTTGAGTACTCGAATTAACCGTACAGGCCACTAGTCTATATGCCGTGCGTATTGTTTGGGATCGAAGCGCAGGACCATCATGAGCATCAACGCCATGACGGCAGTGAGTGACCACCAGGCCCATTCGAAGCTGCCCGATTGATCGCGAATCACCCCGGCAATCAATGGCGAGAGCCCGGCGATCAGGTAGCCGATGCCTTGCACGAATGCGGTCAGGCCACCAGCTCGTCGCGGGTTGTCCAAGTGGTCGAGGGAGACGATCAAACTCATTGGGAACAGGCCGCCGATGCCCAGGCCCAAAAGGCAAGGCCACAACAGGCTGAAGCGTTCCGGGCTTAGGATCAGGCCGCAGAAGCCGCCGATGATAAGGGCCAGCAGGGCGGTGAGGACCCAGCGTTTATCCCGGCTGCGGTTGGCAATCGCCGGAGTGACGAGGCCGGACAGCACCTCCATGGCCGTGAGGAACCCCAGCAGCAGGCCAGCGTGTTGTTCGCTCCAGCCCTTCTCCACATAGTACGGGGCCAGCCAGGCCAGTACACAGGTGTAGGAGGCGGTGCCCAGTCCGAAGAAAATCGCCAGCAGCCAAGCCCGGGAATTGCTGAAGAATGACGCTTGCTGCCGGACAGGCGCTCCGGGCAACGGGGGCACGGCTGCACGCTGGGCATACCAGCAACCCAGGGCAATCAACGCCAACAGTGCCCAGATCGCCAGGCCGATGCGCCAGCTGCCAGTTTGCGACAGGACAAGCGGCGAAAACGATGCGGCAAGTGCCGCCCCGCCCATGATCGACGTGACATACAAACCCATGAACAGCGAGACGTTGTCGGCGTAGCGCGACTTGATCAGGGCCGGCATCACCGCCTGGATCAACGCGATGCCGAGCCCGGCCAACACCGCGCTGACGATCAGCTCGGCGGCGCTGTCCAGGTACAAGCGCGATGCGGTGGCGATACCGATGATCAACAGCGACAGCACGATGGTGCGGTGCTCGCCGATGCGCTGGGCGATGCGCATGCCCAGGAACATCGCCAGGCCCATCGCCATCACCGGCAACATGGTCAACAGCGAGGCGGTGCTGAAGCTCAGCGGGACCTCCCCGCGAATGGCGGATAACAGGGGCCCGACGGCGGCCATCGAAGGCCGCAGGTTCAGCGCCACCAACACGATGCTGACCATCAGCCAGACGGCATGGGTGCTTGAGGTTCGAACGTTTTCCATGACAGGGCCTTGGCTGGATAAAACCCCATTTAGGCCAGGGCACCGTGCGATGGGCAAACTGAAAACTGGCTGCTGGTATTGAAAAATTAAATACCGCGCCCGGCTGCCCTTTGTGGCGAGGGAGCTTGCTCCCGCTGGGCTGCGAAGCAGACCCGAAAGGTATGGGTACCCTTTGCCTGACACACCGGGTGCTCAGGTTTTGGGGGGCGCTTCGCAGCCCAGCGGGAGCAAGCTCCCTCGCCACGAATTCAGTGCCGGTTATTCCATCCCGGGGCTTAACGTCCCCAACCAGGCCACCAACCCCAGGATGACCACCGCCACGGAGAACTCCAGGACCATGCTGCGCCGCAGAGCCTTCACCGCGACCCCATGCTCGCCGCTCTGTCGGGCACTTTCCAGGAGTGGGCTCAGGTGAAAGCGGTTCAGCGCGGCGAACGCCAACATGGCCGCGAACAAGATGAGTTTGAGCGCGAGCAACTGACCATAAAGGCTGTCGAGCAGCCCGACGATACTTGGGCCGACGATGAACAGATAGTTGATTACCCCCGTCACGCTGATGACCGCCACGATCACTGCCCCGGCGACTTCAAACCCGGTCAATGTCCGGGCCAGCACCGCCAACTGTGGTTCGGCCTGGCGAAGCAGCAGGGCAAACGCCGCCAGGGCTCCGACCCAGCCACCCGCCGCCCACAAGTGCAGGAAGTCAGTGATGAAGTGCCAGTTGCGGCGGGTGCCTTCGTCCATGGCGCCGTGGCCTGCCCAGGCCAATGTCGCCAGGGCCACGGCCCCGCCCAGCGTGACCAGGCCAAGGCTGGCGGCCGGCCAACGTTTATTGAGCGTCACGGCGAAACCGGCCAGCACCAACGCCGCCATGCGCAGCATCCAGGTCCAACCGACATCGGTCTCCAGCACCATCATTTCAACGTGCGGCCACAGTTCGGTCCACTCCGAAACACCGCTCATGGCCCAGGCCATGCACGCCATGGCGGCCAGGGAGAGCAACCCACCCAGCACCGCCGTGGCCAGCAGCAGTGGCGCGAAAGGCAACTGCGCATCCGACACCCGCTCCTGGCCTCGCAGGCTATACAGGCCAAACGCGGCCAGACCGAACAGCAACATCAAATCCAGGTACAGGGCAAAGCGCAGCGCGATGTTGATCGAGTCGCTCATCAACTCACTTCACCTTGAACGTGACGTTGCCGGTGATCGGGTGCGTGTCGGACGACACCGCGCGCCACTGGACCTGATAGGTGCCTGCGGTGAGAGGGGCATTCGGCGTGATGACCATGGTTTTCGGATCATCGCTGCCGGACACCTTGGCCGGCATCGGCATGGGCGAATGCGCCGCCATGCCCTGCATCGCGGTCATCATCAGCTTGGCGCCGGAAAACTTGGTCAGCAGGTTTTCGGAAAAGTGCAGCTCGATCTTTGCCGGTGCCGCCCCTTCGGCACCTTCGGCCGGGGTGGAGGACAGCAGTTTTGGATGAGCCTGGGCCAGTCCACTGAGCAACAGGCCAACGGACAATACGACAGCGGTTTTGATGACTGACATGCAAGGACTCCTACAACTTGGTTTTTAGTTTTTAGTGAAACAGATCAGAACCACAGGCGCAGGCCCAGTACCAGGCGGGCTTCGCTGCGGTCTTCACCCTCTTCTCGGACGTAGTCGGCGGTGTTGCCGTAGACCCGATTCCAGGTGACACCAATGTAGGGCGCGAATTCGCGGCGTATTTCGTAGCGCAGCCGCACGCCGAGTTCGGTGTCCGACAAGCCCGAACCGACGCCACGGGCGGGATCGTTCTTGCCATAGAAGTTGGCTTCGGCGGTGGGCTGCAGGATCAACCGATTGGTCAACAAGATGTCGTAGTCGCCTTCCAGGCGCGCCGCGCTCTGGCCACCTTCGCCGATGAACGCGGTGGCTTCGGCTTCGAAGTTGTAGAGCGCCATGCCTTGCACGCCGAAGGCGGCCCAGGTTTGCGAATCGCCCGGCTTGAAGTCCTGACGCACGCCGGCCACCACATCCCACCAAGGACTGATGGCGTGACCCCACAACGCCTGCAACTCGGCTTTTTCGGTCTTGCCATTGAGGCGTTCACCTTCGGAGCGCAGCCACAAACGGTCGATGTCGCCACCGATCCAGCCGGAGGCGTCCCAGTTCAGGGCGCTGCCGTCATCGGCGTCCTGCCATTCCAGTTGGTCGATGAGGAAAAATGAATGGATGGCGCTGTCGTGCACCGTATGTCCGCCATGATCCTCGTAGACGGCGGCGCGGTCGGCGGCGGTCAGTGCCGGGATCGGCGTGCGGCTGCTGGTCGGCGCCGGTTGCATGGGTTCCATGCCCTGCATCGAGTCCATGCCTTGCATCTGGCTGTGGTCCATGCCGGGCATGTCATTGCTCGCGGCCCAGGCCGAGAGGCTGCTGCCAAAAGCAAGAATGGCCAGGGGCAGGGCGGGGTATTTCACGATAGGGGTCATGGTCGCTTCCTCATTCCTGCACCCGAACTTCACGGAACATGCCCATCTCCATGTGATACAGCAGATGGCAGTGATACGCCCAGCGCCCGAGCGCATCGGCGGTGACCCGGTAGCTGCGCCGGGCGCCCGGTGGCACGTCGATGGTGTGCTTGCGGACCATGAACTGGCCGTTCTCATCCTCCAGGTCGCTCCACATGCCGTGCAGGTGGATGGGGTGGGTCATCATGGTGTCGTTGATCAGCACGATGCGCAGTCGCTCGCCGTACTTGAGCAGCAGCGGTGCGGCGTCGGAGAATTTCACGCCGTTGAACGACCAGGCGAACTTCTCCATGTGCCCGGTCAGGTGCAGCTCGATCGTGCGGCCCGGCTCGCGGCCGTCGGGGTCAGGGAAGGTGCTGCGCAGGTCGGCGTAGGTCAGCACTTTGCGGCCGTTATCGCGCAGCCCCATGCCCGGGTCATCGAGCTTGGGCTTGGCGTTCATGGCCTGCATGTCCACCAGGGGATTGTCTTTCTCGGTGTCGGGGTGCGCGAGCATGTTGTCCATGCCCCGCATGGCACTGTGATCCATACCGGCCATGTCACCCATGCCCTGCATCTGGCTGTGATCCATGCCTTGCATCGCGCTGTCGTCCATCCCCGCCATGCCCTGCATCGAGCCATGGTCCATGCCTTTCATTTCGCCCATGCCGCTGTGGTCCATGCCCGCCATGCCCATGTCGTCCATGGTCACCAAGGGGCGTGGGTCCAGGGGCGGCACCGGCGCCGACAACCCGGCCCTGGCCGCGAGGGTGCCACGGGCATACCCCGTGCGGTCCATGGACTGGGCGAACAGGGTGTAAGCCTCTTGGGTCGGTTCGACAATGACGTCATAGGTTTCCGCCACGGCGATCCGCAACTCATCGACGCTCACCGGCTTGACGTATTGGCCGTCGGACGCCACCACGGTCATCTTCAAGCCGGGAATGCGCACGTCGAAATAGCTCATGGACGAGCCGTTGATAAAGCGCAGGCGCAGACGTTCGCCAGGCTTGAACAGGCCGGTCCAGTTCATGTCCGGCGCCTGGCCGTTCATGAGGTAGGTGTAGGTGGCGCCACTGACGTCAGCCAGGTCAGTGGGGTTCATCTTCATCTCGGCCCACATCTTGCGATCGGCCACGGTGCTGGCCCAGCCGTTCTTGCCCACATCGTCGATGAAGTCGCCAACGGTGCGTTTGTTGTAGTTGTAGTAGTCCGACTGTTTCTTGAGCTTGCGCAGGAGGGCGCCAGGGTCTTCGTCGGTCCAGTCGGTGAGCATCACCACATAGTCCCGTTCGTACTGGAAGGGTTCGGGTTCCCTGGCATCAATCACCAGCGGGCCGTAGACCCCGGACTGTTCCTGGAAACCGGAATGGCTGTGGTACCAGTAGGTGCCGTTCTGCCGGACCTTGAACTGATACACGTACATGCCGCCAGGCTCGATGCCCTTGAAACTCAGCCCCGGAACGCCGTCCATGTTGGCCGGCAGCAGGATGCCGTGCCAATGGATGGAGGTGGTGTCCTCCAAGCGATTGCGTACCCGCAGGGTCACGGTGTCGCCTTCACGCCAGCGCAACAGCGGGCCGGGGATGCCACCGTTGATGGTCTGGGCGGTGCGGGGGCTGCCGGTGAAATTGACCGGGCTTTCGCCGATGAACAGGTCGAACTCGGTGCCTGTCAGTACGCTGGGCAGGCCCGAGCCGGTGACTGCCCAGACCGGCGCACGCCACAAGCCAAGGCCGCCGAGGATGCCGCCAGCAGTCAGGCCCTTTACGAAGGTTCGCCGGGAAGTTTTTGTTTGCATGGAATGAAAGTCCGTCCGTCGATTCGCAGCGAACACCGGTTCCCCTGTGTTGCGTTGAAAAGAAGATGACATAAGCCGGCGGCGCGGGTGATTACATTTCAGTCAGCTTGCCGGACGTGAATACCGGGGCGCTTTTGTGGCGAGGGAGCTTGCTCCCGCTGGGCCGCGAAGCGGCCCCGAGATCTGCCATCCTATCTGCCAGTCTGTTGTTCCCGGCCTTTTTGGGGCCGCTTCGCAGCCCAGCGGGAGCAAGCTCCCTCGCCACAGTGGAGCGCATCCGGCTCTGTGGCCGGGCACAGGTCAGAATGATCTTTTGCATCGACGGGATATTCTGTAGCCTTGCCGGCTTCACGCTGTCCCGTGCCTGATTGATACCCACTTTCCCGGCGGTACCCGAGTGGTCCGGAGCCGGGTGTATACTCGACTTTCGCGCTAAACGCGCTTGCAGGTCTTGCGAACATGACGCAAATTTCCGAACGCCTTCTGGTCCAGGCCCACCTCGACGCCAAGCAGCCCAAGCCGCTGACCGCCGAGCAAGAGGCCTGGTACCGCGCCGCCATCGCCGCTGAGCTCAAGGCTCAGGACGCGGTGCTGGTCGCGCACTTCTACTGTGACCCGATCATCCAGGCCCTGGCCGAGGAGACCGGGGGCTGTGTCTCCGATTCCCTGGAAATGGCCCGCTTCGGCAATGCCCATCCGGCCAAGACCGTGGTGGTGGCCGGGGTCAAGTTCATGGGCGAGACCGCCAAGATCCTCAACCCCGAAAAACGCGTGTTGATGCCGACCCTGGAGGCCACCTGCTCCCTGGACCTGGGTTGCCCGGTGGACGAATTCTCGGCGTTCTGCGACCAGCATCCGGAGCGCACCGTGGTGGTGTATGCCAACACCTCGGCGGCGGTCAAGGCCCGTGCCGACTGGGTGGTGACGTCCAGTTGCGCGCTGGAAATCGTCGAAAGCCTGATGGACAACGGCGAGACGATCATCTGGGGGCCGGACAAGCACCTGGGCACCTACATCCAGCGCAAGACCGGCGCCGATATGCTGCTCTGGGACGGTGCCTGTATCGTCCATGAAGAGTTCAAGTCCAAGCAGTTGGAAGACATGAAGGCGTTGTACCCGGACGCCGCGATCTTGGTGCACCCGGAGTCGCCGACCTCGGTGATCGAGCTGGCGGATGCGGTGGGTTCCACCAGCCAGTTGATCGCCGCGGCCCAGACGCTGCCGAACAAGACGCTGATCGTCGCCACCGACCGCGGCATTTTCTACAAGATGCAGCAGTTGTGCCCGGACAAGGTCTTCATCGAGGCCCCTACTGCCGGTAACGGCGCGGCATGTCGCAGTTGCGCACACTGCCCATGGATGGCGATGAATACCCTGGAACGGACCCTCAAGAGCTTGCAGGAAGGCGCCAACGAGATCTTCGTCGACCCGGCGCTGATCCCCCAGGCGATTCGCCCGCTCAAGCGCATGCTGGACTTCACCCAGGCGGCGCGGATGAAGCTGGCGGGCAATGCCTGAAGCTGAAGAATATCTTCAGGCTTACGGGGCTTCCTGTGGCGAGGGGATTTATCCCCGCTGGGCCGCGAAGCGGCCCTAAAACCTGACACCACGGAGTGTCGGGATGCCCAAATGGGGCGCGCTTCGCGCCCCAGCGGGGATAAATCCCCTCGCCACAAGTGCATTTCAGTCTGTCTTGTTCGATGACCTTTATTTGGTTTTCTTGGGAATCCGCACCAGCTGCGTATCCGAGTAGATGTCATGCCAGCTGCGCTGGCGCTTGTCGAACAGCGCCCAGATAAAGCCCAGCCCCACCAGCAGCACTGACGCAATCGACACCACGAACCGCAACAGCGCCTGCCACAGGCTGATGGCGGTGCCATCGGCATTCTGCACACGGATGCACCACACCTGCATGCCCAGGGTCTGGCCGTTGTGGGTCCAGAACTTGGCGAAGAAGCCGAACAGCATGAACAGCAGCACGGTGGACAGCAGCGGATCGCCGTCCAGGGCACCGGCTTCGGTCAGGGCGCGCATTTTTTCTTCGCCGATGATCGCCATCTGGATCATCTTGTAGGCACCGCTGGTCACGATCAGCAGCGCCGTGCACAGCAAGAAGTCATAAAACATCGCAGCCAGGCGACGGCCCAGGCCGGCGGGAGGAAAGTCGCCCTGGGGAGTGAGCAGGTGTTTCGGCATGACGGCCTCGGCTGAAAAAAGAAGCCATTTTACGGATTTACGCCCATAAAAAAGCCCCTGATATCAATCAGGGGCTTTTTAGTTCGCGAAAGCCTTAGGCTTCGGCTTGAACCTCGTCAGCCTGCATGCCTTTCTGGCCTTGCACGGCAACGAAAGTGACTTTCTGGCCTTCTTTCAGGCTCTTGAAGCCGTTGCCCTGGATGGCACGGAAATGCACGAACAGATCCGGACCGCTTTCAGGTGTGATAAAACCAAAACCCTTCTCGTCATTGAACCACTTGACGGTACCGCTCTGACGTTGAGACATTTTCTTATTTCCTTTGACGCTAAAATTGATGACAGCCTCTTTCACATGAAAGAGTACTGGGGCTGGGTTGCAGGAAAGTAAGAGACGTCGAACGGGATGTAGCGAACTTCATAAGCTACTGCCCAGGTCACGATTCCAAGCGACCCATGCAAACACAGTGACCAAACTCTACGCCAACTTCGAATGAAAAAACAACCCCCCGGAAGGCCCTGTATTTGCTCAGCTTGCCAGCATTTACGCCGCTTGCGGAGCGGGGCTTATTCGATAGGCTAGTTCAATTGTTTGCCCACGTTATAAAGATCCATCACCTCTAAAGATATGCACCTTTTTATGGCGATTGCGTTACACATTAGTGCACGTATAACGCAATCGCGTTACTTATAGAAACAACCAATCAGCCGCGGTAGTAGCGCTGTGGAACGAATGGCATTTTGCTTACAAGCAAAGGCACCTTTTTCCCACGCACGATGGCCCAGACCGGCGTATCCAACGCTACATAGGCGCTGTCCAGGTAACCCATCGCCAACGGCGCGCCCAAGGTCGGGCCGAAACCGCCGCTGCACACAGTGCCGATAATCTCGCCGGCTTCGTTGACAATCTCCGCACCTTCACGCACCGGTGTGCGTTCCTGGGGCAGCAGGCCGACGCGTTTGCGGCTCACGCCGCCCTGTTGTTGGGCGAACACGGTCTCGGCCCCGGGGAAACCACCGGCGCGGGCGCCGCCGGCACGACGCACTTTGGAAATCGCCCACAGCAGGCTGGCTTCGATTGGTGTCGTCTCGGTGTTCATGTCGTGGCCGTAGAGGCACAAGCCAGCTTCCAGGCGCAGGGAATCACGGGCGCCAAGGCCGATGGCCGCGACTTCCGGCTCGGCCAGCAGGGCGCGGGCGAGTTTTTCCGCGTCGGCGGCGGGTACCGAGATTTCGAAACCGTCTTCACCGGTGTAGCCCGAACGGCTGACAAGGCAGTCCACGCCCAACAGCGTGACGCGCTGGAACTGCATGAAAGTCATTTTCGCCACGTCCGGTGCCAGGCGACCGAGCACGGTGACGGCGGCCGGGCCTTGCAGGGCGAGCAGGGCACGGGTTTCGAACAGCGGCTCGATGCTGCACTGGTCGCCGATTTTCCCTTGCAGGTGAGCCAGGTCCTGATCCTTGCAGGCGGCGTTGACCACCAGGAACAGTTCGTCATTGCCCAGGTTGGCGACCATCAGGTCGTCGAGGATGCCGCCGTTGTCGTTGGTGAACATGGCGTAGCGCTGCATGCCCACCGGCAGGTCGATGATGTCCACCGGCACCAGGGTTTCCAGGGCCTTGGCAGCACCTGCGCCGGTCAAGCGGATCTGGCCCATGTGGGACACGTCGAACAACCCGGCCTGATCGCGGGTGTGCTGGTGTTCCTTCATCACGCCCAATGGGTACTGTACCGGCATGTCGTAGCCGGCGAACGGCACCATGCGGGCGCCGAGTTCGAGGTGCAGGGCGTGCAGCGGGGTTTTCAACAGTTGTTCGGTGGACATATCAACTCCTGGAAAATGAAAATGACGCGCGTCAGCATTCGATGATGTTGACCGCCAGACCGCCGCGGGCGGTCTCCTTGTATTTGCTTTTCATGTCGGCGCCGGTCTGGCGCATGGTGCGGATGACTTTGTCGAGGGAGACGAAGTGATGCCCGTCGCCGCGCATGGCCATGCGCACCGCGTTGATGGCCTTCACCGAACCCATGGCGTTGCGTTCGATGCACGGCACTTGCACCAGGCCGCCGATCGGGTCGCAGGTCAGGCCGAGGTTGTGTTCCATGCCGATCTCGGCGGCGTTTTCCACTTGCTGCACGGTGCCGCCGAGCACTTCGCACAAGGCACCGGCGGCCATGGAACAGGCCACGCCCACTTCACCCTGGCAACCGACTTCGGCGCCGGAGATGGAGGCGTTTTCCTTGTAGAGGATGCCGATGGCGGCGGCGGTCAGCAGGAAGCGCACCACGCCGTCCTCGCTGGCCCCGGGGATGAAGCGCATGTAGTAATGCAGTACGGCCGGAACGATGCCTGCCGCGCCATTGGTAGGCGCGGTGACAACGCGACCGCCATAGGCGTTTTCTTCGTTGACGGCCAAGGCGTACAGGTTGACCCAGTCCAACACCGACAGCGGATCGCGCAGGGCGGCTTCGGGGTTCTTGCATAACTGGCGGTGCAACGCCGCGGCCCGGCGCTTGACCTTCAGCCCGCCCGGCAGAATCCCTTCGTTGCGACAGCCCGCCGCCACGCAGTCCTGCATCACCTGCCAGATCTTCAGCAGGCCGGCGCGGGTCTCGGCTTCGGGGCGCCAGGCGCTTTCGTTGGTCAGCATCACCTGGCTGATGGACAGGCCATAGGTGCTGCAATGGCCCAGCAGGTCCTTGGCACTCTTGAACGGGAAGGTCAGGGGCGTGGCGTCTTCGACGATGCGGTCGGCACCGGCGGCGTCTTCATCCACGACAAAGCCGCCACCGACCGAGTAGTACTCGCGGCTGCGCACTTGCAGCCCGGCGGCATCGAAGGCGCGGAAGATCATGCCGTTGGGGTGAAAGGCCAGCGGCTTGCGGATCATCGCCAAGTGCAGCTTTTCATTGAATTCGATGGAGCGTTCGCCGAGCAGGTTCAGGCGACCGTTGCTGCGGATCTCCTGGAGCCGGGCGTTCACCGTCTCGGTGTCCACGGTGTCGGGGTGCTCGCCCTCCAGGCCCAGCAACACGGCCTTGTCACTGCCGTGGCCCTTGCCGGTGGCCCCGAGCGAGCCATAGAGCTCGACCTTGACGCTGGTAATGCTTTCAAGCAGATCGTCACGGCGCAGCCCCTCGACAAAACGGGCAGCGGCACGCATCGGGCCGACGGTATGGGAGCTGGAAGGACCGATACCGATCTTGAACAGGTCGAACACGCTTAACGACATGGTGTTTCTCCGGTTTCTTTTTATGAGATCGACGGTTTACAAGGCTTGGCACATTCCCCTTGTGGGAGCGAGCTTGCTCGCGATTGCGGTGTGACAGTCACCTGAGTGCTGACTGACAACCCGCTATCGCGAGCAATCTAGCTCCCACAAGGACTGTGGTTTCCTTGAGAAAATTCTTTCACAAGGGATGCGGTGTGTCTGATAGGGGCGAGTAACCCCGCCCCTTCACAGATCAAGCGTAGCTTTCGATCGACGGACAGGCGCAAACCAGGTTGCGGTCGCCAAACACGTTGTCGACCCGGCCCACGGGCGGCCAGTACTTGCCTTCGATCAACGACGCCACCGGGTACACCGCCTGTTCGCGGCTGTACGGGTGAGTCCAGTCGCCGACCAGTTCCGCCGCGGTGTGCGGGGCGTTCTTGAGCGGGTTGTCGTCTTTGTCCAGGCTGCCGTTTTCCACCGCGCGGATTTCTTCGCGGATGCAGATCATGGCGTCGCAGAAGCGGTCCAGCTCTTCCTTGGATTCGCTTTCGGTCGGCTCGATCATCAACGTGCCGGCCACCGGGAACGACATGGTCGGGGCGTGGAAACCGAAGTCGATCAGGCGCTTGGCCACGTCATCGACGCTGATGCCGCTGCTGTCCTTGAGCGGACGCAGGTCGAGGATGCATTCGTGGGCCACCAGACCGTTGCTGCCGGAGTAGAGCACCGGGTAGTGCTCTTCCAGGCGACGGGCGATGTAGTTGGCATTGAGGATCGCCAGTTGCGAGGCGCGCTTGAGGCCGGCGCCGCCCATCATGCGGATGTACATCCAGGTGATGGGCAGGATGCTCGCGCTGCCGAACGGCGCCGCGCACACCGCGCCTTCCTTGCGTTCCATGTTGGCATGGCCCGGCAGGAACGGCGCCAGGTGGGACTTGACGCCAATCGGGCCGACGCCCGGGCCGCCACCGCCGTGAGGGATGCAGAAGGTCTTGTGCAGGTTCAGGTGCGACACGTCGCCGCCGAACTTGCCCGGGGCGCAGAGGCCGACCATGGCGTTCATGTTGGCGCCGTCGATATACACCTGGCCGCCGTTGTCATGAATGATGCCGCAGATTTCGCGGATGCCTTCTTCGAACACACCGTGGGTGGACGGGTAGGTGATCATCAGCGCGGCGAGGTGTTCGCGGTGCTCGATGGCCTTGGCGCGCAGGTCTTCGATGTCGACGTTGCCACGGGCATCGCAGGCGGTCACGACCACGCGCATGCCGGCCATGTTGGCGGTGGCCGGGTTGGTGCCGTGGGCCGAGGAGGGGATCAGGCAGATGTCGCGACGGTCTTCGCCACGGCTCTGATGATAGGCGCGGATCGCCAGCAAGCCGGCGTATTCACCCTGGGAGCCGGCGTTGGGTTGCAGCGACACCGCGTCATAGCCGGTGGCGGCGCAGAGCATGGCCTCCAGCTCGTCGGTCAGTTGCTGGTAACCGGCGCTTTGCTCGGCCGGGGCGAACGGGTGCAGGGCGCCGAACTCGGCCCAGGTCACCGGGATCATTTCGCTGGCGGCGTTGAGTTTCATGGTGCAGGAACCCAGCGGGATCATGGTGCGATCCAGGGCCAGGTCCTTGTCGGCGAGCTTGCGCAGGTAACGCATCAGCTCGGTTTCGGAGTGGTAGCGGTTGAACACCGGGTGGCTGAGGATCGCCGATTGGCGCACCAGCTCGGCCGGGATGTGGCTTTGCACGTTGGCGGCCAGTGCGGCGAAGTCTGGCAGGGCCTTGCCGTCGGCCAATAGGTTCCACAGTGCTTCAATGTCAGCCTGGTTGGTGGTCTCGTCCAGGGACAGGCCCAGGCGTTGCGCGTCCACCACACGCAGGTTGATGCGCTGGGCACGGGCCTTGTCGTGCAGGACGGCGGTTTGCGCGCCGGTGTGCAGGGTCAGGGTGTCGAAGAAGCTTTCCTGCTCTACCTTCAGGCCCAGCGCGCCCAGGCCCTTGGCAAGGATTGCAGTCAGGTGATGGATGCGGTTGGCGATTTGCACCAAGCCTTTGGGGCCGTGGTACACGGCGTACATGCTGGCGATGTTGGCGAGCAGTACTTGGGCGGTGCAGATGTTGCTGGTGGCTTTCTCGCGGCGGATGTGTTGTTCGCGGGTCTGCATCGCCAGGCGCAGGGCTGGCTTGCCGAAACGGTCCACGGAAACGCCGACCAGGCGGCCCGGCATGTCGCGCTTGAACGCATCCTTGGTGGAGAAATAAGCCGCGTGCGGGCCGCCGAAACCCAGCGGCACGCCGAAGCGCTGGGCGCTGCCGATGGCGACGTCGGCGCCGAATTCGCCCGGAGGCGTCAGCAGGGTCAGGGCCAGCAGGTCAGCGGCGACGGCCACCAGGGCGTTGGCGGCGTGGAAGCGTTCGGTCAGTTCGCGGTAGTCGAACAGGTCGCCGTTGCTGGCCGGGTATTGCAACAGCGCGCCAAAGAAGCCGCTGACGTCGCTCAGTTCGCGCTCATCGCCCACCACCACATCGATGCCCAGGGGCTCGGCACGGGTGCGAAGCACGTCGAGGGTTTGCGGGTGGCTGTGCACGGAGGCGAAGAACGCATTGCTGCCCTTGTTCTTGCTCAGACGCTTGCAGAAGGTCATGGCTTCGGCGGCGGCCGTGGCTTCGTCCAACAAGGAGGCGTTGGCGATCGGCAGACCAGTGAGGTCGCTGATCAGGGTCTGGAAGTTCAGCAGCGCTTCGAGACGGCCCTGGGAGATTTCTGGCTGGTACGGGGTGTAGGCGGTGTACCAGGCCGGGTTTTCCAGCAGGTTGCGCAGGATCGGCGCCGGCGTGTGGCAGTTGTAGTAGCCCTGGCCGATGTAGGTCTTGAACAGTTGGTTCTTGCCGGCGATGGCCTTGATCGAGGCCAGTGCATCGGCTTCGCTCTGGCCGTCGCCCATGTCCAGCACGCTGGTGCCCTTGATGCTTTCCGGGATGACGCTGGCGCTCAAGGCTTCCAGGGAGTCGTAGCCCAGGCGTTCGAGCATGGCTTGCTCGTCGCCTGCACGCGGGCCGATGTGGCGGGCGATGAATTCGTTGGCGGTGCCGAGATTAACGGTCATGGTGCGCTCCTCAGGCTTCGGCGTTGGCTTTGATCAGGCGATCGTAGGCATCTTGATCCAACAGCTTAGCCACTGCGCTGGCGTCGGTCGGTTTAAAGCGGAAGAACCAGCCTTCGCCCAGCGGATCTTCGTTGACCAGTTCGGGGCTGGCGTCGAGTTTGTCGTTCACTTCGAGCACTTCACCGTCCAAGGGCATGTACACGCCGCTGGCGGCCTTGACCGATTCCACGGTGGAGGCTTCGGCGCCTTTTTCGTAGGCCTGCAATTCAGGCAGTTGCACAAAAACCACGTCGCCCAATGCGTTCTGCGCGAAAGCGGTGATGCCTACGGTGACGCTGCCGTCGACTTCGGCGCGCAGCCATTCGTGATCTTCAGTGAAACGCAACTCGCTCATGGAAACTCCTGGGGCCAGATTCGTCTGGTGGACGCGAAGAAAGGCGCGGGGCTTGGCCCGGCCGAATGGTTATACCCATAGCAAGAATGCGGCCAATGTCATTAATGGCTTATATATCAATGGGTTGAGTGGATATGTCGAGACGTGGATTGACTTGGCTGTAGCGAAATCGCTACAGCTGCACGCCTGGAAAAAATCGTTGTGGGATCAAAGCCTTGCGCCATGCAGGTTAGCGCGGCGTGTAGCGATATCGTTCCGCTGTAGCGCTTTCAGTACAGTGGAGGTCGTTTTTGACCCTACTTTCGAATGCAACACAAGACACCTGTGGGAGCGAGCTTGCTCGCGATGACGCTAGCCCAGTCAACCATAGGGTGACTGACACACCGCTATCGCGAGCAAGCTCGCTCCCACAGGGGAACTGCGGCGGGTTTATGGCTTCCCGGAAATACCGTACTTGCGCAACCGATGGGCAATCGCGGTATGGGAGGTCTGCAGGCGGCTGGCCAACTGGCGGGTGGACGGGTAGTTGGCATACAAACTTTCAAGCAGGTGCTTCTCGAAGCTTTCCACAGCCTGTTCCAGGCTCTCGACTTCCACATCACCCTGGCGCGCCACCGAGGTGCCGGCGATGTCGAGGTCGCCGATGTCCACCAGGCTGCTTTCGCAGATGGCGGCGGCGCGGAAGATCACGTTCTGCAATTGCCGCACGTTGCCCGGCCAGCGGTTGCCCAACAGTGCCGGATACGTGCCGGGAGCGAGGCGGCAGACCGGGCGCTGGATCTGCGCGCAGGCCTGCTGCATGAAATAACGCGCCAGCAGCAGGATGTCCTGGCCGCGCTCACGCAGCGGCGGCACTTCGACGTTGAGCACGTTCAGGCGATAAAACAGGTCTTCGCGGAACGAGCCTTCGCTGACCATTTTCTCCAGGTTGCGGTGGGTGGCGCTGAGGATCCGCACATTGACCTTGATTTCCCGGTCGCCGCCCACCCGGCGGAAGCTGCCATCGTTGAGGAAACGCAGCAGCTTGGCTTGCAGGTACGGCGACATCTCGCCGATTTCATCGAGGAACACCGTGCCCTGGTTCGCCAGTTCCATCAGCCCTGGCTTGCCGCCCCGTTGTGCCCCGGTGAAGGCGCCGGGGGCGTAGCCGAACAATTCGCTTTCGGCCAGGTTCTCCGGCAGCGCGGCGCAGTTCAGGGCCAGGAACGGTGCGCTGTGACGGGCGCTGATGGCGTGGCAAGCCCGGGCCACCAGTTCCTTGCCGGTGCCGGTTTCGCCTTGGATCAGCAACGGTGCATCCAGGGCCGCGACGCGCTGGGCCCGGGCCTTGAGGGTGCGGATCGCCGGGGATTCGCCTAGTAGCGCGTCGAAACCTTCGGCGTGGTCATGATGCAGTGCCGACAGGCGCTCGCCGATGCGGTTGGGCTGATACAACGTCAGCAGCGCGCCGGCATCGGTGATAGGCGTGGCGTCCAGCAGCAAGGTCTGGCCGTTGAGGGTGATTTCCCGCAGCGGCAAGCGGAAACCGTTCTCCAGCAGGGCGCCGAGCAATGCCTCGTCACCGAACAGCTCGGCCACGCTTTCCCCGGCCGGTTCACGCCCGTACAGGGCAATCAGCGCCGGGTTGGCCAGCAACACCTTGCCGGCGCTGTCCAGGGCCAGCACCGGGTCGGTCATGGCGGCGAGCAAGGCATCGAGCTGCAAGTGCCGACGCTGGCCCGGCAGGATGTCCACCACGGTGACGGCCTGCACGCCGCGCACGCTGAACAGCGCCTCGCGCAACTCGTCGAGCACTTGCGGGCTGAGGGTCGGGGCGTCGATGTAGACGTTGGGCGGCACCATCTCCACGGCATCCAGATTGAGATTGCGCCCACCGAGCAAGGCCAGGACTTCCTGGGTGATGCCGACGCGGTCGATGAAACTGACGTGGATACGCATGGGGCGGTTTAGGGTTCTGGAGTGCGGAGGGTGGCCAGTATGCCTTGGGGCGGGCTGTTGGTGAAATCCCGACGCAGCCTTGAGGCTGCACCGAGATCCCCTGTGGGAGCGAGCTTGCTCGCGATAGCGGTGTATCAGTCAATAAAGGTTGGCTGACACTCCGCTATCGCGAGCAAGCTCGCTCCCACAAAGGCTCCCACAAAGGCTTGCGCAGAGGGGCGCTACAATCCCACATCCCATTCAGGGGTCTCAGGAAACTTCAGCACCAGAAAATCCAGCAGGCTGCGCAACGCCGACGGCATGTGCTTGCGTGAGGCGTACACCGCGTACATGTTCATCCGGCGCGGTTCGGCGTGGCCCAGCAGGCGCACCAGTTCACCGCTCTGGATATGCGGGCCAGCCTGGTAGCTGGGCAGCATCGCCACGCCCGCGCCGGCTATCGTGGCCTGGAGCAAGGTGCTGGCTTCGTTGGCGCTGATATTGCCTTGCACCGGCACCGCGACCGGCTCGCCGTCTTGCTCGAAATGCCACAGGCTCTTGCCGACGTAGGAATGGGTCAGGCAGTTGTGCCGGCTCAGGTCTTCCACGCGCAGCGGTGTCGAGTGCTCACGCAGATACCGCGGCGACGCGCAGATCACCGAGCGGCAGACGGTAAGGCGGCGTGCGATCAGGTTCGGGTCCAGGTCATTGCTCATGCGGATCGCCAGGTCGATGCGTTCATCCACCAGGTTGACGGTGCGGTCGAGCATCTGCAGGTCGACGCTCACCCCTGGGTAGCGCTTGACGTATTCGGCCATGGCGCTCGCCAGTTGGGCCTGGCCGAACGAAGTGCTGGCACTGATGCGCAACATGCCCCGGGGCGCGTCGTCCGGGGTGCCGACGGCGGCTTGCATGTCGCCGGACAACTCCAGCATCTGCCGGCAGCGCGGCAGGATCTCCGTGCCGGCGGCGGTCAGGCTCAGTTTGCGCGTGGTGCGGTGCATCAGCCGGGCACCGACCCAGTCTTCCAGCTCTGCCAGGTAGCGCGACACCACCGGCCGCGACAGGTCCAGGTGCTCGGCCGCCGCTGACTGGCTACCGAGGTCGACCACCGTGACGAACACCCGCATTGCTTGTAGACGATCCATGATTTGCCCGCTTTCAGAAACAAACTATGTCCCAGCATCGCATTTTTTGTAACGAGTCAGGCAACTAAGCTCAGTCTCATTCCCCTGACGGGTTTTTGGACAACGGAGCACACCATGACCGGATTTATCCCACTCAAGCGCCTGCTGCTGGCCACCGCCGCCCTGGCCTTCACCGCCCAGGGCTGGGCCGCCGATTTGACGCTCGACGTCTACAACCCTGGTGCGGCGGCGATTTTTCCAGTGACGTCGGTGTTGGTCAGTGGTGAGAAGGAGGCGATTTTGGTGGACGCCCAGTTTGGCAAGACCCAGGCCGAGCAGGTGGTGGAGAAAATCCGCGCCAGTGGCAAACGGCTGACCACGATCTACATCAGCCATGGCGATCCGGACTACTATTTTGGCTTGGAAACCCTCACCGCCGCGTTCCCCGAGGCCAAGGTGCTGGCGTCGGCGCCGACCGTCGAACACATCAAGCACACCCTCGACGGCAAGCTGAAATATTGGGGGCCGATCCTGAAGACCGATGCACCCACCAAGGCCATCGTGCCCCAGGTGCTAAAGGGCGACAGCCTGACCCTGGAAGGCCAGCGCCTGCAGATCGTCGGCCTCGATGGTCCACAACCGGACCGCAGTTTCGTCTGGATTCCATCGATCAAGGCGGTGGTTGGCGGTGTCGTGGTGGCCGAGAATATTCATGTGTGGATGGCCGACACCCAGACGCCGAAGTCTCACAAGGATTGGTTGGCGACGCTGGATCACATTGAAAAGCTGCAACCGGCCACGGTCATTCCCGGCCATTACCTGGGCGAAAGCGCCCGTTCCCTGGCCCCGGTGACATTCACTGCCGGTTACATCAAGGCCTTCGATGAAGAAACCGCCAAGACCAAGGATTCCGCCGCGCTGATCGCCGCCATGAAACTACGCTATCCGAACTTGGGTGAAGACAGTTCCCTGGAACTGAGTGCCAAGGTGGCAAAAGGCGAGATGAAGTGGTGAGGTATTGAGACAGCGATGAGGCTGGGCTGATGCGCTTTGTGGCGAGGGAGCTTGCTCCCGCTGGGCTGCGCAGCGGCCCCAATACCAGCCAATGAGTCGTGACTGGCACACCGCATGAGCATTTTTGCGACTGCTGCGCAGCCGAGCGGGAGCAAGCTCCCTCGCCACAAGGGCTTCATTTCAAGCCATAAAGGCTCATGTCACTTGGAAATATTCAAGCAACTGCTTCAGTAGCATCTTGTGTAATCAACGGAGAACACCATGAGCAAAATCGCAATCATCGGCGCCACCGGGCGTGCGGGTAGCCAGCTGTTGGAAGAGGCCCTTCGCCGTGGTCACAGCGTGACGGCCATTGCCCGCAACACCGCGAAAATCGGCGAAAGGGCCGGGGTGGTCAGCAAACAGCTGGATGTATTGGACAGCGAGGCATTGACTGCGGCCATCGCTGGCCACGACGTGGTGATCAGTGCCGCGCACTTTGCCACCGTGCCGGCCGATAAAATCATCGCACCGCTGAAGGCCGCCGGGGTCAAGCGCCTGCTGGTGGTCGGCGGGGCTGGTTCGTTGCTGCTGCCGGATAACAGCCGGGTGATCGACAGTGACGGTTTTCCTGAGGAATACCTGGCCGAAGCCAGCGCCGGTGCCGTGTTCCTGGATGTGCTGCGCAAGGAACAGGACTTGGACTGGACCTTCCTCTCGCCTTCGGCGGAGTTCGTTGAAACCGAGCGCACCGGGCAGTTCCGAGTGGGTAAGGACCACCTGCTGTTTGATGACACCGGGCGCAGTTGGATCAGCTTCGCCGATTACGCCATCGCGATGATCGATGAAGTGGAAACGCCGCAGTTTTCGCAAAAGCGGTTTACCGTCGGTTATTGATCACAGGGATCAGCCGTGAAGCCGCACCCAGACGCTGACCAGCACCGTCGCCGCCATCAGCCAGGCGACGGCTGCCACGGCCAATGAGGCCTCGAGGCGCATGCGGTCGACCATCACGTACAGCGTTGCGAGATAGACGAAGTACGGAATGATCGACCACATGCCAAACACGATGGTGGTCTTCAGGTCGTCCACCGAGCGGCCCTTGCCGACGATGTAGTGGGCGATCAGGGCGAAGGTGGGGAACAGCGGCACCAACCCGGCGATGTAGTAATTCCTGGTCTTGGCGAGCATCGCCAGGATGACCACTACGGCGGCACCCAGCGCCGCCTTGAAAATCAGATCCACAGGTTCACATCCCAGGTCAGTGGCTCAGGCCATATTTTTTGACTTTGTCGAACAGCGTGGTCTTGGCCATGCCCAGTTCCTGGCTGGCCTGGGTCAGGTTGCCACCGCTGCGTTGCAGGGCGTCCACCAGCAGGTTGCGTTCGAAGGCTTCCACCGCTTCGGCGAAGGCCAGGCCCTGGCTGCCACCGCTGGCGCCGGAGCGCTTGAAGGCCGGCAGGCCCAAGGCGTAGCGCTCGGCGACGTTGCGCAGCTCGCGCACGTTGCCCGGCCAATCATGGCTCATCAGGTTCGACAGGGTCTGGTTGTCCAGCTCCGGCACCGTGCGGTCGAAGCGCAGGGACGACTGCTGGAGGAAATGCTCGAACAGTTGCAGGATGTCTTCGCGCCGCTCGCGCAGGGGTGGCAGCTCCAGGGTCACCACGTTGAGGCGGTAATACAGGTCGCTGCGGAACTGCCCGGAGCGGCCCATTTCGTCCAGGTCGGACTTGGTGGCGGCGATCACCCGGCAATCCACGGCCACGCTCTGGTTCGAACCCAGGCGTTCGAGGGTGCGTTCCTGCAACACGCGCAGCAACTTGATCTGCAAGGGCAGGGGCATGCTCTCCACTTCATCGAGGAACAGTGTGCCGCCATCGGCGTGCTCGATCTTGCCGATCCGGCGCTTGCCGGCACCGGTGAAGGCATTGGCCTCGTGGCCGAAAATCTCGCTTTCGAACAGGTTCTCCGGCAGGCCGCCGCAGTTCAGTGCGACGAACTGCTTGTCGTGGCGCCGACTGAAATCATGCAGGCAGCGGGCGACCAGTTCCTTGCCGGTGCCGGTTTCGCCTTCGATCAGCACGTTGGCCGAGGTGTCGGCGACGTTGGCGATCAGCGCTCGCAGGTGTTGCATGGCCGGCGAGCGACCAATGATCCGGCCTTCCAGGGAATCGCGTTCGGCCAGTTGCCGCCGCAGCGATGACACTTCCCGGGCCAGGCTGCGCTGCTCCAGGGCGCGGCGGGCGACATCCACCAAGCGTTCAGGAGAGAAGGGCTTCTCCATGAAGTCATAGGCGCCTTTTTGCATGGCGCCCACGGCCATGGAAATGTCGCCATGGCCGGTGATCAGCACCACCGGCAGGCTGCGGTCCCGCGCCTTTAGGCGGGTCAGCAGTTCCAGGCCGTCGATGCCCGGCAGGCGAATGTCGCTGATGACGATGCCGGCAAAGTTATCGTCGACCCGCTCCAGCGCCTCTTCGGCGCTGCCGACGCCGATGCAGGGAATGTCTTCCAGGCTCAAGGCCTGCTGGCAGCCCAGCAGGACGTGGGGGTCGTCTTCGACGATCAGTACGCTCAGGTCGTGGTTCATAGCGGCTCGGCAGGTGAAGGGTTCACCAACGGTAGGTTGAGGACAAACGTGGTGCCACGCTCGAGCGGGTACTCGACGCCCAGGTGCCCACCCGCGGCGGCGGCCAGGCTCGCCGAGAGCGTCAGGCCCAGGCCCAGGCCTTGTTCGCCAGGCTTGGTGGTGAAGAACGGTTCGAACAAATGCTTGCGGGCTTCAGGATCGATGCCGTGGCCATTGTCGCGCACCCGCAAGCGATATTTACCGTCGGCGGCCTGGCCTTCGAGCCACAGTTTCGGCTCGGGTTGCGTCTGCATGGCGTCCAGGGCATTGCCGACCAGGTTCACCAGGATCTGTTCCAGGCGGGTCTGGTCGATTTGCAATTGGACGTCATCGAAACCGCTGTGGATCTGGATGTCCAGGTTTTCCAGGCGTCCGCCCAGCAGTTGCAAGGCAGCTTCGACGGCCTTGCCCAGGCTCGCTCGGCCCTGGTCATCGCCGCGGCGGGCAAAGGCCCGCAGGCTGGCGGTGATCCGGCCCATGCGGTCGATCAATTCATTGATGGTCTTGAGGTTGGTGCTGGCGATGTCCAGTTGGCCGCGCTCCAGGAAACGTACGGTGTTGCCGGACAAAGTGCGCAACGCCGCCAGCGGCTGGTTGAGTTCATGGGCAATACTGGTGGACATCTGGCCGATGGCCGCCAGTTTTCCGGCCTGGACCAGTTCGTCCTGGGCCCGGCGCAAGGTCTCTTCGGCCTGGCGTCGCTCGCGGATCTGGCCCTTGAGTCGTTCGTTGCTGGCACGCAGGTCGGTGGTGCGTTCGGTAATCCGACGCTCGAGCTGGTTGTTGGCTTCCTGCAAGGCTTCCCGGGCGGCGAGGCGGGTGGCGATGACCTTGCGCCGTTCGTTCCAGGCGATCAGCAGGAACGCCACCAGGGCGAAGGCCACGGCCACCAGGATGCCTTGGTTGATCGCCTGGCGACGCAGGTCTTCAAGGGGCGTCAGCAGGGTGAAATTCCACGGGGTATCACTCAAGGGCCGGGTTTGCGACAAGTAGCTGATGGCGCGCTCGTCGGACACCAGTTCGGTGTTGGCCGGGAAGGTCAGCTTCTCCATGCCTTCGGCCAGGCGTTCCCGGGCCAGGGGCACCAGCTCGTTCAAAGGGAACCAATAATATTGCAGGCTGCGGGCCAGGCGTTCCTTGGTCTCGTCGCTCAGGGGGCGCACCGACTTGAGCCGTCGCGCCGGGTCGCTGGACAGGATGATGATGCCGTTTTCATCACTGACGAACGCCTCCAGCCGCGCCCGCTGCCAGCGCTCCTCCATGGCTTCGAGGCGTACCTTGACCACGGCGACGCCGATGATCTTGCCCTGTTGTTCCAGGCCGTGGGCGAGGTAGTAGCCGGGCTCGCCATTGGTGCTGCCGATGCCATAGAACCGTCCCGGCTGGCCGCGCACGGCGTTCTGGAAGTAGGCGCGGAAGGACAGGTCTTCGCCCAGGTAACTGTCGACATCACGCCAGTTGCTGGTGGCCATCACCCGGCCGGTGGTGTCCATCACGTAGATGGCCCGGCTGCGACTGCGGCGGTTCAGGCCTTCGAGGTATTCGTTGACGGTCTTGCGATGCTCGGGCGTCGGGTCGTCGAGCAGTTGCGAGACGCTCGACTCAAGCTCCAGCAGGCTGGGCAGGTAGGTGTACTTGCTGATCTCGCTCTCGACCGCACGGGCGTGCAGTTCCAACTGGCGCTCGCCATTCTCGGCGAGGCCACGTACGCCGTAGTGCTCGCTGATCCAGAAGCCGAGGTAACCCAGGCCGATCATCAACGCAATGACCAGCGGCGGCAGGAACAGATGGCGGATCAGGCGGGGTTTCACGGCGAGTGATGGCGGCGCGGCGCGATAAAGGGTGGGGTCGCATTTCATCACAGAAGCCTTGGGTCAACCACAACACAAATCGACAAGCCAACTCCAATCCCAATTGTGGGAGCGAGCTTGCTCGCGATAGCGGACTCTCAGTCAACACAATGGTCGATCAGGCGGCAGTCATCGCGAGCAAGCTCGCTCCCACAGTGGGGAGCGGTGGTTTTAGTGCTGCAGGATTTTCTCAAGGAAATGCTGCGCACGTTCGGAGCGGGCGCTGATGTCGCCGAAGAACTCTTCTTTCGGGCAGTCCTCGATGATCTGGCCCTGGTCCATGAAGATCACCCGGTTCGCCACTTTGCGGGCGAAGCCCATTTCGTGGGTCACGCACATCATGGTCATGCCTTCGTGGGCCAGTTGCACCATCACGTCGAGCACTTCGTTGACCATTTCCGGGTCAAGGGCCGAGGTCGGTTCGTCGAACAGCATCACCACCGGGTCCATCGCCAGCGCACGGGCAATCGCCACGCGCTGCTGCTGGCCGCCGGAGAGCTGGCCCGGGTGCTTGTGGGCGTGGGCCGAGAGACCCACGCGCTCAAGCAATTGCAGGCCTTTCTTGGTGGCTTCTTCCTTGCTGCGGCCCAGCACCTTGATCTGCGCGATGGTCAGGTTCTCGGTGATGGTCAGGTGCGGGAACAGTTCGAAGTGCTGGAACACCATGCCCACGCGCGAACGCAGTTTCGGCAGGTTGGTCTTCGGGTCGGCGATGGACGTGCCATCGACCACGATGTCGCCCTTCTGGAACGGCTCCAGGGCGTTCACGCACTTGATCAGCGTGGACTTGCCCGAACCCGACGGCCCGCACACCACCACAACCTCACCCTTGCTGACCTCGGTGCTGCAATTGGTCAGTACCTGGAAGTCCCCATACCACTTGTTGATGTTCTTGATAGAGATCATACGGCGAACCTTTTTTGCAGACGCTTGACCAGCAGCGAGGCGGCAAAGCTGATTGTGAAGTACACGAGACCTGCGATGATCAGGAACTCATTGGAGCGGCCGATGATGTCGCCATTGGCCCGCGAAGCATTGAGGAAGTCCACCAGGCCGACCGTGTAGACCAGCGAGGTGTCCTGAAACAGGATGATGCTCTGTTGCAGCAACAGCGGGGTCATCTTGCGGAACGCCTGGGGCAGGATGATCAGGCGCATGACCTGGCCATAGTTCATGCCCAGTGCCTGTGCCGCGCCCATCTGGCCCTTGGGGATCGACTGCACGCCGGCCCGCACGATTTCGCAGAAGTACGCCGCCTCGAACATCATGAACGCCACGACGCAGGAGCCGAACGCACCGATCGGCGTGTCTTCGCCGGTGATCCAGCGCAGCACGAACGGCACCGCCAGGTAGAACCAGGTGATGACCAGCAGCAGCGGGATCGAGCGGAAATAGTTGACGTAGGCGCCAGCGATATTGGAGACCAGCTTGTTGTGGGACAGGCGCATCAGCGCCAGGATCGTCCCCAGGATGATCCCGCCGACGACACCCAGGGCCATCAGCTTGAGGGTCATCACCATGCCGTTCCACAAGCCGGGAATGGCCGGGATGATGCCAGTGAAGTCGAATTCCATTATTTACCCCCCACGGAGATCAGGCCGGGCACCGCGACTTTCTTCTCGACCATGCGCATGAGCAGCATCAGGCTCATGTTCAGGGTGAAGTAGATCAGCGTCGCCAGGGTAAAGGCTTCGAACAGGTTGGCCGAGAACTCGGCGGTCTGCTTGGTCTGCGCGAGCAGTTCCATCAAGCCGATCAGCGAGGCCACGGAGGAGTTCTTGAAGACGTTGAGGAATTCCGAGGTAAGCGGCGGAATGATGATCCGGTAGGCCTGGGGCAGCAGCACGTTCCAGTAGATCTGCGGCAGCTTGAAACCCATGGCGCGGGCGGCGGATTCCTGGCCGCGCGGCAGCGCCTGGATGCCGGTGCGTACCTGTTCGCAGACCCGCGCGGCGGTGAACAGGCCCAGGCACACGACGACGCTCAGGTAGGCCGAGGTGGTCGGGTTCAGGTCCTGCTTGTACCACTCCTGCATATCGGCGGGCAGCAGGTCCGGTACCAGGAAGTACCAGATGAACAGCTGAACCAGCAGGGGCACGTTACGGAAAAGCTCTACGTAGCACGTGGCGATACCCGACACCAGCCGGTTCGGTACGGTACGCATTACACCCAGGATCGAACCCAGCAACAGGGCGATGATCCAGGCGACGACAGCGATGGCGATGGTCCAGCCCAGGCCGGCCACGTACCAGTCGAGATAAATCTCGCTGCCCACGCCGGTGGACTTGAAGAACACGCCCCAGTCCCAGTTGTAATTCATTAGGGTCTCCCCTCAGATCGTTCGATATACAAATGCCCGCCTGGGGAAGCTCCGTTCCCGCCCGGCTTGGAGGCCAGGCACACGCGATCGGCTCGACAGCCACCGGTTCGAGTGTTTCCAGATTTGCCAGCAGGGAGTGACCATCCCCTGAAAGGGCCGGGCCCCTTCAGGAGATAAGGTTAGTCAGAAATCAGGATTTCTTGTCGTCAGCCGCTTTATCGGT
Source organism: Pseudomonas sp. LARHCG127 (assembly GCF_052871455.1). Lineage (NCBI taxonomy): Bacteria > Pseudomonadati > Pseudomonadota > Gammaproteobacteria > Pseudomonadales > Pseudomonadaceae > Pseudomonas > Pseudomonas sp. LARHCG127. The sequence goes on from NZ_JBIXJT010000007.1 coordinate 145,810, forward strand.
CGGCGTGGCGATCAGTGCCTTGAGTTCGTCGCTCATCGGGAAGTTGAGGTTCAGGCCTTTTGGCGGGATCGGTTGCATGAACCATTTTTCGTAGATCTTGTTGATCTCGCCCGAAGCGTAGGTGGCCTTGATGGCGTCATCGACAACCTTTTTGAACGGCTCGTCGCCCTTGCGCATCATGCAGCCGTAGATTTCGTAGGACTGTGGGGTGCCGGTGACGGCCCAGTCATCGGCCTTCTTGGCCTTGGCGGCTTCGCCAGCCAGCAGGGCGTCGTCCATCATGAACGCGACGGCACGACCCGATTCCAGCATCTGGAAGGATTCGCCGTGGTCCTTGGCGGAGATGACGTTCATGCCCATCTGCTTGTCGGCGTTCATGGCCTTGAGGATGCGCTCGGACGTGGTGCCGGCGGTGGTCACGACGTTCTTGCCCTTGAGGTCGTCGAAATCCTTGTACTTGGAGTCTTTCTTGGACAGCAGCTTGGTGCCGATCTCGAAGATGCCAACGGAGAAGGCGACTTGTTGCTGGCGCTCGACGTTGTTGGTGGTGGAGCCGCACTCCAGGTCCACGGTGCCGTTCTGCACCAGCGGGATACGAGTTTGCGAGGTGACCAGGTTGTACTTGACCTGCAGGTTCGGTACGTCGAGCTCTTTCTTCAGGGCTTCGACAACTTTCAGCTGGATGTCATGGGAGTAGCCGACCGGCTTGCCGGAAGCGTCTGCGATGTAGGAGAACGGAATGGAAGCGTCGCGATGCCCAAGCGTAACGACGCCGGACTCTTTGATCTTTTTCAGTGTGCCGGTCAGTTCGGCTGCGAAAACCGGCGTGCTGATCAGAGCGGCAGCAATGGCTGCGCCCAGGAGATGGGGAACGATACGCATCGATGTTTCCTCGACATTGTTTTTTTTATTTCGGCCGGTTCGTCGGCCCTGAGTACTTCGAGATGCCTGGCAGCTCCTGGTGTGTTGGCGTACAGGCATTCGTCTCGAGGAGTGTAGAGCATGAGTCGTGCCAGGCCAGTCTGGTCTGTATAACTATTTGTTTTTTAAACTAATTAATGTTTTGTTTCAGGTTTTGTGCGGCATGGTTTATCCGGTTAGCCGAACTGACTGGTAGGTCGTGTTCGGAAAACCGAATGCCCAGAGATCGCTTTTGATCCTTGTGGGAGCGAGCTTGCTCGCGATAGCGGTGTGTCAGTCACATAGATGTTGAAAGTGCTGGCCTCATCGCGAGCAAGCTCGCTCCCACAGGGTCTCTGTGGTGGATTCCAGAATGCAAAAAGCCCCTGAATCGCAGGATTCAGGGGCTCTTGGGTTTAGCCGGGTATCGCTCAGGCCGCTTCGATCTTGCGGCGATTGTGCTCGACCTTATCCAGGTACTGCTGCAGCTTCTGTTGCTCGGCGGGGGTGGTGAACAAACCCAGCTTGCTGCGGCGCCAGAGGATGTCCTGGGCATCGACGGCCCACTCGTCGCTGCACAGATAATCGATTTCGCGGGTGTAGAGGCCGGCACCGATGTGCTCGCCCAGATCGCCGAGGTCGTGCACGCCTTCGAGCATGCGCCAGGTACGGCTGCCATAGGTGGTGGCCCAGCGCCGGGCGATGTCGGTGGGCAGCCAGTCGAATTTGTCCCGCAGCGCCGAGCACAGTGCTTGCGGGGTGGTCATGTTTTCCCCGCCGGGGAGGGCTTCCACGGCGGTCCAGCTCCCGCGCATCTGTGTGAAGTAGGGGGCCAGTTGCGCCATGGCTGATTCGGCCAGTTTGCGATAGGTGGTCAGCTTGCCGCCGAATACCGACAGCAACGGGGCTTCTTGACCGCCGCCCGATAGCGCCAAGGTGTAGTCGCGGGTCACGGCCGATGGGTTGTCGGATTCGTCGTTGCACAGCGGACGCACACCGGAGTAGCTGTGCAGGATATCGTCGCGGCTGATTTGCTTCTTGAAGTGAGCGTTGACCACTTTCAGCAGGTAATCGGTTTCGCCTTCGGTAATCGCCACTTTGGCCGGATCGCCGGTGTATTCGCGATCCGTCGTACCGATCAGGGTGAACTGGTTCAGGTACGGAATGGTGAAGACGATGCGCTGATCTTCGTTTTGCAGAATGTGCGCATGCTCGCCTTCGTAGAGTTTCGGCACGATCAGGTGGCTGCCCTGGATCAGGCGGATGCCGTAGGGCGATTCCAGCTTCAGGTCATCGCGAATGAACTTGGCCACCCACGGGCCCGCAGCGTTGACCAGCGCTTTGGCGTGGATCGAAAACAGGCTGCCGTCGGCGCGTTCCAGGTGCAAGTGCCACAGACCTTTGCTGCGACGGGCATTCACGCAACGGGTGCGGGTGTGGACGTGCGCGCCTTTCTCCCGGGCGGCCATGGCATTGAGCACCACCAGCCGCGCGTCGTCGACCCAACAGTCGGAGTATTCGAAGCCTTTGGTGATCTCGCTTTTCAGTGCGCTGTCGGCCCCGAACTTCAGGCTTCTGGAACCGGCGAGTTGCTCACGTTTGCCCAGGTGATCGTAGAGGAACAGGCCGGCGCGAATCATCCAGGCCGGGCGCAGGTGCGGGCGGTGGGGCAGCACGAAGCGCATTTGCTTGACGATGTGCGGGGCCTTGGTCAGCAGCACCTCACGCTCGGCCAAGGCTTCGCGTACGAGGCGGAATTCATAATGTTCAAGGTAGCGCAGGCCGCCGTGGATCAGCTTGCTGCTCGCCGACGAGGTATGGCTGGCCAGGTCGTCCTTTTCGCAAAGGAACACCGAAAGACCGCGACCGGCAGCGTCCGTGGCAATCCCCACGCCATTGATACCGCCACCAATGACGGCGACGTCATAGATCTCGGCGAGAGGGGGCGTAGGCAAGGTAGAAGTGGGCATCGGCTGGCCTCGGGTTCTTTTTCACAATATTTGAATTCGAACATAAATGTTCATTTGCGAAAATACTAGCCCATAAGCACAGCCACGACCAGTCGAATTCGATTGAAATTACTGATCGAATGCGGCTGAAAGGAAAATTTACGAACAAAAAGAGAATTGTGGAATGCTTCTGTGGCGAGGGAGCTTGCTCCCGCTGGATGGCGAAGCCATCCCAAGCAGGCTGGCGTTTTTCTTCAGGCTAACCGCACCAGGCCGATTTTACGACGGCTACGCCGCCGAGCGGGAGCAAGCTCCCTCGCCACAGGGGGGGCGGCGGGGGTGAAGTCAGACCACCTCCAGCCGAATCTTGTGCTGGGTCAATAGTTGCGCCAGGGCCGGAACCGGCTGCTGGTCGGTCACCAGGCAGTCGATCAGGCTGATAGGCCCCAGGCGGACCATGGCGTTGCGCCCGAATTTGCTGGAGTCCGCCGCCAACAGCACTTGCCGGGCGTTGGCGATGATGGCTTGGGAAACCCGCACTTCCTGATAGTCGAAGTCCAGCAGGCTGCCGTCTTCATCGATCCCGCTGATGCCCACCAGGGCGAAGTCGACCTTGAACTGATTGATGAAGTCGACGCTGGCCTGGCCCACCACGCCGCCGTCACGCCGTACGTTACCGCCAGCGACCAGGACTTCGAAATCGTCCTTGGCACTGAGGATCGAAGCGACGTGCAGGTTGTTGGTGATGACCTTCAAGTGGTTGTGATTGAGCAACGCCCGGGCGATGGATTCGGTGGTGGTGCCGATGTTGATGAACAGCGAGGCGTGATCGGGGATCTGGGCGGCGATGGCTTCGGCGATGCGTTGCTTCTCGTCGCGCATCTGGTCCGCGCGCATGGCGTAGGCGGTGTTTTCCACGCTTGAATCGTAGGCGGCGCCGCCGTGGTAGCGGCGCAGCAGGTTCACTTCCGCCAGTTGATTGATGTCGCGGCGGATGGTTTGCGGGGTGACGACAAATAGCTGCGCCATTTCCTCGATGCTGACATAGCCGCGCTCGCGGACCAGTTCGAGGATTTGTTGCTGGCGGGGAGGCAGATTCATGGGGCTTCCTTTGGGCTGCCGTACAAAATTTGCCCATGATGCCGCAGGAATCCACTCCCGGCCAGTTTCGGAATCTTGTCGGCCTTTATTCCGCGTCTTCGTGGGGCTCCCAATCGCGGGTGCGGCTGACCGCTTTCTGCCAGCCGGCGTAGAGTTTCTCTTTCGCCGGCTCGTCCAGTTGCGGTTCGAATTCGCGCTCGATCACCGCTTTGCCCCGCAGTTCTTCCAGGCTGCCCCAGAAACCGCACGCCAGGCCGGCCAGGTACGCCGCACCCAAGGCCGTGGTTTCACGCATTTTCGGCCGCTCGACCCGGGTGCCGAGGATGTCGGCCTGGAACTGCATCAGGAAATTGTTCGCCACCGCGCCACCGTCGACGCGCAGGGCCCGGAGGCGTTCGCCCGAATCCTGCTGCATGGCGTCGAGTACGTCGCGGGTCTGGTAGGCAATCGACTCCAGCGCTGCGCGAATAATGTGATCGACCCGTACGCCGCGGGTCAGGCCGAACAACGCGCCACGGGCATAGGGGTCCCAATACGGCGCGCCGAGGCCGGTGAAGGCGGGCACCAGGTACACGCCGTTGCTGTCCTTGACCTTGTTGGCGAAGTATTCGGTGTCCAGGGCGTCGTTGATGATCTTCAGTTCATCGCGCAGCCATTGGACCGTGGAGCCGCCATTGAATACCGCGCCTTCCAGGGCGTAGGCCACTTCGCCACGGGGGCCGCAGGCGATGGTGGTGAGCATGCCGTGATTGGATTTCACGGCCTTCTTGCCCGTGTTCATCAGCAGGAAGCAGCCGGTGCCGTAGGTGTTTTTCGCCTGGCCCGGCTCCACGCACATCTGCCCGAACAGGGCGGCCTGCTGATCGCCAGCGATGCCGCCAATGGCGATGCCGCTCTTGGTGCGGCCGTAGATTTCCGAAGACGACTTCACTTCAGGGAGCATTTCGCGAGGGATGTCGAGGATCTCGAGCATCTTCGCGTCCCATTCCAGCGAGTGGATATTGAAGAGCATCGTGCGCGAGGCGTTGGTGTAGTCGGTGACGTGGACCTTGCCGCCGGTGAATTTCCAGATGAGCCAGCTGTCGACGGTGCCGAACAGCAGCTCACCGTTGCGCGCGCGCTCGCGGCTGCCTTCGACGTTGTCCAGGATCCACTTGAGCTTGGTGCCGGAGAAGTACGGGTCGGTGACCAGGCCGGTGGTCTGGCTGATGTATTGCTCGTGGCCGTCGCGCTTGAGCTGTTGGCAGATCTCGGTACTGCGCCGGCACTGCCAGACGATGGCGTTGTAGATCGGCCGACCGGTGGTCTTGTCCCAGACCACGGTGGTTTCCCGCTGGTTGGTGATGCCGATGGCCGCCACTTGGTCATGGTGCAGGCCGGCCTGGGCCAGGGCCTCGACCATGACCGCGCTCTGGGTGGCGAAGATTTCCATCGGGTCGTGTTCGACCCAACCGGCTTGTGGGTAATGCTGGGCGAATTCGCGCTGGGCGGTGCAGACCACGTTGGCGTCACGGTCGAAGATGATCGCCCGCGAGCTGGTCGTACCCTGGTCGAGGGCAATGATGTAATTCTTGTTCTGGATATCGGTCATGTCGATTGCCTTGGGACGTAAAAGGAAGAAGCCACGGCGCAGGTTCGATGGGCAAGAGCCTGCGTCGACTGTTTCAGGATGTTCTGGGCTTGCCGTCAATGGCCGGTGTTGCATCCTTTGTAGCAGTTATGGCGCTGGGCAGGTGGCGGGCAATCAACCCGCGATAAGCCGCGGCACCGAGGCACGCACCGATGATCGGCGCAAAAACCGGAACCAGGAAGTACGGGATATCGCGTCCACCCGTGAGGGAAATTTCACCCCAGCCTGCGAAGAAAGTCATCAGTTTAGGACCGAAGTCCCGCGCCGGGTTCATCGCAAAGCCCGTCAGCGGTCCCATGGAGCTGCCAATCACGGCAATCAGCAGGCCGATCAGCAACGGCGCCAGTGGGCCACGGGGCAAGCCGTTGTTGTCATCGGTCAGGGACATGATGACCCCCATCAGAATGGCGGTGATGATCGCTTCCACGAGAAAGGCCTGGCCAGTGGACAATGCCGCGTGCGGGTAGGTGGAGAACACCGAGGCCAGTTCGAGGCTCGCTTCGGTGCCGCGAACCATGTGCCGGGATTGTTCGAAATCGAAGAATAGATTGCTGTACAGCGTGTAGACCAGAAGGGCGCCGCAGAAAGCGCCGGTCACTTGGGAAATGATGTAGAAGGGCAGTTTGCGTTTTTCAAAGTCGGTGAACAGGCACAGGGCGATGCTGACGGCGGGGTTGAGATGGGCGCCGGAAATGCCCGCGCTCAGATAGATTGCCATGCTGACACCGACGCCCCAAATGAGGCTGATTTCCCACAAGCCGAAACTCGCACCCGCGACCTTGAGCGCCGCGACGCAACCGGTGCCGAAAAAGATCAGCAGGCCCGTTCCCAGGAATTCGGCCAGGCATTGGCTGGACAGGGGCGGCTGTTGTAAAGCAGTTGTCATTCAAACCTCGGTTTTTTGTTGTTTTGCAGCGCGTTCGATACAGCACGATTGCGCGATTTCCACCGAGGCAGGATCCCCATCCTGATCTCGGGTTGCAGCTTGAGACATGCAATGTGGCTTTCAGTTTCGAAAAAATATAGACAAGAAACGCTGGTGTCAAAGGTCGAAAGTGAACCGTCGGTCATATTTCAACTATTCGCGCTGTGAATGACTCCCCTGTTGGCGCGGCGTCGCCGGTCGTTGCAGTGCAGTCCCGGAGCCTTTTCACAGGCGATGGCTTAGAATCCGCTCACTCGTTTTGGATTTCCTTTGTCAGGAGCGGTCATGACACCCGCGTTGGATCTGCTTAAGAAAGTGCGCGCCGAACATCGCATCCACAGCTATGAACACGACCCCAAGGCTGCTTCCTATGGCTTGGAGGCGGCGGAAAAGCTCGGGCTGGATCCGGCGCAAGTGTTCAAGACGCTGTTGGCGGCCAGTGAAAAAGGTGAGCTGTTGGTGGCGGTAGTGCCTGTGGCCGGGAGTTTGGATTTGAAAGGCCTGGCCCATGCCGCCGGCGTGAAGAAGGTCGAGATGGCCGACCCGGCCGCCGCGCAGCGTTCGACCGGTTATTTGCTCGGCGGGATCAGCCCGCTGGGGCAGAAGAAGCGTCTGCGCACGTTTATCGACAGTTCCGCACAGCCGCTCGCCAGCATGTTCGTCAGTGCGGGGCGGCGTGGGTTGGAAGTCGAGTTGGCGCCTTCGGTATTGAAGGAGCACACCGGGGCGGCGTTTGCCGATATTGGGCGGACTTGATAGCCGGGTGGCTGCTGCGCAGCCAAGCGGGAGCAAGCTCCCTCGCCACAGGGGCGTAAGGCCTGGCCGATGTTTTTATCCGGCGCTGTAGGGTGAAAATTCTGCTGATCTGTCTCTGGATTAAGCCTTGCCGCTGCACCCATGCTGGCGCATCAGAAAAATAAGGAGAAGTGCCATGCAGCTTGCGTTTCATCAGGTCGATGCGTTCAGTGACCGGCCATTCGGCGGTAACCCGGCGATGGTCTATCGGCTCGACGGCTGGCTTGCCGATGACTTGATGCAGAAGATTGCCGCCGAACATAACCTGGCCGAAACCGCGTTTCTGGTGCGTGAAGGCCAGCATTGGCATATCCGCTGGTTCACCCCTACCACCGAAGTCCCGCTGTGTGGGCACGCCACGTTGGCCAGCGCTTACGTGCTGTTCGAGGTCTATCACGAACCCGTCGAGCGCCTGGATTTCATTTGCCGGTCCGGTTCGCTGAGCGTGACGCGCGAGGGGGATCGGCTGTGGCTGGATTTTCCGGCCGTCGTGCCTGCCGAATTGGGCGTCTCCCTGGCGGTGCAGAGTGCCTTGGGCGTCGAAGCGGTGGATGTGTTGAGTTCCAACGAACTGTTCGTGGTACTGGAATCGGAGCAAGCGGTGCTCGATTGCAAGCCGGACATGGCGGCCCTGGCGAAACTGCCCTGGCCCGGCGCTATCGTCACCGCACCGGGGAGCAAGCATGATTTTGTCTCGCGCTATTTTGCCCCGGCGATCGGCATCAACGAAGACCCGGTGACTGGCTCGACCCATTGCAGCCTGATTCCCTACTGGTCCAAACGCCTGGGTAAACACGGGCTGACGGCTTATCAATGCTCGGCCAGGGGCGGGACGTTGTTTTGCCGGTTGGAAGGTGAGCGGGTGAAGATCGGCGGGCATGCGACGTTGGTGGCCAGTGGGACGTTGATGCTGGGGTGAGTCAGCACTCAAGCCAATGAGATCTGTGGGAGATCAACTGTGGGAGCGAGCTTGCTCGCGATAGCGGTGGTTCAGCTCGCATCAATGTTGAATGTGCCTACGCCATCGCGAGCAAGCTCGCTCCCACAGAGGTTCGTATTTCTTCGGATTTTAGCTGGCCGCGCTGTAGCGTCGCACACCGCTGTCCACCGGCGGGATCTGCGCCGCCGTACTGCCCGAGGCCTGGAACAGCACCAGGTGCTCAGCCGCCACGCGGATGCCGACGTCGGCGCCCACCTGATGGTCGGCATGGCTGGGGAAGATCGATTCCAATTGCGCGCCTGTGGGCAACTGCAGGCGATACAAGGTTGAGGCGCCCAGGAAGGTCTTGCCGATGATTCTGCCGGTGAGCGGGCTGTCCGGCGCATAGACGATATCGTCTGGGCGCAGCAGCACATCCACCGCACCGCCGATGGGCCAGGTATAGGCCCGGTTGCCACGCAGGATGCCCAGTTCGGTCTGTACCGATTCCGGGCTGTCGAGCTGGCCACGAATGAAATAGCCCTGGCCAATGAAACTGGCGACGAATGGCGTCAGCGGTTCGTGGTACAGGTTGTAGGGCGTGTCCCACTGTTCCAGGCGACCTTCCTTGAATACGCCGACATGGTCACTGACGGCGAAGGCTTCTTCCTGGTCATGGGTGACCAGGATCGCGCTGGTGCCACGGGCCTTGAGAATGTCCCGAACTTCATGGCTGAGCTTGCGGCGCAGCTCGCCATCGAGGTTGGAGAACGGCTCGTCGAGCAACAGCAACTGCGGTTCCGGCGCCAGCGCACGGGCCAGGGCCACGCGTTGTTGCTGGCCGCCGGACAGTTCATGGGGAAAACGCTTGCCCAGGTGCTTCAGGTTGACCAGTTCCAGCAGCTCTTCGACGATGCGGTCCTTGTCCGGATGCTTGCGAATGCCAAAGGCAATGTTCTGTGCCACGCTCAGGTGGGGAAACAGGGCGTAATCCTGGAACACCATGCCGATGCGGCGCTTTTCCGGGGCGAGGGTGAAACCGGCGCGGGAGATGGTTTCCCCAGCCAGTTGGATTTCACCCTCATGCACCGGTTCGAAGCCGGCAATGGCACGCAACGTCGTGGTCTTGCCGCAGCCGGACGAACCGAGCAGGCAACCGATGTCACCGGCATTGAGGTGCAGGTTGAGGTTCTGGACGACCCGCTGGTCCTGGTAGCCGCAGGCCAGGTTGTGCAAGTTCAGCAGCAGGGCGTGGCTCATGCGTGGTGATACGCCGGCTCGACCAGGAACTCGAGCAGGGCCTTTTGCGCGTGCAGGCGATTTTCGGCCTGGTCCCAGGCTACCGAACGCGGATCATCCAGCAGGTCCATGCTGATTTCCTCGCCACGGTGGGCCGGCAGGCAGTGCATGAACAGCACGTCGGCATCCGCCAGGTCGAGCAGGGCCCGATTGACCTGCAGTGGCGCGAACAGCTCCAGGCGCCTGGCGGTTTCCTCTTCCTGGCCCATGGAGGTCCAGACATCGGTGCTCACCAGGTGTGCACCGGCCACGGCCTGTTTCGGATCGCGGACGATGGACACTCGGTCCCCGGCCTTGGCCAGCAGCTCGGCATTGGGGTCAAAGCCTTCAGGGCAGGCAATGCGCAGCTGGAAGTCGAATTGCATCGCCGCTTCTATATAGCTGTTGCACATGTTGTTGCCATCGCCGATCCAGGCCACGGTCTTGCCCTGGATCGAGCCACGGTGCTCGAGGAAGGTCTGCATGTCGGCCAGCAGTTGGCAAGGGTGCAGGTCGTCGGACAGGCCGTTGATCACCGGTACGCGGGAATGGGCCGCGAACTCGGTCAGGGTGCTGTGGGCAAAGGTACGGATCATCATCGCGTCCAACATGCTCGACATGACGATGGCGCAGTCGCTGATGGGTTCGCCACGGCCCAGTTGGGTGTCACGGGGCGACAGGAAGATCGCCTGGCCGCCCAGCTGGATCATGCCGGCTTCGAAAGAGATGCGGGTGCGGGTCGATGATTTCTCGAAGATCATCCCCAGCACACGGTTTTTCAAGGGCTCGAACAGTACGCCGCGGTTACGCAGGTCCTTGAGCTCCACGCCTCGACGGATCACGCCGAGCAACTCATCGGGCGTGAAATCCATCAGGGAGAGAAAGTGCCTTGCGCTCATGATTGACTACCTTTTTGTAACTGACCGCAGATGCTCAAAGCCTTGTCTAATGAAAAAACGGGCGAGACCTGCGGCAAAAGCCGCACGGGGCGACGAAATAGGGGAAGGCGCGATCTTATAATTAAATGTCGCGTCTTACCAATAGGGCTACGGTTTTTGGGGCGTTCAGCGAGGCCATCCCAGGACTACGATGGCAAATTTGTGGCCGGTTTCCTGGCAGCAGCGACCCATTTGTACACTGGCGTTGCTCGGCTTGGCAATCAAGCGTGGCGGGCGCGTGATGGAGGATGGTCGGTTTTTGCCATGCCATTGTGTCCTTTCGCCTGTCTGCTGGTGCTTGTGAAACATTTCCTAATGCAAAGGCCTGGGTTATAAATGAGCCTCAGCGGCACAGGAGCCCGAAATGGATTCGAAAGAGCAACAACTGATGGAATTGCTGGGGCTGACCGCACGCTCGCTGACGCACCTGACGGCTTCGGTGACGTCCATGTCATTCGAATTGCTGCGCAGCGATGACGAAGTGACCAAGGCCGCCGGCCGGCGGATGATCGATCGCATGGCCACGATCAGCAGCGGCCTCGACGAGCATTGGCGGTTGATTGGCGAGCTGACCGGTGTACCCATCGCCCAGGAACAAGTGGAAACCATCGAGGAAATCCAACTCCTGGCGCCACCTCCCGAAGGCCCTTGATCGCAGCTCATCGGCGGGCCTGATGCCCGGCAATTCACAGGACGAACGTCGCTGGCGCTGCCGGGAATCACGCGCCATAGTTTTGTTCCCGCGGCCGAAAGTGCCCGCCACGAATAAAACAGAGACTGGCCATGACCAAGACTCTCCACCACCGTGCGTGCCATCTGTGTGAAGCCATCTGTGGCTTGACCCTCGAAACTACTGAAACCGACGGCCAGGGCCTGGCGATCACCTCGATCAAGGGCGATGCGCTGGACACGTTCAGCCGTGGTCACATCTGCCCCAAGGCCGTGGCCCTGCAAGACATCCAGAACGATCCAGACCGCCTGCGCCAACCCATGCAACGCGTCGGCAGCGAATGGCAACCCATCGCCTGGGACGATGCCTTCGCGCTGGTGGCCGAACGCCTGGCGGCTATCCAGGCGCGTCACGGCCAGAACGCGGTGGCCGTCTACCAGGGCAACCCCAGTGTGCATAACTATGGGCTGATGACCCACAGCAACTATTTCCTGGGGCTGTTGAAGACCCGCAGCCGTTTCTCGGCGACCTCGGTGGACCAACTGCCTCATCATTTGACCAGTCACCTGATGTACGGTCACGGCCTGCTCCTGCCGATTCCAGACATCGATCACACCGATTTCATGTTGATCCTCGGCGGCAACCCACTGGCTTCCAACGGCAGCATCATGACCGTGCCAGACGTGGAAAAGCGCCTCAAGGCGATCCAGGCCCGTGGCGGCAAAGTGGTTGTGGTCGATCCACGCCGCAGCGAAACGGCGGCCATAGCTGACCAGCACGTCTTCGTCCGCCCGGGTGGCGATGCCGCGCTGCTGTTTGGCTTGCTCAATACCTTGTTCGGCGAAGGCTTGACCCGTGACAGTCATCTGCCGGTGGACGGCCTGGACGAGGTGCGCGCGGCCGTCGCTTCCTTCACGGCTGAAGCGATGAGTCCGCTCTGTGCGGTGCCGGCCGCGCAGATCCGGCAATTGGCCCGGGACTTCGCCGCTGCGCCGTCAGCGGTGTGCTATGGACGGATGGGCGTGTCGACCCAGGCGTTCGGCACGCTGTGCCACTGGCTGATCCAGGTGATCAACCTGGTCACCGGCAATCTTGATCGGGTGGGCGGGGCGCTGTGCACCGAGCCGGCGGTGGACCTGGTGGCCACCACCTCGGGTGGGCATTTCAACCGTTGGCAGAGCCGGGTGTCCGGGCGTCCCGAATACGCCGGGGAGCTGCCGGTGTCAGCCCTGGCCGAGGAGATGCTGACCGAGGGCGAAGGCCAGATTCGCGCGTTGGTGACCGTGGCCGGCAATCCGGTGCTGTCGACGCCCAACGGGCGGCAACTGGAGCAGGCCCTGGATGGGCTGGAGTTCATGGTCAGTGTCGATTTGTACATCAACGAAACCACCCGTTACGCGGACCTGATCCTGCCCTCGACCTCGGCCCTGGAAAACGATCACTACGACACCACGTTCAACCTGTTCGCCGTGCGCAACGTGACCCGTTTCAACCGGGCGATCCTGCCCAAGCCCGAGGGGGCGCTGCATGACTGGGAAATCTTCGTCGGCCTGGCCAAGGCCTTCGCCGCCCGGACCGGCAAGGAGCTCAAGCCGACCATGCCGCCGGCACAGATGATCGATTTTGGCCTGCGCAACGGGGCGTATGGCGACGCCTCGCCGCACAAGCTGTCCCTGGTGACCCTGTTCGACCATCCCCATGGCATCGACCTCGGCGCGCTCAAACCCAACTTGGCTCCACGGCTGAAAACCGAAAACCAGCGGGTGCAGGCCGCGCCAGCGGTGATTCTCGCTGACCTGGCGCGCTTTGCCGCGTTGCAGGCGCCTGAGCCGGATGAGTTGCTGATGATTGGCCGCCGCCATGTGCGCAGCAACAACTCCTGGATGCATAACTTCCATCGATTGGTGAAGGGCAAGCCGCGTCATCAGTTGCTGATGCACCCGGATGACCTCGCTTCTCGCGGCCTTGTCGATGGGCAGCGCGTGACCGTCAGTTCGCGGGTGGGGGTCATCGAAGTCGAGGTGCTGGGCAGCCTGGACATGATGAAAGGCGTGGTCAGCCTGCCCCACGGCTGGGGCCATGCCCGGCCGGGCGTGCAGATGACCATTGCCAGCGCACAGCCAGGCTCCAGCGCCAACGACTTGACCGATCACTGTCAGCTCGATGAGTTATCCGGCAACGCGGCGCTCAACGGTGTTCCGGTGAAGGTGGCGGCTGCGTAAAATTGTCCCTGAGCAGCACGTTCTGCTTTCCGTTACAATGCGCCACCGTGTCGACATCTGAAGTCGCAAAGTTTAAGCCGAGGTGCTCCGTGGATATCATCGAAACGATTAAAGACCAGATTGCCAACAACACCATCCTGCTTTACATGAAAGGCTCGCCGAACGCGCCACAGTGCGGTTTCTCGGCCAAGGCCGCCCAGGCGGTGATGGCGTGTGGCGAGAAGTTTGCCTACGTGGACATCCTGCAGAACCCGGAAATCCGCGCCAACCTGCCCAAGTACGCCAACTGGCCAACCTTCCCGCAATTGTGGGTGGGTGGTGAGCTGATCGGCGGTAGCGACATCATGACCGAGATGGCCGCTGACGGCTCTCTGCAGACCACGATCAAGGCAGCTGTGGAAGCAGCAGCGGCGAACAAGACCGAAGCCTGATCCATGGAAGTCTGTTCACCACACTGGTTGTGGTGAACATTAGACCTTGTGGGAGCGAGCTTGCTCGCGATAGCGGTGTGTCAGTCTCTGTTGATGTTTCTGATACAACGCTTTCGCGAGCAAGCTCGCTCCCACAGTGGTTTCGGTGTGGCCTGGAGTCCAGGTAATAAAAAGCCCCGCCTCTCGAAAGAGGGCGGGGCTTTTTAGTGGCTTGCTACTGGGGAAACTTACTCTTCACCCATCTGCGATTGCAGGTAGTTCTCCAGACCGATCTTGTCGATCAGGCCCAGTTGGGTTTCCAGCCAGTCGATATGCTCTTCCTCGGATTCGAGGATGTCTTCCAGCAGTTCACGGCTACCGAAGTCGCCAACGCTTTCGCAATGGACGATGGCGGCCTTCAGGTCGATGTGGCCGGCTTTCTCGATACGCAGGTCGCACTCGAGCATTTCCTGGGTGTGTTCGCCGATGTGCAGCTTGCCCAGGTCCTGGACGTTCGGCAGGCCTTCGAGGAACAGGATGCGCTTGATCAGCTTGTCCGCGTGCTTCATCTCGTCGATGGACTCGTGGTACTCGTGCTTGCCCAGCTTGTTCAGGCCCCAGTCCTCGTACATGCGCGCATGCAGGAAGTATTGGTTGATCGCGACCAGCTCATTGGCAAGGATCTTGTTGAGATGCTGGATGACTGTAATGTCGCCTTTCATGATGAGGCCTGCCCTGTAATAGCTGTGTATAGGGCGGAGTTTGAGCCGCGTATTTACCAGTGTCAAACCTAAGTTATTGAATAATAAATGAAAATTAATCGGAATAAGAATGTTTGTGTTCCGCGTCTGGACGCTAACTATTTGATTTTCAGGCATAAAAAAACCGGACACTAAGTCCGGTTCCTTGAAAAGCTGTGTTTACGCGGCAGTAAATTCTACCGGGTAAGGGATCGAGGCCTGTGCCGTTTGCACCTTGGCGAGGGTTTCACGCACCACTTCCTTGGCCAGGCAGGCACATTTGCCGCATTGGCTGGCTACGCCGGTGGCCTGGCGGACTTCGCGATAGCTGCAGCAACCTTCATAAATCGCTTCGCGGATTTGCCCGTCGGTGACGCCAGTGCAGAGGCATACATACATAAGTGAGAACCGTCGCTGGTTGTGACTCAATTGAGACGGATCTTAATGTTAACGAGAATGATTGTCAAAGTGGTTTCTCAAGGACTTTCACCCAGGTGACGTCAGGCTGACGAACGGTTTTATCCAGCGCGACGAAAGCGGCCCGCAGCGGGGCGGCGATTTTTCGATACCACAAAAAACCGTTGAAGACAGTCCAAATGCGCGGTGTATGATGGTCGGCCCTTGTAAGCGGGTTCGTGTCACAGGGCTGTCGCCTGAGGGTGGCAGGCTGGCCCGGACCTTGTTTTCACGCTATTACATCAGGAGATATCCCATGAGCGTACTCGTAGGCAAACAAGCCCCGGACTTTACCGTTCCAGCCGTCCTCGGCAACGGCGAAATCGTCGACAGCTTCACCCTGTCCTCGGCCATCAAAGGCAAATACGGCCTGGTGTTCTTCTATCCGCTGGACTTCACTTTCGTCTGCCCATCCGAGCTGATCGCACTGGATCACCGCATGGACGATTTCAAGGCGCGCAACGTTGAAGTGGTCGCTGTTTCGATCGACTCGCACTTCACCCATAACGCCTGGCGCAACACCCCGATCAACAATGGCGGTATCGGCCAGGTGAAATACACCATGGCTGCCGACATGAAGCACGAAATCGCCAAGGCCTATGACGTTGAGTCCGAAGGCGGCGTGGCTTTCCGTGGTGCGTTCCTGATCGACGACAAGGGTGTCGTCCGTTCGCAGATCATCAACGACCTGCCGCTGGGCCGTAACATGGAAGAGCTGATCCGTCTGGTCGACGCGCTGCAATTCCACGAAGAGCACGGCGAAGTCTGCCCGGCCAACTGGAAAAAAGGCGACAAGGGCATGACCGCATCGCCTGAAGGCGTTGCCGCTTACCTGGGCGAGCACAGCGACAAGCTGTAAGCGCACCCAGGCATAAAAAAACCGGCCCTCGATGGGCCGGTTTTTTATGGGCAGTGCAAACCGAATGATCGGCAGAGACGCAGAATCTTTGGCTCTGGACCCTGTGGCGAGGGAGCTTGCTCCCGCTTGAGTGCGAAGCGCTCACAAAATATTTGGGGCGGCTACGCCACCCAGCGGGAGCAAGCTCCCTCGCCACAAGAGCCACAAGAGCCACAAGAGCCACAAGAGCTGGATCTGGCGCCGATGTCAGTCGTCGAAATCCTGCCAGCCACCCATCTCTTTCCACCGGTTGACGATGCCGCAGAACAGCTCGGCGGTCTTCTCGGTGTCGTAGCGGGCCGAGTGGGCCTCGCGGCCATCGAAGTCGATGTCGGCTGCCTGGCAGGCCTTGGCCAAGACAGTCTGGCCGTACGCCAGGCCCGCCAAGGTCGCGGTGTCGAAGCTGGAGAATGGGTGGAACGGGTTGCGCTTCATGTCCAGGCGCGCGACGGCGGCGTTGAGGAAGCCCAGGTCGAAGCTGCTGTTGTGGCCGACCAGGATCGCTCGCTTGCAACCGTTGGCTTTCAGCGCCTTGCGTACGCCACGGAAGATGTCGGTCAGGGCTGTTTCTTCGCTGACCGCCATGCGCAGCGGGTGATCGAGCTTGATCCCGGTGAACTCCAGGGCCGCCGCTTCGACGTTGGCGCCTTCGAACGGTTCGACGCGGAAGAAGTAGGTGTGATCAGGGAACACAAAGCCTTTTTCGTCCATGCCGATGGTGGTCGCGGCGATTTCCAGCAGGGCGTCGGTGGCGGAATTGAAACCACCGGTTTCGACATCGACGACGACCGGCAGATAACCACGGAACCGCGCGGCCATGGGGTGACGGGCGCCGCCCGAACCACCGTTGCCGTCCAGCTCGTCGTCGAAATGATCTTCACTCACGCGTTTTCCTCCAGCAGGCGCCAGCGCAGTTTTTCACCGGCGCGCAGCGGGATGACGGTCTGCTCGCCGAAGGGCAGGCTGACAGGGGCGGTCCATTCGTCACGGACCAGGGTAATACGATCGGTGTTCACCGGCAGGCCGTAGAACCGCGGACCGTGCAGGCTGGCAAAGCCTTCGAGCTTGTCCAGCGCGTTGCGCTGTTCGAACGCCTCGGCGTACATCTCGATGGCGGCATAGGCGGTGTAGCAGCCGGCGCAACCGCAGGCCGCTTCCTTGGCGTGCTGGGCGTGGGGGGCCGAGTCGGTGCCGAGGAAAAACTTGGCGCTGCCGCTGGTGGCGGCGTCCAGCAAGGCTTCCTGGTGGGTATTGCGCTTGAGGATCGGCAGGCAATAGAAGTGCGGCCGGATCCCGCCCACCAGCATGTGGTTGCGGTTGTACAGCAGGTGATGGGCAGTAATGGTCGCGCCGACGTTGGCCGGTGCCTCGTTGACGAACTGCACGGCATCGCCGGTGGTGATGTGTTCGAACACCACCTTTAGGGTCGGGAAACGCTCCACGACGCGACGCATGTGCTCGTCGATGAAGATCTTCTCGCGGTCGAACACGTCGACGTCGCCCCGGGTGACTTCACCATGGATCAACAGCGGCATGCCGACTTCGGCCATGGCCTCCAGCGCCGGGAAGATCTTGTCGATGCTGGTGACGCCGGAATCGGAGTTGGTGGTCGCGCCGGCGGGGTACAGCTTGGCGGCGTGGACAAAACCGCAGGCCTTGGCGTCGCGAATCTCTTCGGGCTGGGTGCGGTCGGTAAGGTAAAGCACCATCAGCGGTTCGAAGCGGCTGCCAACCGGGCGCGCGGCGAGGATACGCTGGCGATAGTCATCGGCCTCGGCGGCGTTGCGCACGGGCGGAACCAGGTTAGGCATGATGATTGCGCGCCCGAAGGTGCGCGCGACATCGGCGACGGTATGGGTCAACACAGCACCATCGCGAAGATGAATATGCCAGTCGTCGGGACGCAGCAGGGTCAGGCGGTCGGACATTGGGGGGCTTCCAGGCGGGTCAAACTCTGGGGAATGCTACCGGAAAAGACCGATTCAGGCACCCGCTATCAAGTTCTGCCACAACTTACCGATAGCTCCTACAGGTGTGCCACGAATCCGTGCAGTACCCCGGACAGGCGTCATGCCCTCAAGCAGGCGTCGATCTTTGTATAAAAGTCAGTGGAGCCTCCCGTGCGCCAGCGTTATCTAGCCTTGCTCAGTGTGTTTGCCAGCCTTCCCGCCATGGCGCTCACTTTCCAGACCCGTCTGGAGAGCATCGAGTGGACGGTCGAAGGCGACAAGTTCGAGTGCCGGCTGAGCCAGCCGATCACCGATTTTGGCAGCGGCGAATTCGTGCGCAAGGCGGGGGAGCAGGCCACGTTCCGCCTCAAGGCTTATAACCCGATGCTCGGTGGTGGCTCCGCAACGTTGCTCGCGGCCGCGGCGCCCTGGCAGCCAGGACGGGGCGATATCAACCTGGGCTCGGTCAGGATCGGCAGTGGCGATGTGCTGTTCGACAGTTCCCAGGTGCAGGCAGGCCGGCTGATCAGCGGATTGATGGAAGGTCGCAGCCCCGTGGTTCGACGCAACACCGAGGATGGGCGCGTTTCCGAAGTCCGGCTGCTGCCCGTGCGCTTCAACAAGGCGTTCAACGATTACCAGGGCTGCGTGGCGAAACTGTTGCCGAAGAACTTCGAACAGATCAAGCAAACCCAGATTGGTTTCCCCGGCGAGGGGGTTGAGCTGGACGCTCGGGCCAAGGCTCAGTTGCAGGTCATGCTCGACTTCATCAAGGCCGACCCGAGCGTCAATCATGTCGAGCTTGATGGCCATTCCGACAACAGTGGCAACCGCCTGACCAACCGTGAGCTTTCGCGCCGTCGGGCCCTGGCGGTTCAGGACTTCTTCAAGGCCAACGGCTTCCAGGAATCGCAGTTCACCGTGCGCTTCCACGGCGAGCGTTATCCGCTGGTCGCCAATACCAATGCCGCCAATCGGGCCAAGAACCGTCGTGTCGTCGTAAAACTGGAGCGGGTGGCAGCCACCCAGGCTCCGGCGCCACAACCGGCAACACCAGCGGCAACGCCTGCATCGCCTGCCGTGGCACCCGCTGCTGCGCCGGGCAAGACGCCGACGCCGGTTGTCCCGGCCAAGTCGGCTGCGCCTGCCGCGACGACTGCGCGCACTTCCTGATCCCGCGCGGATCGTCGCGCAGTCGACATAATCTGTCGCTTCGTCGTCATAAGCTGTCGCGCCTCTGTAAATTATCCGCGCTGGACGTTAGACTTCCCGGCTTTCCGTACAACCCGTGGAGTGATGGCATGGCGGACGTAAACAAGGTCGTTCTGGCGTATTCCGGCGGCCTGGACACTTCGGTGATCCTCAAGTGGCTGCAGGACACATATAACTGCGAAGTGGTGACCTTCACCGCTGACCTGGGGCAGGGCGAAGAAGTCGAGCCTGCACGCGCCAAGGCCCAGGCCATGGGCGTCAAAGAGATCTACATCGATGACCTGCGCGAAGAGTTCGTCCGCGACTTCGTGTTCCCGATGTTCCGCGCCAACACCGTTTACGAAGGCGAGTACCTGCTGGGTACGTCCATCGCCCGTCCGTTGATCGCCAAGCGCCTGATCGAAATCGCCAACGAAACCGGCGCCGACGCCATTTCCCACGGCGCCACCGGCAAAGGCAACGACCAGGTGCGTTTCGAACTGGGCGCCTATGCCCTCAAGCCGGGCGTGAAAGTCATTGCACCGTGGCGTGAATGGGACCTGCTGTCTCGCGAAAAACTGATGGACTACGCCGAGAAGCACGCGATCCCGATCGAGCGCCACGGTAAGAAAAAGTCTCCGTACTCGATGGACGCCAACCTGCTGCACATCTCCTATGAAGGCGGCGTGCTGGAAGACACCTGGACCGAGCACGAAGAAGACATGTGGCGTTGGACCGTCTCCCCGGAGAAGGCCCCAGATACCCCGCAGTACCTGGAACTGACCTATCGCAACGGCGATATCGTCGCACTGGACGGCGTGGAAATGAGCCCGGCCACCGTGCTGGCGACCCTGAACCGCATTGGCGGCGAACACGGCATCGGTCGCCTGGACATCGTCGAGAACCGTTATGTCGGCATGAAGTCCCGCGGCTGCTACGAAACCCCGGGCGGCACCATCATGCTGCGCGCCCACCGGGCGATCGAATCGATCACCCTGGACCGCGAAGTGGCCCACCTCAAGGATGAGTTGATGCCCAAGTACGCCAGCCTGATCTACACCGGCTACTGGTGGAGCCCTGAGCGTCTGATGCTGCAACAGATGATCGACGCTTCCCAGACCAACGTGAACGGCGTGGTACGCCTGAAGCTGTACAAGGGCAACGTGATCGTGACCGGGCGCAAGTCCGACGACTCGCTGTTCGATGCCAACATCGCGACCTTCGAAGAGGACGGTGGCGCCTACAACCAGGCCGACGCAGCCGGCTTCATCAAGCTCAACGCACTGCGCATGCGCATCGCAGCGAACAAGGGTCGCAAGCTGTTCTGACCTTGGTTATCCAAAAAACGGCCTGCCTTGAGCAGGCCGTTTTTTTTGTCCTCTTTTTTGTGCATGCCGCAGGTTCGTACCCGATGGCTCATTTATCCTGCCCGTGGGCTGCAAGATCTGTCTGGTTGTAGATGACGTACACGATGATGCCGGCGTGCCTTAAATGCTCCGATCGACAGGTCTCGATCAAGCGCTGGGATTGGCTGCATAAGGTACACAGGGTGTCCGGCGATTCACGGCTGTTTCGATGCAGGCCTATCAGCAGCAGTTGCTCCTTGCCCGTCTGGCGCAGCATTCGTTTACGCCGACCGGTCGTGTCATCCATGGTCTTTATAAAGTGTTTGCTCTTGCGAAAATCCGAAGGTGAATACAAGGAGCGGTAATTGAAGTTGAGCGTGATGAAAAAAAGCAACAATAGATAAAACGGGAAGCTGATCAGGAACCAGAGGTAATACTCGCGATCCTGATCATCCAGGAACGGCAGCGAAATCGCCGCGGAAGTTTCGGATAAAGTTGCGAATATGGCGATAAGGGTCATGGGGTTGGTGATGGTTTTCAAAGGTTTGTTCATGGTTAATGCTCATGGAATATTCATGCTCGGTGAGTAAAGTGAAAAAAGTGTTTTGTGATAATAAGGTGTCACGATAACAGTCAGGGGTGCTGGTATTTAATATCACGTGCCTGAGCGTCTTTTATATATGAATTCCTGTTGCTGAAGTGAGGCGCGGCAGTTTTAACAGCAAACAATTCAGTTACTCTTTATGAATAAAGAGCTTTCAGGCGGTCGGTCCGTGGCGGGCATGGCGGTGAAAGAGCGCATTATTCGTGGGGGGGGGCCGGAGTCTTGGTGAGGTCGATCTTTCTCTGAAAAAAATTCAGGACACATTTTTCCTGCCAGGATTTGTAGGAATTTTCTGTATAGCTTGTAGGTTCTGTCTCTCGGTGCGAGCGGTCAGGGGGGGGCAGCATGCCAAGGTAGAAATGACTAGGCTATTGTGCGTGCTCTAAAAATTCGAACAGCGAAGTTGGATTTGCCCATGAATAAAGTGCTGATCGTGGATGATCATCCCGTCATTCGTCTTGCTGTACGTTTGCTGATGGAGCGTCATGGATATGAGGTCGTTGCCGAAACCGACAACGGCGTCGATGCGCTACAACTTGCTCGTGAACTTATGCCCGACATCGTCATTCTTGATATCGGCATTCCGAAGCTGGACGGGCTGGAGGTTATTGCCCGTTTGGCGGCCATTCCTTCATCAATGAAAGTGTTGGTGCTGACTTCCCAGGCGCCTGGACATTTTTCGATGCGCTGCATGCAAACGGGGGCGGCCGGGTATGTCTGCAAGCAACAGGACCTTACTGAGTTATTAAGTGCAATAAAGGCAGTGCTGTCAGGTTATAGTTACTTCCCCAACCAGGCACTGCACACGGTGCGATCGAGCCTGGGTAATGCCAGTGAGTCCGATATGGTTGATCGGTTATCGGGGCGGGAAATGATGGTCTTGCAGCAACTGGCGCGCGGCAAGACCAACAAGGAAATCGCCGATGGAATGTTCTTGAGCAACAAGACCGTCAGTACTTACAAGACTCGCCTGTTATTGAAACTCAATGCCCGTTCGCTGGTCGACCTGATCGAACTGGCGCAGCGCAATGGGTTGGTGTGAGGCTTCAGGTCACGCGTACTCAGTAAAAAGCCTCCATCAGGGAGGCTTTTACGTGTCAGAGATCAAAGTCGTATTCGGCCAGTTGCTTCTGTAAACGGCGCTCTTCCAACAGGTTATCGATGGTGCGACGCTTGCTCAGGTTGGTTTTTGCCACTTCCGGCACGGCCACAGGTTCGACGTCGTCGGCTTCAACGGCGGTGAATTCGTCTTCTACATCCAGTTGTTCTTTGCCAGCACTCATGGGTTCGACTCCAGGCTAAGACTGCCATTGGCGCTCCTTATATCGATAAACCACGAGCGGGTAAAAAAGATTTTTTCAATCGATGGATCGAGAAAAGCAATAGCGCCTCAATCGTCCGACGTCTTGTGCTTGTATTCGCATAAATCTTCGATCCGGCAACTGCCGCAGCGGGGCTTGCGGGCCAGGCAGACGTAGCGTCCGTGGAGGATGAGCCAGTGATGGGAGTCCAGCAGGTATTCCTTGGGGACAAATTTCATCAGCTTCTTCTCCACATCCACCACGTTTTTGCCGGGGGCCAGCCCGGTACGGTTGCTGACGCGGAAAATGTGGGTGTCGACGGCCATGGTCAATTGCCGAAATGCGGTATTGAGCACGACGTTGGCGGTTTTGCGACCGACGCCCGGAAGGGCCTCCAGCGCTTCACGGGTCTGGGGGATTTCACTGCCGTGGCGCTCGATCAGCAGGCGGCAGGTTTCGATCACGTTTTTAGCCTTGCTGTTGAACAGGCCGATGGTCTTGATGTACTCGGACAACCCTTCGACGCCCAGGGCATGGATCGCCTCTGGGGTATTGGCGACCGGGAACAGTTTGGCGGTGGCCTTGTTGACGCCGACGTCGGTGGACTGCGCCGACAAGATGACCGCGATCAGCAACTCGAACGGAGAGGAATAGGCCAGTTCGGTTTTCGGCTCCGGGTTGTCTTCGTGAAAGCGACGGAATATTTCCAGGCGTTTTGCGGCGTTCATGGGCGCGGCGTTTCCTCGAGGGTTGAAGGGGGTTTGGCGGCCGTCCAGGCCTGTCGGGCCGCCAGCAGCAGCCCGAGCAGAATGAACCCGCCAGGAGCGAGCAAGGCCAGGGGCAGGCCGCTGCCGATCAGTTCACGGATGGCGCCCAGGCTGAGCATCAAGAGACCGAACCCCCCAACCAGCTGCAGGCGCACAAGCAGGCGAGACTCAACGAAGAACCCCCCATGCTCCAGCGCCACGCAGCTCAGGGCGATCCAGCCCATGTACAGGCTCAGCGGTTGATACAGTTCCAGCGCCCAGGCCTGAATGACCAAGCCTGTACAGGTGGTCAGGGTGGTGGCCAGCACAATCGCTGCGAGCAGCCTTTGCCCGGACGTCAGGCGCTGCCGGACAAGCCCCATTGCCAAGCCCTGGCACGATAGAATCAGCGCCCAGGCCAGCCATAGCGCCAGTGCGCCGACCAATGAATGGCTAGCGCCAACCAACGGGACGAGCAGCAGGCCGCGTGTCAGGCCCCATGGCTTATTCATCCGCGGACACTCCCATTAACCGGGCCTTGTGCTCGTCGAAGTAACGCAACGCGTCATGAACCGCCTGGAGCACCGCCCGGGACGTCACCGTTGCGCCGGTCAATTGATCGAACTGACCCTGGTCCTTTTTCAAGGCCCAGCCGCTGTCATCAGGCGCCTGGCGTGATTTGCCGGTGAAGGTCTGCAACCAGGCGTTCGGCCAGCCGGCAATCGCCGCGCCCAACCCGGGCGTCTCGGCTTGGCGCAGGGTCTTGACCCCCAGCAACCGGCCTTGTGGATCGATGGCGACCAGCAATTCGATGCTGCCTTCATAACCCAGCGCCTGGCTACGCAGCAACACGGCGCTGGGCTGGCCGTTGCGGGTCGCCAGGTAACCGCCCAACAGCGTGCTATGGGCCAAGGTAACCGAGGTTGTGAAAACGGGGTGCGCCAACGGCTGATTGTCATAGTGGTCAGTGGGCAGCACGTCGAGCAAGGTCTTGTTCGCCAGCGTTTGCCGCTGGGCCTCGATGCGCCCGGTCGTGCTGAGGTGCGTGAGGTAAGTGGCACCGCTACCGAGGCCAATCAACAGGATCAGGATTGCCACGCCGCCGGGATTCTTCATATCAGCGGCCGCCGTTGTCGCGCCTCGGCGAATCGGTCCAGTGCCGGCACGCCGAGGTTCATCAGCAACACGGCGAACGCCACGCCATCCGGATAGCCGCCCCAGGTGCGGATCAGGTAGATCAGCAGTCCCATGCCCGCGCCAAACAGCAGCCGGGCAAGCGGGGACTTGGCCCCCGAGACCGGTTCGGTTGCGATAAAAAAGGCGCCGAGCATGGTCGCGCCGCTGAACAGATGAAACAGCGGTGAACCGTGGGAATCGGAACCCGACCCGTTCCAGCACAACAGGCTGATGATGAACAGGCTCGCCAGCAGGCCCACCGGCGCATGCCAACTGAACACCCGTTGCTGCAACAGGAACAGGCCGCCTGCCAGGAAGGCCAGGTTGACCCATTCGGCACCTCGACCACCGAAACGCCCGAACGCCGGATCAGTGCCGAACAGCTCATCGATGGTCAGGCTCGTGTTGGTCCGCAGGCTGTCCAAGGCGGTCGCCCCGGCCCAGGCATCGGGCGCCGGATGAGTGCCGAACACTTGTTGCAAACCTTCCAGCAGGCCCATGCCGTGGGGCGCGGGCCAATGACTCATCTGGGCGGGAAACGCCACCAGCACCAAGGCGTATCCAAGCATCGCCGGGTTGAACGGGTTGCTGCCGACGCCGCCCCACAGGTGCTTGCCGAACAGCAAGGCGCAGGCGGCCGCCGTGACGGTCAGCCACCAGGGGCAATACGCCGGCAAGGCCAGGGCCAGCAACGTGGCACTGACCAGCGCGCTGCCATCGTTCAGTTCGGGTTTGAGCGGTCGCTGCCGCACACGCAACACGAACGCTTCGACCGTCAGCGCGGTGAGGCCGGACAACAGCAGGTTGAGCGCCACGCCCCAGCCTTGGAACCACAGCAACGCCAGCACGCCGGGCAGCGTCGCCAGCAACACGTGCGTCATTGCTGGCCGCAGCCGCTCGTCCACCGGCTCAGGAAGCGGCATGGGCGTCCACCTGGCGTTCGGCATCCTTCACCGCTTGCTCCAGCGCCTGCAACTGTTCATCCGATGGCGCTGCCGTGCGGGCTTTGCTGAGTTCGGCGCGGCGCATCGCCAGTTGGATCTTGGCCCGCTTCAGCTCGGCGTTTTGCGCCGGTGCCGAGGGCGCAGTGGCCGCCGGTGCGGCGTTTTCCAGTTGGCTCAGGGCCTGCTCGGCGGCTTCGAACTGGCGTTGCAGCACGATCAGTTGCGACTGCTGCTCGAAGGTCGGCGGATGGCCGAACGCTTTCAAGGATTTGTTCAATTGCGCCCGGCTCATGGCCAGGTCGATCTTGGCTTTTTTCAAGGCGGCATCGGCGGTGGCGGCTTTTTGCGCGCGTACGCGTTCCAATGCGGCTTGTACGGGGTCGAGCGACTGCTCCTTGGCTTGCGCCGCCCTTTGGGTACGGGCCAAGCGCTCCGCCTGGCGCTGTTCTTCTTCGCGGCGCAGGCGCGCATTGCGTTGTTCGAAGCGACGTCGGGCGTGGTTGCGCTTGGCGGTTCGCGCCTGCTGCTCTTCGGTACTGAAGGCCAGGCCGCCGACAACCGGCAGCACGGTCGCCATTGGCAGGGGGCGCATCTCGATGCAATCGACCGGGCAGGGCGCCACGCAAAGGTCGCAGCCGGTGCACTCATCGATGAGAACGGTGTGCATCAGCTTGGCCGCGCCAACAATCGCGTCCACCGGACAGGCCTGGATGCACTTGGTACAGCCGATGCATTCGGCTTCGCGGATAAAGGCGATTTGCGCCGGGGCCGCGCCGCGGCTGGTGTCCAGTTCCAGCACCGGTATTTTCATCAGCTCGGCCAGGGCCGCGATGGTTTCGCGCCCACCGGGCGGGCATTTGTTGATCGGCTCGCCTTGGGCGATGCCTTCGGCGTAGGGCTTGCACCCGGGGTGGCCGCACTTGCCGCATTGGGTCTGCGGCAGCAGGGCATCGATACGTTGAATCAGGCTCATGTCTTGACCAGCCCGCGCAATCCGAGAAAGGCCACCGCCATCAGTCCGGCGCTGATCAACTGAATCGGCAGGCCCCGAAAGGGCAGGGCAATAGCGTTATTGGAGGTGCGCTGGCGCAGATCGTCGAATAGGCCCAGCACCAGCCAGAAACCCAGCCCGGCACCCAGGCTCAGGGCCATGGCATGGCCCAGGCCTCGGTCATCCTGGCTGTTGAGCAGCGTCACGCCCAATACGCCGGCATTGCCCAGCAACAGCGGCCACAGCCCATCGAATGGCAGGGTCGGCAGCCAGCGCGCCAGCAGGCGCAGCAAGGGGACGATCAGCAAGATGCTCAAGGACAGCCACGCCAACAGGCGCAGCGACACCAGGTTTGTCGGTGTCAACAGCCCATGATCGATCAGGTAGCCCAGGGTGCCGACGATCAGCATCAAGCACGTCGTCGCCAGGCCCAAGGCGTGCACCTGCTTTCTTCCGCTGGCCGCCAGCAGTGGATCGGCGCCCAGCGGCCAGTGCAACACCAGGTTGTTGATCAGGGCAGCGCTAAACAGCGTGAGGAGGATTTCGTTCATGGGCGTGTTGGTGGCGAGGGGCCTGTTACAAGATTAGGCATTATCCGGCACGCCGGGCGCGTGGGCCAGATATGAAAATCCCACAGCCACCTGCGCGGCGACTGTGGGATCGGTGCAGCGGGAGTCGTATTACTTGATCCGCTGGCCCGGCTTGGCGCCGCTGTCAGGGCTCAACAGGTAGATTTCCTCGCCGCCGGGGCCCGCCGCCATCACCATGCCTTCGGAGATGCCGAAGCGCATTTTGCGCGGCTTGAGGTTGGCGATCATCATCGTCAGCCGACCTTCCAGCTTGGCTGGGTCCGGGTAGGCGCTCTTGATGCCGGAGAACACGTTGCGTTGCTCGTCGCCGATGTCCAGGGTCAGGCGCAACAGCTTGTCGGCCCCTTCGACGGCTTCGGCCTTGACGATCAGCGCCACGCGCAGGTCAACGGCGGCGAAGGCATCGAAATCGATTTCCGGCGACAGCGGGTCCTTGGCCAGTTCGCCGTTGCCGGCAGGGGCGCCGGTGTCGGTCTGGCTGGCGGCCAGGTCTTCCTTGGAGGCGTCGATCATGGCTTGGACCTTGGCGGAATCGATACGGGTCATCAACGGCTTGAACTCGTTCAACTGATGGTTGCTCAGCAGGGTCTGGTGGTCGTTCCAGGTCAGCGGCGCAACGTTCAGGAACGCTTCGGCATCGGCGGCCAGCAGCGGCAGCACAGGCTTGAGGAAGATCACCAACTGGCGGAACAGGTTGATGCCCAGGGCGCAGATGGCCTGGACTTCGTCCTGCTTGCCTTCCTGCTTGGCCAGCGACCATGGGGCCTTGTCGGCGATCCAGGCGTTGGCGCGGTCGGCCAGGGCCATGACTTCGCGCATGGCGCGGGCAAAATCGCGGCTCTCGTAGGCTTCGGCGATGCTGGGCGCGGCCGCCAGGAAGGCGTCGGTCAGTTCTGGCGCGGCGTTGCCGGCGACCAGGACGCCGGCGTTGCCCTTGTGGATGAAGCCGGCGCAACGGCTGGCAATGTTGACGACCTTGCCCACCAGGTCGGAGTTGACCTTTTGCACGAAGTCTTCGAGGTTCAGGTCCAGGTCATCGACGCCACGGCCGAGCTTGGCGGCGTAGTAGTAGCGCAGGTATTCCGGCGACAAGTGGTCCAGGTAGGTCCGGGCCTTGATGAAGGTACCGCGGGACTTGGACATTTTCTGCCCGTTGACGGTCAGGTAGCCGTGGACATTGATGGCGGTCGGCTTGCGGAAACCGGCACCTTCGAGCATTGCTGGCCAGAACAGCGCATGGAAATTGACGATGTCCTTGCCGATGAAGTGATACACCTCGGCGGTGGAGTCCTTGCCCCAGAACGCGTCGAAGTCCAGCTCCGGCGTGCGGTCGCACAGGTTCTTGAAGCTCGCCATGTAGCCGATGGGCGCATCCAGCCACACGTAGAAATACTTGCCAGGCTCGCCGGGGATTTCGAAGCCGAAGTACGGTGCATCGCGGGAAATGTCCCACTCTTGCAGGCCGGAGTCGAGCCATTCGGCGAGCTTGTTGGCCACCGCGTCGTGCAACGTGCCACTGCGGGTCCAGGTTTGCAGCATCGCCTGGAAATCCGGCAGCTTGAAGAAGAAATGCTGGGAATCCCGGAGCACCGGGGTGGCGCCGGAAATCGCCGACTTCGGGTCTTTCAGGTCGGTCGGTGCGTAGGTGGCGCCGCACTTCTCGCAGTTGTCGCCGTACTGGTCTTCGGTGCCGCATTTCGGGCAGGTGCCCTTGATGAAGCGGTCGGCCAGGAACATGTTCTTTTCCGGGTCGAAATATTGGGTGACAGAACGGGTGGCGATATGCCCGGCGTCACGCAGCTTCAGATAGATCTGACTCGACAGCTCACGGTTTTCTTCGGCGTGAGTGGAGTGGAAGTTGTCGAAGTCCACCAGGAACTCGGCAAAGTCGGCGCTGTGTTCAGCCTGGACGTTGGCGATCAGCTGTTCCGGGGTGATGCCTTCCTTTTCCGCACGCAGCATGATGGCCGAACCGTGGGCGTCGTCGGCGCAGACATAGATGCACTGGTTGCCGCGATGTTTCTGGAAGCGCGTCCACATATCGGTCTGGATGTATTCCAGCATATGGCCGAGGTGAATCGAACCATTGGCATAGGGCAGGGCGCTGGTGACGAGGATCTTGCGTGGCTCGGACATGGGGCTCGGCTACTTGATGAAACGGAGGTCGGCCACTATAAAGCGCCGGCGGCTTTTTTTCACCCTTCGGGGCTGTTTCGGCGTGCTGCTTGGTTGTGTGGCGAGGGAGCTTGCTCCCGCTGGGTCGGGCCGACGCTTCGGGCGAAGCCGCCCCAAAGCTGTCAGCCGCAGGCATGCAGGCAAACCACGTCTGCCCCATTGCGACTGCTGCGCAGCCGAGCGGGAGCAAGCTCCCTCGCCACAATAGGTGTTCGCCTTGCTGTAATCGGGTCGCCACAAAAGCACGCGCGGCGTAGGATAGCGGCCTGTTTTCAAGTCTTGCTATCGGAGTTGCCCATGAGCGCCGTCAACCGCGCAGCGGTGGAAACCGTCCTTCGCCAGTACACCGACCCCTACCTGAACCAGGACCCGGTCAGCGCCGGATGCGTGCGCGCCATCGACATCCAGGGCGATCGCGTCAGCGTCCAGCTGGAAATCGGCTACGCCGCCGACCTGTTCAAGAGCGGCTGGGCGCAGATGCTGCAAATGGCGATCGAAGGCCTGGACGGCGTGACTGCCGCGACCGTCCAAGTCACCAGCGTCATCGCTGCGCACAAGGCCCAGGCCCAGGTTCCGGGGTTGGCGAACGTCAAGAACGTGATCGCCGTGGCCTCGGGCAAGGGCGGCGTGGGCAAGTCCACCACCGCCGCCAACCTGGCCCTGGCCCTGGCCCGTGAAGGGGCGAAGGTCGGGATTCTCGACGCGGACATCTACGGTCCGAGCCAGGGCATCATGTTCGGGATCGCCGAGGGCACCCGGCCCCAGGTCAAGGATCAGAAGTGGTTCGTGCCGCTGCAGTCCCATGGCGTGGAAGTCATGTCCATGGCCTTCCTGACCGACGACAACACGCCGATGGTCTGGCGCGGGCCGATGGTGTCCGGTGCCTTGCTGCAACTGGTTACGCAAACCGCGTGGGGCGACCTGGATTACCTGGTGATCGACATGCCGCCGGGCACTGGCGATATCCAACTGACCCTGGCGCAGAAAGTCCCGGTGGCCGGTGCGGTGATCGTCACCACCCCCCAGGACCTGGCCCTGCTGGACGCGCGCAAGGGCGTGGAGATGTTCCGCAAGGTGAACATCCCGGTGCTGGGCGTGGTAGAGAACATGGCCGTGCACATCTGCTCCAACTGCGGCCATGCCGAGCACCTGTTCGGCGAAGGTGGCGGGGAAAAACTGGCGACCCAGTACGGCGTCGAATTGCTGGCTTCGCTGCCGCTGTCGATGGTGATCCGTGAACAGGCCGACGGCGGCAAACCGACGGTCATCGCCGAGCCGGACAGCCAGATCGCCATGGTCTATCAGGAACTGGCCCGCCACGTGGGCGCGCGGATCGTGTTGCAGGAAGCGGCATCGCCGGCGATGCCGAATATCACCGTCAGTGACGATTGAATAGGCCGTAATACAATCCATTGTGGGAGCGGGCTTGCTCGCGAATGCAGTGTGTCATTCAACGGATAAGTTGACTGATCCAGCGCATTCGCGAGCAAGCCCGCTCCCACATTGTGTTATGCGGTGGGTTTAGATCCGCATCCCGCCATCCATCTCCAGGATCCGACCGGTGTAGTAGTCGTTCTCAAAGATATAGGCGGCCGAATGGGCAATTTCCTCGGGTTTTCCCATGCGCTTGAGCGGGATCGCGGAGGTCATTCTTTCCAAGGCTTCGGGCTTCATACCCAGGGTCATCTCGGTTTCGATGAAACCCGGTGCAATGCCCGCCACACGGATGCCGTAGCGTGCCAGCTCCTTGGCCCAGGTCACGGTCGCTGCGGCCACACCGGCCTTGGCAGCCGAGTAGTTGGTCTGGCCGACATTGCCGGCGCGGGAGATCGACGAGATATTGATGATGGCGCCGCTGTTCTTCAGCTCGACCATTTTCGCCGCCACTTCACGGGTGCACAGGAACACACCGGTGAGGTTGACATCGATCACCGCCTGCCACTGGGCCAGGCTCATCTTGGTCATTTCGCCGTCCTTGACCTTGAGCAGCAGGCCGTCGCGCAGGATCCCGGCGTTGTTGATCAAGCCGTGGATCGCGCCGAAGTCCTCGGCCACCCGGGCGACCATGTCGATCACCTGATCTTCATTGGCGACGTTGCACAGGTAGGCACGGGCCTCGACGCCCTTGGCCGCGCAGGCGGCCACCGCCTGGTCGAGTTTTTCCTGGTTGAGGTCCACCAGGGCCAGCTTCGCGCCTTTACCCGCGAAATACTCTGCCATGGAGCGACCCAAGCCCTGGCAACCGCCGGTGATAATGATTACTTTGTCAGTGAGTTGCATTCTCATGTCCAGATGGGGCAGCGGTGGAGGGGACCCTCTGGGCAGCCTCTCGATTCGCGACGGTGTAGCCCGACTGCACACGAGAATCGTCCCCTAGGTGTATCGGAACATTACTCCAGTCGCCTGACCGTTTTCTAGACGGATTTTATAAAAGGAGTCATAAATTGAGCGTTGAAGCTGCCAAGCATGCCCGGGAACTGCTGCTCAAGGAATACCGTGGAATGCTCTCCACGCATTCCAAATCCATGCCCGGTTTTCCGTTCGGCTCCGTCGTGCCCTATTGCCTGGACGCAGAAGGCCGGCCGCTGATCCTGATCAGCCGCATTGCCCAGCACACGCACAACCTGCAAAAAGACCCCAAGTGTTCGATGCTGGTGGGCGAGCGCGGTGCCGAGGATGTGCAGGCCGTCGGGCGCCTGACTTACCTGGCAGAGGCCCGGAAGCTTGAAGACAGTGCCGCCATCGAGGCGGCCGCCGAGCGTTATTACCGCTATTTCCCTGACTCGCAGAACTACCACAAGGCCCACGATTTCGATTTCTGGGTACTCGACCCGGTGCGCCATCGCTACATCGGCGGCTTCGGCGCCATTCACTGGATCGACTCTCTCACCCTGGCCAATCCCTTCGCCGGCAAGGCCGAAGCCAGCATGATCGAGCACATGAACGCCGATCACGCCAAGGCCATTGCCCATTACGTGGAGCTGGCCGGCCTGCCGAAAAGCGAACCGGCGCAACTGGTGGGCATCGACAGCGAAGGCATGCACCTGCGTATCGGGCAGGGCTTGCACTGGCTGGCGTTTCCAACACCTTGCAACACGCCGACACAAGTACGCGAAGCCTTGGTTTACCTGGCTCACGCCGAGCAATGGCCAAAAAATGCCGAGGCCGACGCTTGAATTCACGAAAGGTCGACGTCATTTAGGTTTTCATAGCAAGGCATTCTTGCGTAGAGGAACCCTTTGATGCGCCCTTTTTTGTTGCTCTTTCTGCTGTTCCCGGTGTTGGAGCTGTTCGTATTCGTCAAGGTCAGCGGTGCGATCGGGTTTTTCCCGGCGCTGCTGCTGGTCATTCTCGGCTCGATGCTCGGCGTGTTCGTGCTGCGCATTGCCGGTCTCGCCACGGCGCTGCGTGCCCGTGAAAGCCTGAACCGTGGCGAGCTGCCCGCCCAGACCATGCTCGAAGGCCTGATGCTGGCCCTGGGCGGGGGCCTGTTGATCCTGCCAGGCTTCATCAGCGACGTGCTGGGCCTGGTCATGCTGTTGCCGTTCACCCGTCGGTTGCTGGCCAATAAGATGCGTCAGCGCGCCGAGGAGCAGGCGATGCGCCAACGGGCCTTCGCCGATGACCTCCAGCCCCGCGGCGGGCCGGCTCCGCGCGAGCCCGTGGGCCGTGAGCCCAACGTGATCGAAGGCGAATTCGAACACCGGGATTCCAAGTAAAACTTTCTCCACGGCGCCTTCGGGCGCCGTGTTCGTTTTGGCTGCGTAAGTAAAAAATTTTCTGCTTGCGCCCTTGTAATCCACTTGTACGCCCTTATGTAACGGTCACCGCAAGGTTTCCGGTGGCGACACCGGACAGACTTCCGCGGTTCGACTGACGAACCGCAACCGGCTCTGCCGGCTTTGTTAAACCCGCCGGGACTACACCGGCCGATGAAAACCAAAAATTAGGAGAGATCGACAATGAAGCTTCGTCCTCTGCATGACCGCGTCGTCATCCGTCGCAGCGAAGAAGAGAAGAAAACCGCTGGCGGTATCGTCCTGCCAGGTTCGGCTGCTGAAAAAGCCAACCACGGTGAAGTTCTCGCTGTAGGTCCAGGCAAGGCACTGGAAAACGGTGAAGTACGTGCGCTGGCCGTGAAAGTGGGTGACAAGGTTGTGTTCGGCCCTTACTCCGGCAGCAACACAGTGAAAGTCGACGGCGAAGACCTGCTGGTAATGAGCGAGAACGAAATCCTCGCTGTTCTCGAAGGCTGATTCCCCCGCCCATTTTCCCGTTACTACAAAGTATTTAAGGAATATCGATCATGGCTGCTAAAGAAGTTAAATTCGGCGATTCCGCCCGCAAGAAAATGCTCGCCGGTGTCAACGTCCTGGCTGACGCAGTAAAAGCGACCCTGGGCCCGAAAGGCCGTAACGTGATCATCGAGAAGAGCTTCGGCGCTCCGACCATCACCAAGGACGGCGTTTCCGTAGCCAAAGAAATCGAACTGAAAGACCGTTTCGAAAACATGGGCGCGCAACTGGTCAAGGACGTTGCCTCCCGTGCCAACGACGACGCCGGTGACGGCACCACCACCGCGACCGTACTGGCTCAGTCGATCGTCAACGAAGGCCTGAAAGCCGTCGCTGCCGGCATGAACCCGATGGACCTCAAGCGCGGCATCGACAAGGCGACCATCGCCATTGTCAAAGAGCTCAAAGCCCTGTCCAAGCCATGCGCTGACACCAAGGCGATCGCTCAGGTCGGCACCATCTCCGCCAACTCCGACAACTCCATCGGCGACATCATTGCCGAAGCCATGGAAAAAGTCGGCAAGGAAGGCGTGATCACCGTTGAAGAAGGCTCGGGCCTGGAAAACGAACTGTCGGTCGTAGAAGGCATGCAGTTCGACCGTGGCTACCTGTCCCCGTACTTCGTCAACAAGCCGGACACCATGACCGCCGAGCTCGACGGCCCGCTGATCCTGCTGGTGGACAAGAAGATCTCCAACATCCGCGAAATGCTGCCAGTGCTGGAAGCCGTTGCCAAAGCCGGCCGCCCACTGCTGATCGTGGCTGAAGACGTCGAAGGCGAAGCCCTGGCGACCCTGGTCGTGAACAACATGCGCGGTATCGTTAAAGTCGCAGCCGTCAAGGCGCCAGGCTTCGGCGATCGTCGCAAAGCCATGCTGCAGGACATCGCCGTACTGACCGGCGGTACCGTTATCTCCGAAGAGATCGGCCTGAGCCTGGAAAGCACCACCCTGGAGCACCTGGGTAACGCCAAGCGCGTGATCCTGTCCAAGGAAAACACCACCGTGATCGACGGTGCCGGCGTCGAGGCTGACATCCAGGCTCGCGTGACCCAGATCCGCGCCCAAGTGGCCGAGACTTCGTCCGACTACGACCGTGAAAAACTGCAAGAGCGTCTGGCCAAGCTGTCCGGCGGCGTTGCGGTCATCAAGGTTGGTGCCGGTTCCGAAGTTGAAATGAAAGAGAAGAAAGCCCGCGTTGAAGACGCCCTGCACGCGACCCGCGCAGCCGTCGAAGAAGGCGTGGTACCTGGCGGTGGCGTGGCACTGGTTCGCGCTCTGCAGGCTATCTCCGAGCTCAAAGGCGACAACGACGACCAGAACGTGGGCATCCAGTTGCTGCGTCGCGCTGTAGAAGCCCCGCTGCGCCAGATCGTTGCCAACTCCGGCGACGAGCCAAGCGTTGTGGTCGACAAGGTCAAGCAGGGTTCGGGTAACTACGGTTACAACGCTGCCACCGGCGAATACGGCGACATGATCGAAATGGGTATCCTGGACCCAGCCAAAGTGACTCGTTCGGCTCTGCAAGCGGCTTCGTCGATTGCCAGCCTGATGATCACCACCGAGGCGATGATCGCTGAAATCAAGGAAGACGCTCCAGCTGGCGGCGGTATGCCAGACATGGGCGGCATGGGTGGCATGGGCGGCATGATGTAAGCCAGCCTTACCCCTGTAGCGAAAAACCCCGCCTGCGAAAGCCGGCGGGGTTTTTTATTGCCTTGGGCTTCATGAAGCAACAGACCATTCCCCTGTGGGAGCGAGCTTGCTCGCGATAGCGGAGTATCAGTCGATGCTTGATTGACTGACCCCCCGCCAACGCGAGCAAGCGCGCTCCCACAGGGTTACTCGATGCTCAGGCGTTGGCGGGTTGGCTCAGCGCGACGCGATCAGCCATGGCAGCCGGTCGGTACAGGATGTAGTAGTAACACCCCAGGCAAATCAGCCAACAGAACACCGCTGTCCACACGTTGTGGGAAAAGAAATGCGCCCCTTGCATCATCCGCCCCAGGGAGAACACCGTGCCCAGGGTGAAGGTGAGCACCAAGGCCTGGCGGGCCAGGCGCGGGCGGCGATCGCGCAGGACGAAGAACAGCGCAAACAACGTGAACCCGGTGGCGGCGTGACCGCCGGGCCAGCATCGACCGGGTTTGTCCGTGGCCGGGCGTGGGCTGAGCAGCTCACTGTAGGTCTCCTTGCCGCCGAACTCTTTCAGGCTCCAGGGGCATTGCACCGCCGTCACCGCTTTCATCGGCGTGACGAAGGACGTCGCCAGTGCCAGGGACAGCACCAGGCAGCCCAGTTCCCGCTTGAAGGGTTTGAGCCGGGTGATGAAAAACGTACCGATGAACCCCAGGACCGCCAGCAGGGAGAACGCGATCACTACCTCCTTGGCTCGATCGTGCAGGATATCCTCGAGGAAAAAACTGTGCCGACCGATAAACCCACCCGCCATCGGGTCGTAAAACAACTTGGCGAGGACCATGTCCAGGGTGGTCAGTTCCAGCAACACCAGGATGGCTGCGACGACGGCAGGCAGGCCCAGGGCGACCCATAAATTCAACGGCCTGGATGCGGGGCGGATGGCGGTGGGAACCATGGCAGTACCTTTGGGAGTTTTCGTTTTCAGCGTGTCGCGCAGTCTGGTCCGTGTTGCGTTCGGGCGGTGTGAAGGTTGGGTGAAAAACTCGTCAATGACCGCTCAGTCTTGCTCTTGGGT
Organism: Pseudomonas sp. LARHCG127; assembly: GCF_052871455.1. NCBI lineage: Bacteria > Pseudomonadati > Pseudomonadota > Gammaproteobacteria > Pseudomonadales > Pseudomonadaceae > Pseudomonas > Pseudomonas sp. LARHCG127. Next base: position 181,664 of record NZ_JBIXJT010000007.1, read on the forward strand.
GCACTTGATCTTTGTGGGAGCGAGCTCGCTCGCGATAGCGGTGGGTCAGCCCCATCAATATTGGATGTTCCGACGCTATCGCGAGCAAGCTCGCTCCCACAGGGAGGCGTGACAACCCTAGCCGTGAGCCACGCTTGGCCGTAAGCTGCGCGGGCCAAGCCAGCCGTTAACCGTGCACGCAGAGGTGCCCATGCGAATTCTATTGGTCGAAGACAACCGCGACATCCTGGCCAACCTGGCCGATTACCTGGGGCTCAAGGGCTACACCGTCGATTGTGCCCAGGACGGTTTGTCGGGGTTGCACCTGGCGGCGACCGAACACTACGACCTGATCGTGCTCGACATCATGCTGCCGGGCATCGATGGCTACACCTTGTGCAAGCGCCTGCGCGAGGACGCCCGGCGCGATACGCCGGTGATCATGCTCACTGCCCGGGATCAGTTGGACGATCGCCTGCAGGGCTTCAAGTCCGGCGCCGATGACTACCTGATCAAACCGTTCGCCTTGTCGGAACTGGCGGCGCGGATCGAAGCCGTCATGCGTCGCGCCCAGGGTGGTGGCCGGCGGGCCTTGCAGGTCGGCGACCTGAGCTACGACCTCGATACCCTTGAAGTGACGCGCGAAGGCAAGCTACTCAAGCTCAACCCCGTGGGCCTGAAACTCTTGGCAGTGCTTATGCAAAAAAGCCCCCACGTGTTGCGCCGCGAAATCCTCGAAGAAGCGTTGTGGGGCGACGATTGCCCAGACAGCGACAGCTTGCGCAGCCACGTCCATCAACTGCGCCAAGTGATCGACAAACCGTTCGAAAAACCGCTGCTGCACACCGTGCACGGCGTCGGCTATCGCCTGGCCGAGGGCCGCGATGGAGTTTAAGCAGAGCCTTGCCCAACGGATCATCATAGCGTTTGCGCTGATGAGCGCATTGGTAGCCGGCGCGTTCGCCATGGGCATCGTGGCGACGGTTCACTTGGTCGAAGAAAAGCTGATTTCCGCCGGGCTGGGTGGCGACCTGCAACGCCTGTTGCTGATGGACAGCGTCTCGGACTGGAACCATCGGCCGGAACCCGACCAACTGTTCTATTTCAGCGGCGGTCCAGGGGACTTCGAATTACCCAGGGACCTGCGCCATCTGGAGCGTGGTTTCCACGAAGTGTTTCGCGAGCAATTGTCCTATCACGCCATGGTCGAGATCGTGGATGGTCGGCACTACGTATTGCTGCAAGACCAGAGCGATTTCGAGGAACGCGAGCGGGTGCTGTTTGCCGTGGTCCTGGTGGGTTTCGTGCTCAGCCTGGCGCTGGCGGTATTTTTGGGGTGGGTCCTGGCACGCCGGGTGATGGCACCTGTGGTTCGCCTGGCCCGGCAAGTGCGCCATCGCGACCAACTCCTCGGTCTTGCTCCGCCGCTGGCCCCGGATTATGCCGCCGATGAGGTGGGTGAGCTGGCCGTGGCGTTCGATGCCACACTGGGACGCTTGCGCCAGGCCCTGACCCGCGAGCGCTTGTTTACCAGCGACGTCAGCCACGAATTGCGTACGCCGCTGATGGTTTTGGCGACGTCCTGTGAACTGCTGCTGGAAAACCCGGCGCTGGACCCGCGCGGTCGTACCCAGGTCGAGCGCATCAGCCGGGCCAGCGAAGAGATGCGCGAACTGGTGCAAACCTTCCTGATGCTCGCCAGGTCCGAACGCGAAGACAACGGCATGTCGCCTCGTCTGACCCTGGGGCAGGTGGCCGAGAACCTCCTCGGCGTATGGCGCGCGCCCATCGAATCCAAGGGCCTGACGCTGATCTTCGAACCCGGGCAAACCGTCGACACCCTGTATAACGCCACGTTCCTGACGGCGGTGATGGGCAACCTGCTGCGTAATGCCCTGCACTACACCGACCAGGGGTTCATCCGTCTTTCGCTGACCAGCACCGGATTCATGGTCGAGGACAGCGGTGTGGGTATTCCCGAGGAAAAACGCGAGGCGATGTTCGAGCCTTTCGTGCGTGGTAACGAAAAGCGCGGCGAAGGCCTGGGGCTGGGGTTATCCCTGGTGCAGCGCATTTGCGAGAACCGAGGCTGGACAGTCAGTCTCAGTACGATGGAACCCAACGGTTGCCATTTCGAAGTGGAATTGAATCCAAAGGGCTAAGCGACTGTGTTGAAAAGTCTTGTAAACATTGGAAGCTTTACCTGACTTTATTTTCACAAGGACATGACATCCCGATTCATAAGGTGGGGCCGATCAGTCATCGAGGCCCCGCCAATGTCCAAGCCCATCAAGTTGGCTTTTTCCGAAAAGTACAACGAGCAGCACGCCAGGGAATATTTTCATAAACATCGCACTGGTTTGAGTCGTCGTCTTTCCAATCAGCGAGACCAGCAATTGGCCCGGCGCGCTTTGACACTTGTCGGCGACCCCGGTCTCATCCTCGACTTGCCGTGCGGTGCCGGGCGTTTCTGGCCCTTGTTGGCGGAAAAACCGAACCGGATCATCATCGGCGCGGACAATTCCGAAGCCATGCTCAATACCGCATTGGACGCTCAACCGAGCGACGTCGTAAAACGGGTACGACCTTTGCACACTTCTGCGTTCGACATCGCCTTGCCTGATAACGCCGTCGATAGCATTTTTTGCATGCGCTTGCTGCACCACATCGGTGAACCCGCGCATCGATTGGCAATCCTGAAGGAATTCGAGCGTGTCAGCCGTGACAGCGTGATCGTTTCATTGTGGGTCGATGGCAATTTCAAGGCCTGGAAACGCAAGCGCCTGGAACGCACCCGTGGGCAGAAAGACTACCAGAATCGATTTGTGTTACCGACGGATACAGCAGAGAAGGAGTTTCGGCAGGCTGGGTTTCGCATTCAGGAACGGCTGGATTTCCTACCGCTTTATGCCATGTGGCGAGTCTATGTATTACGCAAGGGGTAACAGCATGGTTGTGCAGGCCGTAGAGACACCTGGCATTTCCCGCAGCAGCTTCGAACACTTCTGGAACCAGCAAGGCGAGTGGGTGGAAGAGCCCAATGTGCGGCGTGGTGGTGAAAGCGGCGTGCAGCGGATCAGCAGCAACGATGGCGAGCTGTTGTATGCCAAGCGTCAAATCGGACATATTTATCGCAGTTGGTTGTACCCGCTCGGTCGTCCGACCGTGCTGCGAGAGCAGGACGCGTTGCTGGCCTTGAGCCGCCTGGATGTCCGTGTGCCCGAGCTGATTTTTTGCGGCGCCCAGCGCGACCCGGCCTGCAAGTGGCGGGCGCTGCTGGTGACCCATGCCTTGGAAGGTTTCGAGCAGATCATGCACTGGTACGCCGGAGGCGGACGTGAGCGCCATGGCGAAGCGGTGCATGACCAGATCCTCCAGGGCCTGGCTGAGAACCTGGCCCGTATGCACAAGGGCCGCTGGCAACATGGCTGCCTCTACATCAAGCATGTCTTTGTACGTGTGACAGGCGAGGGCGAAGCGGCGAAGGCTGAAGTCGCCCTGCTGGATCTGGAAAAATCTCGCCAGCGCCTGACCGCCCGGCAGGCGGCCTTCCATGACCTGAGGCAACTGCGGCGCCATTCGTCGTTCAGCGATGCTGACTGGAAAAAAGTCGTCTATTTTTATGAGGCGGCGTTTGGCAGCGCTATCAAAGGTTTATGGCAATGAAACTCGAAATTGCTAGAGGTTTGTTTTTAGTAGGAGCCTTGGGAGTTGCATCGATGGCGGTGGCGGTATGGGAACAGCCACGCTCGCAGGTCCTCAGCGTTTCGAATGCTGGTACACATTGTCCTTTGCCACGGGTGGCAAAGGCCAGCGAGGCGATCCAACCGGACAATGACCTGCTGCTGTTCATGTTCAGCCTGTCCCAAGGGATGAGGCCGCAGAGTTGAAAGCCCCGAAACCAGGATAAAGGCCTCCCTTGTGTGAGGCCTTTATTTTTTTGTTTTTCCAATGCCACCACAAACCTTCAGCCAAACACACAACCCGTGGCGAGGGAGCTTGCTCCCGCTGGACCGCGAAGCGGTCCCCATCGGTTTTCATGACCAGGCAGGCGTTCGTGCATGACGACTGCTTCGCAGCCGAGCGGGAGCAAGCTCCCTCGCCACAAAAACATCCCGTATCCGCGTGAGTTTGCTTGAACAGTCCTCAGGCTTTGTCTGGCTTGGCCAGCAGCGTGTAGATGCAAGGCAAGACGAACAGCGTGAACAAGGTCCCAATCGACATGCCGGTGGCGATTACCATGCCGATGTCGAAGCGGCTTACTGCCCCGGCGCCTGTGGCGAAAATGAGCGGTACCATGCCGAACACCATCGCCGCAGTGGTCATTAGCACCGGCCGCAGGCGAATCGACGCGGCTTGTTCTATGGCTTCTCGCGGCGTCAGATGTTGTTCCCTGCGCAGTTGGTTGGCGAACTCGACGATCAGGATCCCGTGTTTGCTGATCAGCCCGATCAGCGTCACCAGGCCTACCTGGGTGTAGATATTCATGCTCGACCAACCGAGGAACAGCGGAATCAGGGCACCGCAAATGGACAACGGTACAGTCACCAGGATCACCAGTGGGTCGCGGAAGCTTTCGAACTGCGCGGCCAACACCAGGAAGATAATCGCCAGGGCCAGGGCAAAGGTTACCCACAACGCGCTGCCTTCCTGTACGAATTGGCGCGAAGCCCCTGCGTAATCAAAGGCGAACCCCACCGGCGCTTCTTCTCGGGCGATCTGGCGGATGGTCTCGATGGCCTCGCCCATGCTCACGATGGGGAAGCCTGAAATCGTCACCGCATTGAGCTGCTGGAACTGGTTCAGCTGTCGCGGTCGCGCCCGGTCGCTGACCTTGATCAGGGTCGACAGCGGTAGCGATTCACCCTGGGCATTTTTCACGTAATAGCTGTTCAACCAGTCCGGGTTGTCCCGGAACGGCCGTTCGACTTGGGCAATGACTTTGTAGCTGCGGCCCTCGAGGGTGAAGCGGTTGATCTCGGATTCGCCCAGCAGTGTCGCCAAGGTGCCGCCCAAGTCCTCCATGGATACGCCCATCTGGGCAGCCTTGGCGCGATCGATATCCACCACGACTTCTGGCTTGTCGAACGCCAGGTCAATGTCCATGAAAGCGAACTTGCCGGATTCCAATGCGCGCTTTTTGACCCGGTCGGCAACCTCCAGCAACGTTGCATAGTCTTTCGGGGAGTTGATGACGAACGCGAACGGCAAGCCTTCGCCAGTGCCCGGCAGCGAGGGCAGGTTGAAACCGAAGATCTGCAGGCCAGGCACGCTTTCCAGCCTGGCCTGGACCTCTGGCAGGATTTCCATCTGGGTGCGGCTGCGTTCGTTCCAAGGCTTGAGCAGGAAGCCGCCGATGCCCGACTGCACACCGTCATAACCATTGATCTGGAACGAGGAGTAATACTCCGGGAACTCCTTGAAGAGGGTGATGAAGTGATCGGTATACGTGTTCAGGTAGTCGAGGTTGGTGGGCTGCGGGGCGTTGGCCATCATGAAGATAATGCCCTGGTCCTCGTCGGGGGCCAGTTCGGACTTGCTGAACATGACCAGCACCGGGATCAGCAACAGCACGATCGCCGCGAACACCAGCACCACCGGCCGGGTATTGAGCGTGCCATGGAGCATGCGCTGGTAACGGCTCTTCAAGCGTTCGAAAACCATGTCCAGCCGATGGGCGAGCCCCGAGGGGTTCTCGTCGTGGCGCAGGAGCAGGGCGCACATCATCGGCGACAGGGTCAGGGCGACGATCCCGGAGATCACCACCGCCCCGGCCAGGGTCAAGGCAAATTCCTTGAACAAGGCGCCCGTCAGGCCCTCGAGCAGGCCGATCGGTGCATACACCGCCGCCAGGGTGATGGTCATCGAGACCACCGGCATGGCGATTTCCCGGGCACCTTCTATCGCAGCGTCGAACGGGGTCTTGCCTTCCTCGATGTGCCGGTGGATGTTCTCCACCACCACGATGGCATCGTCCACCACCAGGCCGATGGCGAGTACCATGGCCAGCAGCGTCAGAAGGTTCATCGAATAGCCCATCAACTGCATGAAGAACATCACGCCGATCATCGATAAGGGGATGGTTACCACCGGGATGACCACCGAGCGCAAGGCGCCGAGGAACAGGAACACCACGACGATGACGATCAGTACTGCCTCGAACAGGGTTTTCACCACCTCGTCGATGGACGCCTGGATGAACAGGGTGGCGTCGTAGGCGATCTCGGCCTTGAGATTGGTCGGGAGCTGGGCCTCCATCTCCGGCATGATCTTGCGCACTTCCTTGATCACATCCAGCGGGTTCGCACCCGGCGTGGCCTTGATCCCGATGTACACCGAGGGCGTGCCGCCAAAGGAACTGATGCTGTCGTAGTTCTCTGCGCCCATTTCCACACGGGCGACGTCCCGCAACAATACGCGGCTGTCGCCCTCGGTCTTGAGCGGGATCGCGGCGAAGTCCTCGGCGGACTTGAGTTCGGTGTTGGCGTTGATGCTGGTGACGACGTATTCGCCTTTCACTTCACCGGCGGCGGAGAGGAAGTTGTGCTGGCGCACGGCATTGGTCACGTCGGCGGCGGTCAAGCCGAAGCCTGCGAGCTTGATCGGGTCCAGCCACAGGCGCATGGCGAAGACCTGGTTGCCGAGGATCTCCGCCTCGGCCATGCCGGGCAGTGTCGCCAGCTTGGGCTGGATCACCCGGGACAGGTAGTCGGTGATCTGCGGGTTGTTCAGTTCCTTGCTGAAAAAGCTGATGTACATCAGTGCCGAGGCATCGGCGGCCTCGCGGCTAAGGACCGGGTCCTCGGCGTCCTGGGGCAGTTGGTTCTTGACCTCGTTGGCCTTGGCCAGCAGTTCGGTGAAGAGCCGGTCGCTGTTGGAACCGATGCGGGCATAGACCGAGATCACCGAGAAATTCTGGCGACTGACCGAGGTCATGTAGTCGATGCCCTCGGCACTGGCCAGGCTCTGTTGCATCGGTTGGGTGATGTAGCCCTGGATGGTCTCGGCGTTGGCCCCGGGGTAGGCGGTGGTCACCGTGATCAGGGCGTTTTCCATTTGTGGATACTGACGCAGGGGCAGCTTGCTCCAGGCCTGGAAGCCCAGCAGCACGATCAACAGGCTGACCACGGTGGCAAGCACCGGGCGGCGGATGAACGGATCGGTAAAAGCCATGGGGGTTCCTTGATCAGTCCGCGCGCGGCGGGCTGTTCTGTTCGGTCAGGGTCTTGTCGTCGCTGATGGCGATCGGCGTACCGTTATCGAGCTTGAGCTGGCCGGCGATCACGACTTGTTCGCCGCTCTGCACGCCTTTGGACACCAGTACCTGCCCGTCGCGTCGCTCACCGGTTTCAACGAAACGCCGTTCGGCGATCAGGACCGGCTGGCCCTTGTCGTCTTTCTCGACAGTGCCGTCGGCGGCTTTCTTTTGCGTCACCACGTACATGGAATTGCCGTAGAGGGTGTAGGTCACGGCGCTTTCCGGCACGACGATCCCGGCGGCGACGTCCGGCAGGATCACCTGCAGGTTGGCGAACATGCCGGGCAGCAATTTGCCGTCGGGGTTGGCCAGGGTGGCGCGCACCAGGACGTTGCGGGTGCTGTCCTCGACCTTGGGGTTGATCGCGCTGATGGTGCCGACGAAGGTCTGCCCGGGGTAGGCCGAGACGCTGACATTGACCGGCTGTGCCACGGCGAGCCGGGGCACGTTTTGCTCAGGGACGTAGAAGTCCACGTACAGGCTGCTGAGGTCCTGCAGGGTGGCGATCACCGTGCCACTGGCCAGGTAGTCGCCGACATCCACCTGGCGAATGCCGATGGTGCCGCTGAACGGCGCCAGGATGTGTTTCTTGGCCAGCGAAGCCTTGAGCTGGTTGACCGTGGCCTGGTTCTTCTTCAGTTGCGCCGAGAGCCGGTCGAATTCGCCCTTGGAGATCGCCTGGCTGCCCACCAGTTGTCGGCCACGACCAAAATCCAGTTGCGACAGGCCAAGATCGGCCTCGGCGGTTTCCAGCAGGGCGCTTTCGACTTCGCTGTCCAGTTGCAGGAGCGGCTGGCCGGCCTTGACCTTCTGCCCGGACTGGAATTGAACCTTCTGCACGGTTCCGGCGATTTCCAGGCTCAGGTCCACGCCTTGCAGTGCCTTGAGACTGCCAACGGTGGGTAGGCGGGCCTGCCAGGGTTGCTGGGCCGCTGTGGCCACTGCGACACTGACCGGTGGTTTGGGGGCAGAAAACGTCTGGATCTGCTGGTAAACGGAGAAGGCCTTGTAGCCGGCGAGCAACAGCACCACCAGCAGCACAACACCCAACATGATCAGCATGCGGCGTCGCAGCATGTTCCACTTCCTTGGAAAGAGCCGAGAGAAAATACAGATAGGCCGGCACATTACTCTGAGTGTGCGGGCTATTCCAGATGCTGGCGGGACGGTGGAGCGTGGGACTTTTCCGAAAAACAGAGGCGCTCGGCGCCGATCGGCTTCGCTCCCCGGCGTCAGACCAGATGCAAATGGTTGTCCCAGAGCCCCGCCGGCAGATCCAGTGGTTTTGCAACCAGTTGTGTCTGCCGACAATCGTAATAGCGACAACGGCCTTGGCCCGACGTCACGACAAAACCGTCGGCCACCGCGCCCACGCCAGCACAGTCCGGCAGGGGCGCATCCAGGCGGACTTCGCCGCTGTCCAGGTCCCAGATGAAAAAGCGGTTGCCGCGGGGGGCGGTCAGGGCCACCAGGCGCAAGTCGCTGTGTACGGCAACGCTGGCGGTGTAGTGCCCCATGGCCTGCAATTGCTCTGCGGGGACCGGGAATGCCTGGAACGGTTGTCCTGGCCGTTTGATCGCCACCAGTTCCGACGATTCGTGGGCTGCGCCCATGAACTGCTGGCCGGAGACGATGGTGCCGTCGCTGGCGATGCCCAGGTGGCGCACGCTGTTCATCGATTGGGCGAGGGTTTCCTTGCTCAGCAGGGTGCCATCGCGTTGCATCAGCACCAGGCTCGGCTCCATGGCGTCGAGGTTCATTTCGACCCGGCTTTCGGCCTCGGTGCGAATGCCGCCGTTGGCGACCACCAGCGTCTCGCCATCGGGCATCCACGACACCTGGTGAGGACCGATGCCATGGGTGGGAATCTCGCCGCTGTGCACCAGTCGCTCGCCGTCGAAACGGTACACGCCCAACAGGCCGCGTCCCGGATCGGTGGTGTCGTTCTCGGTGGCATACAGCCATTCGCCGCTTTTATGGATGACCGCGTGGCCGTAGAAGTGCCGGTTCGGCAACGAGGCGATGGTTTGCAGCAGCGCCCCGTCGCGCAGGTCGATCAGGTAGCTTTCGGTGCCCGGGCGACGGGCGACGAACAGCGCAATCGGCTGCGTCGGATGGTTGATGATGTCATGGCAGCGCTGGCCGACCTGGGTGGCAAACACCCGCGTGCCGTCCAGTCGATAGCCGACGGCATAGTGCTTGCCGTCGCCATCGTCCCGTGCCGAAAGCAAGAGTGGGTGCTTGTCCTTTTGCTTGAACAGCGTCCAGCCGCCCAGGGTGACGGCGCCGAGCAGCAAGCTGCCCAGTGCCAGGACCTGACGTCGAAACATGATCAGTCACCGTCGTTGGCATTGAAGCCCAGTTGAATGCCCAGCGCCTTGGCCAGTTCGCCTTCATGCAGGCGATGGACGACGTTGAGGCTGTCGTACAAATCGTTGAGTTGCTGGCGCCCGGCATCGTCGCCGAGCATTTCGGTCAGCGAGCGCTGGCTGCTGGCGAACAGTTTCAACGAGGCATCGTAGGCGGCGTCGATCTTGTCCGCCAATGGCTTCTGGTCGCTTGGCAGCAGGCCGCGCAGGCCCTTGTTGTCCACGCCGACCCAGACGGTCCTGGCCGCGCCCAGGCTGGCTTCCAACCCTTGCAGCGACGACTGGCTGCGCCAGGCATCGGCCTGGAATGGCTGAGGTACGCCTTTGCTCTGGCGGCCCATTGGCGTGCCGAGTTTTTTCTTCAAAGTATCCAGGGCAGTGACCTGCACACGGAGCAGGTCGGCGATGGCCTCGTGGGAATCGGCGTAGCGCTGGTTGGGAAACTTGCTCATCTGGGCGAGCATGCCGTCGTTGCTGTTCCAGCCCGACAGGATCTCTTCGGCCAGCTGTTTCTGGCGTTCGCCAATGGCGATGAGCAGCGGGCAGTACTTGGCTTTCTGTGCGCTGTCGGCCATGTCGATTTTCGCGTCGAACAGCAGGTATTCGTAGGCCGACAGCCCTTGCACGACCACGCTGGACTTGGCCAGGCCGGCGGCGTCGATCTGTGGCTGGCTGTTGACCAATTGCTCGACCTGACGACCCACCAGGTTTTTCTTGTCCGGCCAGAATTGCACCTGCCAGGCGCGGTTGCCCTCGGCCAGCGGCCCGATCAGCAGCGGTTGCAACTCGGCCCAGGCTTTTTGCGCCTTGAGGAAGTCGGCGCGGGCGGTCTCCAGGTTTTCTTTACCTTGGCAGAACGCCAGGGCGCTGGTCGCCAGTTGCCGGTCGGCCTCGACCCAGCGGCTGTAGGTCGGCAGGATCACTTGCTTGGCTATGGCGGCCGAAGTGACGGCTTGCGGATCCTGGGGCGAGCAGGCGCCGAGGGCGAGGGCGGCGAGGCTGGTGAACAACAATTTGGGACGGAACATGTCAGGCTCCCATTTCTGGAAAAGGCATTTAAAGGGAATTCAGAAAGGCCAGCAACGCAGCGCGCTGCTCGGCATCGAACGCTAAAACCTGTCGCTGCGCCGCTTGTGCTTCGCCGCCATGCCACAGCACGGCTTCGAGCAGGTTGCGGGCACGGCCGTCATGCAGGAACTGGGTGTGGCCGTTGACGGTTTCGGTCAGGCCGATGCCCCACAGCGGCGGGGTTCGCCAGTCGCGGCCACTGGCCTTGAATTCGCTGCGGTTGTCGGCCAGGCCTTCGCCCATGTCGTGCAGCAGCAGGTCGGTGTAGGGGCGGATGACTTGGTTCGCCAGTTCCGGCTCGGCGGCGTTGGCGGCGGTGGTGTATTTCGGTGTGTGGCAGGACTGGCAACCGGCCTGGAAAAATAGATTCTTGCCTGCCAGCACTTGGGGGGAATTCACGTCGCGACGGGCCGGCACCGCGAGGTTGCGGCTGTAGAACAGCACCAGGCGCAGGATGTTGTCGCTGACTTCCGGTTCGCCGTCCGGGCTATTGCCGCTGGGCGCACGCTTGCAGTCGACTTGGGTCTCGGTGCAGTCGTCGAACGGCCGCAGGCTGGTTGTCAGGCCCATGTCGCCGGAAAACGCGTGGACGTTCTGTTGGTTGAGGTTGGGCTGTCCGGCTTTCCAGCCGAAACGTCCCAGCACGGTCTTCTGCTGCACATCGTCCCAGACCTGGTTGGGCCGACCGGCGATGCCGTCGTTCTCCCGCGCCTGGGCTTCGGCGTTCGCCAGCAGCGCCTCGTCGGGGATGGCTTCCAGCAGGCCCAGGCCGATCATCGGCGGTGCCACGCGGGCCGAAAAACGCGTGTCGGGGTGCATCGGGCCATATCCCAACTGGGTGATCTGCAGGATTGGCTTGCGCAATTCGACGACGGTGCCGTCCTTGAAACGCACCGGGACCGGGGTGTAATCGACCCGCACCTTGCCTTCGGGGGCGACGCCGGGCACTGACATGTCCTGCAACTGCCCACCATAGACCGGCTCTGGCACTACGCCCAGTTGCTCAATGACCTTGGCGTAGGCGGGTGCGTCGGGAATCGACAGGCGCACCAGCATCGACACCGCGCTGGTCGCATCCGGCGCCGGCGGATGGCCGCGACCGTCCTTGACGTGGCAGTTCTGGCAGGCGTTGGTGTTGAACAAGGGCCCGAGGCCGTCCCGGGCGGTGGTGGTCGAGGGGGCGATCACCCAGGGGCTGCGGAAGAAACTGTTGCCGACACTGAAATCCACGCGCCGCGAGGGTGGCAGGTTGGCCGAGGGCAGGGAAAAGGCGTTCTGATCACTCTTGCGGACCGTCGCGGCGCCACCGGAACGGGCTTCACCCGGTTCGGCCTGGGTAAAACGCGGGGCATCATCGCAGGCACTCAGGCCCAGGGCCATGAACAGTGCACATAAACGAAGAGGCAACGACAGCATCGGGCGTCCCGGGGATGAGTGAAAACGAGGGCGCAAAGTCTAACAGGGCGGGGCTGTTTGAATAAGAGGAATTATCGTTTGGTTTGAGGGGGCGCGCTTGCCGTTGGGTTTGGCCACGCCGCTCAACTCGCCTTGTTTGATTTCCCGTGGCGAGGGAGCTTGCTCCCGCTGGGCTACGAAGTAGCCCCAAGATTTTACGGTTGCTGCGCAACCGAGCGGGAGCAAGCTCCCACGCCACAGGGGGTATTTGCAATGCTTACGGCTGGACGACAGCCCCCGGCACCAACGGCAGCTCCAGTGTCGCAATGAAACCACCTTCGGGATGATTGCCCAGCACCAGCGCACCGCCATGGCGTTCAGCGGCACGGCGTGCGATGGCCAGGCCCAGGCCATGGCCGGCGGCGGTCTGGCCGGGGGCGCGGTAGAACGGCTCGGCCAATTGCCCGAGGTGTTCGGCCTCAACGCCGGGCCCGTGGTCACGTACGCTGACCAGGATCCGTTCGCCTTGGCGCCGCGCGTGCATCTCGATCGATTGCCCGGCCGGATTGAAGCGCTGGGCGTTGCGCAGCAGGTTGTCCACTGCTCGCTCGATCATGGTCGGCCAACCCTTGAGAGTCAGGTCCGCCTCGGCTTCAAGCTGCACGGTTTGCTCCGGTGAAGCCAGCTGCGCATCTTTTTGCAGGGTGACCAGCAGCGCGTTGAGGTCGACTTCTTCGGCGCTGGCGTTGTCGGCATCGACCCGGGCGAGGACCAGGATTTCGCTGATCAGCGCCTCCAGGCGATCGCATTCACGGGTCAGGCGCGGCCAGAGCTTTTCACGCTCCTCGGGGCTGGCCCGTTCCGCCAATGCCAGGGCAATGCGCAGCCGGGCCAGGGGCGAGCGCAGTTCGTGGGACACGTCCCGCAGCAGTTGCCGCTGGCTGGCGATCAGGCTTTGTAAACGCGCGCCCATGCGGTTGAAGTCGGTGGCCAATACGCCGAACTCGTCCCGCCGGTTGGCCAGTTTGGCGAGGCTGTTCTGCTGGTAGGTGGCTTGGCCCAGGTCATGCACCGCACCGCGCAGTCGACTCAGCGGACGAGTGATGGAGAGCGTCACCAACAAGCTGAACAGAGTTAGCACCACCAACGCGATCCCCAGGGCACTGAGGGGCCAGAGCAGACTGCCGCGGTGCCAGGCGTCCAGTTCGGGATGGGGGATGCGGTAGATGAATAGGTAGGTGTCGCCGCTTTTGGCGCTGGTGAACTCGTCGGTGAGCCGGCGCCAGGGCAGGCGGCGGTCGTCGTTGTTCTGCCGAGCCTCGAAGGCGGCGGCGCGATGGGGAAAAGTGCCACGCACCACCGGGTCGCCGCTTTCGTTGAACACCTGGACGTCAATGTGATACTGGCGCTTGCGCTGTTTCAGGATTTCTTGGGCGGCGTCCTCGCCTTGGGTTTCGTAGGTCTGCGTCCACTCTTCGGGCAGGGTATTGAGCCCCGGGTGGCGGCTGAGGATCCAGGCGTCCTGGTTCAGCATGTGGCCCATCAGGATCGAAAGGCCTGCAACCAGAGTGATGGCCAGCCAGAAACTGGCCAGGATGCGCCAGAACAATGAACGCACGATAAATCCTCGAAAACAAAGAAAGCCCAACGGTGGTTGACCGTTGGGCTGGGGAGCTTCAGTGCATTATTGCGCTTTTTGCGGCTGTTGCGCTTTCCAGGCCTTGAATTCGGCCCACTCGGCGCGACGCTCGGCCTGTTTCTTCTGGATCGCGTCGAATTCTTTTTGCTGCTCAGGCTTCAACAATCCACGAATCTGGGCGTCGACCTTCTGGTGCCGGGCTTGCATTTCGTCCTGCATGGCTTTCTGGTCGGCTGGGGAGAGCTTGGCCAGGTACTTGTCGACCAGCTCCCGTTGTTCGTGGCGCTGTTCGCCCATGATCTGGCGAATCTGCTGGCGTTGCTCGCGGCTCAGGTCCAGTTGGCTGTACGGGCCTTTGTCGTGCATCTGGCCGCCGTGACGTGGGCCGTCCATCGGCCCCATCGGGCCCGGGCCTTCGGGCATGGCCATGGCCACGGTCGGCAGGGCGGCAGCGAACAGCAGAGCGATAAGGGTCTTGCGCATGGTGTGTCTCCTTGTCTCATTCCCGGTCAGTTCCGGATGTGTGCAGATTACGGAGATCAAGGTCAGCGGCGGTCAGGGGTGGGTAAAGCTTGGGTAAAGACGGTTTGGTGCGAACCTGACAAATTTGCAGGGTCGAACACAAGACCCTGGGGTGTGGCCGCTTTTGTGGCGAGGGAGCTTGCTCCCGCTGGGCTGCGAAGCGGCCCCAAGATTTTGCGGTTGCTGCGCAACCGAGCGGGAGCAAGCTCCCTCGCCACAAAAGTCTCCAGAGGCTGTGATAGCCGCCACCACCTCTGGCTGTAATCGCAGCGACAACCTCTAGAGGCTGTAGTAGTAACCGCGGCTACGCAGCGCCACGATGCGCGGGCGGCCGTCGGGGTGGGGGCCGATTTTCTTGCGCAGGTTGCTCACGTGCATGTCGAGGCTGCGGTCGTACAGGGTCAGCTTGCGGCCCAGGGCGATCTGCGCCAGTTCCTGCTTGTCCAGCGGCTCGCCCGGCTGCTTGAGCAGCGCTTCGAGCAGGCGGCTTTCGGACACGGTGAGGGTTTGTTCCTGTTCGTCGATGCTGACCACGCCACGCACCGGGCTGAAGGTCAGGTCACCCAGTTCGATCTGGCTGGACACGGCCGTCGGATGGCTGCGGCGCAGCACGGCGCGCAGGCGGGCGGTCAGTTCCCGTGGGTCGCAGGGCTTGGCCAGATAGTCGTCGGCCCCCAGTTCCAGGCCCAGGATACGGTCCAGCGGTTCACCCCGGGCCGACAGCATCAGCACTGGCAGCTCCGCGTGATCGCTGCGCAATTGCTTGAGCAGTTCCAGGCCACTGCCGTCGGGCAGCATCACGTCCAGGACCACGGCAGCCGGGGCGGTTTCGGCCAAGGCCTTGCGGGCACTCTGGCCATCGTGACAGGCGCGGACCTGAAACCCTTCCTGGCTCAGCCAACTTACGAGGAGCTCACACAGCTCCTGGTCATCATCTATCAGTAACAGCTCGCTCATGACTCACTCAATTTAGCCATTGCCGACGTTGTCTACGTCCACCGCTGGCAAAGATACCGCAGAGCAAGGCCAATAGCGCTACCCCGGCACCAATGACGAACCACTGCTGTTGATCGGTCAACAGGCGCGGCAGGGGGCTGGCCTGGGCTTCCTTGAGTTGCAGTTTCAGGCGCTGGTTCTCCTGGCGCAGCCGGCCCACCAGCGCGCTTTCCCGTTCGCCGTTGGTGTTTTGGAGTTGCTGGGTGAGTGCTTCACGCATGCGCTCGCTGTCTTTCAAGCGTTGCTGCAATTCGGCGATCTGGCCGCCAGCGCTCAGGGACAAGGGCGCCGAATGACTGCCCTCGGTGCTTTCCTCGCCATGGGCAGGCGCCCCGATCGCCAACGAGACCAACAACAGGCACAACGGACCTTTGCGCATTGCAACTCCTGAATTCCAATCGAGATTAGACAGGTTGTCGGCAGGCGAACGAGAAAGATGAGCAACAGGGCAATGAGCCGCGCAGGCTCATTGCCCTGGGGATTTACGGCAGGACTTGCTTGAACGGCTTGACCACGACCTCGGCGTAGACGCCGGCCTCCACGAACGGATCGGCCTTGGCCCAGGCTTGCGCGGCGGCCAGGGAGTCGAATTCGGCCACGATCAGGCTGCCGGTGAAACCCGCGGCGCCCGGGTCATTGCTGTCCACCGCCGGGTGCGGGCCGGCCAGCACGATGCGACCTTCGGCCTTGAGCTGTTGCAGTCGCTCCAGGTGGGCTGGGCGCACGGCCAGGCGTTTTTCCAGGGAGTCGGCGACGTCGGTGGCAATGATTGCGTAGAGCATGTCAGTCCTCGGTTTTGGGCGTGGTGGGGTCGGCTTCGTGCAGGTGACGGGACAGGTAGATACCCTGGCCAATCAGGAACAGCAGCGTCATGCCCAGGCTGCCGAAGACCTTGAAGTCGACCCAGTACTCCTGGAACGTGAACGCAACGAACAGGTTGGCGGCGCCGCAGAACAGGAAAAACACGATCCAGGCGATGTTCAACCGGGTCCAGATCAGGTCTGGCAGGTTGATGGCATGGCCCATGATGCGCTTGATCAGCAGGCGGTCACCGATGAAATGGCTGCCAATGAACGCGAGGGCGAACAGCCAGTTGACCACCGGGGCCTTCCATTTGAGGAAGGTTTCGCTGTGGAACGCCAGGGTCAGGCTGCCGAACACCAGGCAGGCGATCAGGGTCAGCCACTGGCTCTTCTCCAGCTTGCGCTGGGACACGAACAGCGCGCCGTAGACCACCAGGGAACTGATGATCAGGACTGCGGTGGCGCTGTAGATACCGCCTACAGTCAAGGAGTGACCGGCGAAGTCGACGGTGCGGGGATCAAGTTTGTAGACGATGAAGAACAGCAGGAGCGGGATGAAATCGATGAATTGTTTCACAGTGGCAGCCAGAAGCAGGATGTGGCGGCATAATAACAAACATCCTTGGCCGCGATAGGGCCAGCTGATTTGAGGTAACAAACTCTCGTGAATGTTGATTTGCACTGCCATAGCACGGCCTCCGATGGTGCCCTGGCGCCTGCGGTTCTGGTGGCGCGGGCGTTCGAGCACGGCGTGCGAGTCCTGGCCCTGACCGATCACGACACCCTCGAAGGCCTCGACGAGGCCCGCGGCGCCGCCACGGCGCTGGGCATGCAGCTGGTCAACGGGGTGGAGTTGTCCTGTACCTGGGGCGGGGCGACCATCCATGTGCTGGGCTACGGTTTCGATGTGAATGCGCCGGCGCTGGTCCAGGCCATCGCACAACTGCACGACGGGCGCTGGCTGCGGTCCGAAGAGATCAGCCGCAAGCTGGCCCTCAAGGGCATGCCTGGTGCGCTGGACGGCGCCCGACAGATCCAGCAGGAACTGGGCGACAGCGGCAACGCACCGGCCCGGCCACACTTTGCCGACTGGATGGTGCGCGAAGGGTTCGTCAAGGACCGCGCCGAAGCGTTCCGCAAATGGTTGGGGGCCGGCAAGCTGGGGGACGTCAAGCAGCATTGGCCGACCCTGGAAGACACCGTCCAGACCCTGCGGGCAGCGGGTGCCTGGGTCAGCCTGGCGCATCCATGGCACTATGATTTCACCCGCAGCAAGCGCCGACGCCTGGTCACCGACTATATTCAAGCGGGGGGCCATGCCATCGAGGTGGTCAACGGCCATCAGCCTGCCGAGCAGGTCGGCAGCCTGGCGATCCTGGCCCGTGAGTTCGGCCTGCTGGTCACCGCCGGCAGTGATTTCCATGGCCCTGGGGGCTGGTCCGAGATCGGCGAATACCGCCCGTTGCCGGAAGATCTGCCACCACTCTGGTGTAGATTCAAACATGATCCCGTTATCGCCGCCGTCTGAACAGGTAGAACACGTGAGTCAATTTTTCCAGATTCATCCGGAAAACCCGCAAGCGCGCCTGATCAAACAGGCCGTGGAAATCATTCGTGGCGGTGGCGTGGTGGTCTATCCCACCGACTCGTCCTACGCCATCGGTTGCCAGATCGGCGACAAGAATGCCGTGGAGCGTGTTAGACGCCTGCGTCAACTGGACGACAAGCACAATTTCGCGCTCATCTGCAGCGACCTGTCGCAGTTGGGCCTGTTCGCCAAGATCGACACCGGCACCTTCCGCCTGCTCAAGGCGCATTTGCCGGGGCCGTACACCTTCATCCTCAATGCCACGCGGGAAGTCCCGCGGCTGTTGCTGCACCCGAAAAAGCGCACCATCGGCCTGCGGGTGCCGAGCCATCCCATCGCCCTGGCGCTGCTGGCGGAACTGGGTGAGCCGCTGATGAGCGTGACGCTGATCATGCCTGGCGAGACCGAGCCGTTGAACGATCCCTATGAGATGCGCCAGATACTCGAACATCAGGTGGACCTGATCATCGACGGTGGTTTCGGCGGCATGTCGGCGTCCACGGTGATCAACCTGGCCGATGGCGAGCCCCAGGTGGTGCGTGTCGGTTGCGGCGATCCGACGCCGTTCATGGTCGAGGCCTGAATGTCCGTCGTGGAAACCGCCGTGGACAATGTCGACAGCCAGGCCGGCGCGCAGCAGGAGTTGCCGTTCGCCATGGTCTATGGCCAGGCGGTCATGGAAATGCCCCTGGACCTGTACATTCCACCGGATGCGCTGGAGGTGTTCCTCGAAGCCTTCGAGGGCCCGCTTGACCTGCTGCTGTACCTGATCCGCAAACAGAACATCAACATCCTCGACATTCCCGTGGCGGAAATCACCCGCCAGTACATGGGCTACGTCGAGTTGATGCAGTCGGTGCGCCTGGAACTCGCCGCCGAATACCTGGTGATGGCGGCCATGCTCGCCGAGATCAAGTCGCGGATGCTGCTGCCGCGCTCGGCAGAGGTCGAAGAGGAAGAAGACGACCCGCGAGCCGAGCTGATCCGCCGCTTGCAGGAATACGAACGCTTCAAGGCCGCCGCCGAAGGCATCGACGGCTTGAGCCGGGTGGGGCGCGATGTGGTGGTGCCCAAGCTCGATGCGCCCGAAGCGCGGGCGCGCAAGTTGCTGCCAGACGTGAGCCTGGAAGAGTTGCTGATGTCCATGGCCGAGGTCCTGCGCCGGGGCGATATGTTTGAAAGTCATCAGGTCAGCCGCGAAGCGCTGTCCACCCGCGAGCGCATGAGTGATGTGCTGGAGCGACTCAAGGGCGGCGGCTTCGTGCCGTTCGTCGAGCTGTTCACCGCCGAGGAAGGGCGGTTGGGGGTGGTGGTGACGTTTATGGCGGTCCTGGAATTGGTCAAGGAATCCTTGGTCGAGCTGGTGCAGAATGAGCCGTTCGCAGCGATCCACGTGCGGGCACGAGCCGAATAACGAGCAAATCAATGAATCTGACTGAACCCCGCGAGCTGGCCCCCTTGCTTGAAGCTTTCCTGTTGGCCTCGGGAAAGCCGCAATCGATGGAACGCCTGTTCGAACTCTTCGAAGAAGGCGAGCGGCCCGAGCCGGCCGTGTTCAAGAAAGCCCTGGCACTGTTGGGCAAGTCCTGCGAGGGGCGGGCTTTCGAACTCAAGGAAGTGGCGTCCGGGTACCGCCTGCAAATTCGCGAGAAATTCGCGCCGTGGGTGGGGCGCCTGTGGGAGGAACGGCCGCAGCGCTATTCCCGGGCGCTGCTCGAAACCATGGCGCTCATCGCCTATCGCCAGCCGATCACCCGGGGCGAGATCGAAGATGTGCGGGGCGTGGCGGTCAATAGCAACATCGTCAAGACGCTGCTGGAGCGCGAGTGGATCCGCGTCGTCGGTTATCGCGATGTGCCTGGCAAACCGGCGATGTTTGCGACCACCAAGGCCTTCCTCGATCACTTCAACCTGAAGAACCTGGACGACCTGCCGCCGCTGGCCGAATTGCGGGAACTGGAACCCGAACCGATGCTGGAGTTCGACGACGCCCCGGTGCCCCAGGGCTTGCAGGAACTGGCGGACGCCAGCGCCGAGCCCGAGGAACCGAAGGAAGAGACCAGTTTCCACTCGTTGTTGCTGGAGCTGGACACCATGGAGGAGGGCTTGAAGACCGATTTCGACGACTTGCTGCGGGAAGGTCCTGGTCCTGAGGGCGACTCGGATGAGCTGGCGGAGCCCGATAGCGCGCCGGAGCCAGAAGCAGAACCGGAACCGGATCCGGAAGAAGATATCCTCGGCGTTGCCCAAGCCCGGGAAAAACTCCTGGCCGCCGTCGCCGCCCTCCAAGCGCCGGAACCCGAACTGAGCGACGAAGAAGCCGAAGCCCGGGCGTTGGCCGAAGCGATCGAGAACGAACGGCGCCAGTTCGACGATTGATCCAACTGATTTGGAAACGCTGGCTGATCCTGTGGGAGCCGAGCTTGCTCGCGATGACGGAGGAGCATTCAGAATCGATGTAGGCTGACCCACCGCCCACCCCGGGAACCTCGGCACCCCCAGGGGGCCCAGACGAAGTCCCCGCCAAGCCGGGCATCACCGGTCGGCGGAAAAAGCGCCGGGCGCTGGTTGATCAGCTAGTCTCTGATGCGCAATCGCTTCAACGCGCGTATGATTCGCGACCCCTTGGCGATCCCTTCGCCAAAGACCCGTATTCAAAGCGTCAGGCCAAGCCTGACCCGACCACACCGGGAGGTGCCCAGAATGAAAGACCAAGACCAGAACGACAGCCAGGAAATCGGCCCAGCAGGCGAGAAGCTGCAAAAAGTCCTCGCCCGTATCGGCGTCGGTTCGCGCCGTGACGTGGAAGCCTGGATCACCCAGGGCCGGATCAAGGTCAACGGCAAAGATGCCACCTTGGGCCTGCGGGTTGACATGCACGATGCCATCACCATCGATGGCAAGGTGATCAAGCGCGAAGAGGCCGCCGAAACGGTGCGCCGCGTGATCATGTACAACAAGCCCGACGGCGAGATCTGCACCCGTGACGACCCGGAAGGTCGCCCGACCGTGTTCGACAAGATGCCGCGTCCGAAAGAAGGCCGCTGGATCAACATCGGCCGCCTGGACATCAACACCACCGGTTTGCTGATGTTCACCACCGACGGTGAACTGGCCAACCGCTTGATGCACCCGTCCTACGAGATGGACCGCGAATACGCCGTGCGTGTGCGTGGTGAGGTCGACGACGAGATGATCGAGCGCCTCAAGGCCGGCGTTGTGCTGGAAGACGGCCCGGCGCGTTTCACCGACATCAAGCAAGCGCCCGGCGGTGAAGGCTTCAACCATTGGTACCACTGCGTGGTGATGGAAGGCCGTAACCGTGAAGTGCGACGTTTGTGGGAATCCCAGGGGTTGGTGGTCAGCCGCCTGAAGCGCGTGCGTTTCGGTCCGGTGTTCCTCAATTCCGACCTGCCGATGGGCCGCTGGCGCGAAATGAGCCAGTACGAAGTCGACATCCTGGCCGCCGAAGTGGGCCTCAAGCCGGTGGCTATGCCGCAGATGACCGCCAAGAGCAAGGACAAGCTGGAGCGGATGCAGCGTAAATCCTCGCGTCCGATGGGCAAGACCGAGCGCGTGCGTACGCTGCGCCCGGCTGCTGATGGCGTGGCGACCGGCCCGCGTCCTTCGCGCGAGCCGCAGATCGAAGGCGAACGCCCGGCCCGCAAGCCTGCACCGCGTCAGGACGGCGAGCGTGGCCCACGCACGCCGCGTCCGGCCAATGGTCGCACTGAGCGCGGCGAAGGTCGCGGTGCACCGGCGGGTCGCGGTACGCCCGTCGCCGATCGCCCGGCCGACACCAAGCGTCCGGCCAAGCCGGCACCGAAAAAGCGCCCGGGCATCATCCTGGCCGACCGCGACACGCCATCGGGCAAGCGCCGTGGTGCCCCGGCAGGTTCGGGACAGCGTCCGGGGTTCGGGCGTCGTAAGCCGGAGTGAGGCAGCGGTGAGTTTCTAGCTGCAAACTGCAAGAAAAAACGCCAACCGTTGGGTTGGCGTTTTTTTTGTCTGGCTTTTAGTCAGGCAGTGCTTTTGAGGCCGCCTTCGCGAGCAAGCTCGCTCCCACAATGGAGCGGCGCCGAACACACATCCCCCAGTCACCAAGATCAACTGTGGGAGCGAGCTTGCTCGCGATGGCGTCAGCAGCCCCACAACCGATCCCAGCCTAAAGCACAAACCGCCCATCAAACATCGGCTCTTTGTCCAGCGCCAGCACACCGCTTTCGAAAATCAGATCCAAATGGTGGCTGCCCTTGGCCCCGCCACCCAGTCCCAGGTGCAGGCCGCAGTGGCGCTCTTCGAAACCGGCGTTGCGGGCGTACAGGCTCTTGACCCCTTCGTTGGTGCCGATCCCCAGTTCTTCGATGCGGCGGTTGGACGGGTTGGCGTCCAGGTATTTGTTGAAGTCGTGTTCCAGGCCCGGCACGTCGGTGGCGATTTTCTGGATGGTGGAGTCTTCGATCCACAGCTCGAGGGGCGATTGCAGCACGCCGTACTTGCGTGCGAACGGGATGGTGCTCAGGAACGTGCCGACGAATTTCACCTGGCCGTTGATGGTGTCGCTGTGGGTGGCGATTTCGCCGGGGGCCAGGTCGTAGTTGCCGAGGCCGTTGATGTCGGTCCACTTCTTCACGCTGCCCAGGGCGGTGTCGAAATACGAACCGTGGTCATCCTGGAAGCTCAGGGTTGTCGCTTGGGACATGCGCCGGATCAGGTGACTGTTGAGTCCGGCGATACGCTGGGGAATCACGCTGAAGGTGTCGTAGAAATAATCGCCGTAATCCTTGAACAGCAGCGATTTCTTCCAGTTATCGGCCATCACGCCTTGCAATGCCCGAACAAAGTCCGGGCCGTCGGGGCGTGGATTGGGCAGGGTGGAAGAGTCGTAGAAGAAAATATACAGATCGCTGTCGGCAATGGCCTTGGACAGGCGCTCCGTGGATTCGAGGTCCAGGCGCATGGCGCTGAACCGGAACGGCGAGCCGCTGCCCGCCTGTTCGGCAATGGCGCCGGTCAGTGCTTCGTAGTCAGCGGTATGGCCGAGCAACACCTTGGCGGGCTGGATGCCGGCCAGGGCGGGATGGTGTTCGAGGTAGTAAAGGAAATGTGAGATGGCTCGTTGTGTGTCCATGCTTATTCTTCCCTGACACGTTCATTTAATGTCCCTGACAACCGACAAGAGTGGCGGAGTCGACCGGCCGGATCGCCTCCGCCGGGCAGTGCCTACAGAGGCCACATCGCCGTGCCGAACGGAACCACGGCGTCGGCTTGCATCATTTCAACGGCGGCCTCATGGGTCGGCGCTTCAAACCATTCGTCCAGTTGCAGTTCGGTTTCCAAGTCTTTGTCCAGTGCTTGCATAGTGAATCTCCTAGATGACTTTTGCGGAAAACGCGGGCCGATTCGGCGAGTCATACCCGACAGAACCGGCACCGCAGAACTTGTCGGCACGATGCCTTGGCAAGTCGCTGAAAACCTAGTCGAGGGTTTTTTGGATTGCAAAAAATAATTTTATTTTTTTCTTTTGAACTTTTTGTTCCATTTTTCGCGTTGAAATTACTCATTCAAAAACAGCTGCCTGGGTGATTTATTTAATAGGTAGCTACCTACCGTCAATTTGCAGTCAGCCTACAGAATATTCCTACGTGGAAAGTCTGCGTTACGCGCTGTAAAGGAATGCTGACGATTTTGGCCGTTCGAACTGACCGGTGTCGGCGTTTGGGAGGGCTGTAAGAAAAAGCTGCCGAGTGGGCCGGCTTGGCGGGTTTTTTGAGACTTCGCAGCGCTTGTTTCAAGCCAGCGGGAAAGGTCAGATGCGCGCCAGACCTCAAGTGCGGGGGCAGACGCTGATCCGGTGGTGTCTGGTAGCAGGGGAACTGCAGTGTACAATGCGCCGCGTTTTACTGTGACCCTTCGCGTACCCACGCACTTTCAAGGTTATCCGCCTTGTTCACTCCGCCATGCCATAAGCGTGTCGGGTTCGATTTCGTCACAGATAAAAACAAATAGGTGACGCATGACCGTTGTAGAAAATACGCATTCGGGCGAGCTGAAACGCGGCCTGAAAAATCGCCATATTCAACTGATCGCCCTCGGTGGCGCGATCGGCACCGGCCTGTTCCTCGGCTCGGCGGGGGTGCTGAAATCCGCCGGCCCGTCGATGATCCTCGGCTACGCCATCTGCGGCTTCATCGCCTTCATGATCATGCGCCAGTTGGGCGAAATGATTGTCGAAGAGCCGGTGGCCGGGTCCTTCAGCCACTTCGCCCACAAGTACTGGGGCGGTTTCGCCGGGTTCCTGTCGGGTTGGAACTGCTGGATCCTCTACATCCTGGTGGGCATGTCGGAGCTGACCGCGGTCGGCAAGTACATCCATTACTGGGCGCCCGAGATTCCGACCTGGGTGTCGGCGGCGGCGTTTTTCGTCCTGATCAATGCGATCAACCTGGCCAACGTCAAAGTCTTTGGCGAGGCCGAGTTCTGGTTTGCGATCATCAAGGTCGTGGCGATTGTCGGCATGATTGCCCTGGGCAGCTATTTGCTGGTCAGCGGCCATGGTGGCCCGCAGGCGTCGGTGACCAACCTGTGGTCCCACGGTGGGTTCTTCCCCAACGGCGTGAGCGGGCTGGTGATGGCCATGGCGATCATCATGTTCTCCTTCGGTGGCCTGGAAATGCTCGGTTTCACCGCCGCTGAGGCCGACAAACCGAAAACCGTGATCCCCAAGGCCATCAACCAGGTGATCTACCGGATCCTGATTTTCTACATCGGCGCGCTCGTGGTGCTGTTGTCCCTGACCCCTTGGGACAGCCTGTTGAGCACCCTCAACGCGTCCGGCGATGCCTACAGCGGCAGCCCGTTCGTGCAGGTGTTCTCGATGCTGGGCAGCAACACCGCTGCGCATATCCTCAACTTCGTCGTGCTGACCGCCGCGCTGTCGGTGTACAACAGCGGCACCTACTGCAACAGCCGCATGTTGCTGGGCATGGCCGAGCAGGGCGATGCGCCCAAGGCCTTGTCGAAGATCGACAAGCGGGGCGTGCCGGTGCGTTCGATCCTCGCGTCGGCGGCGGTCACGCTGGTGGCGGTGCTGTTGAACTACCTGGTTCCGCAGCATGCGCTGGAGTTGTTGATGTCGTTGGTGGTCGCGACCCTGGTGATCAACTGGGCGATGATCAGCTACTCGCACTTCAAGTTCCGCCAGCACATGAACCAGACCCGCCAGACGCCGCTGTTCAAGGCGCTGTGGTACCCGTACGGCAACTACATCTGCCTGGCGTTCGTGGTGTTCATCCTGGGCGTGATGTTGCTGATCCCCGGCATCCAGATCTCGGTCTATGCGATTCCGGTGTGGGTGGTGTTCATGGCCGTGTGCTATTGGATCAAGAACAAGCGCAGTGCCCGGCATGAACTGGCGGTGGCGGCTGCCGCCAAGTAAGCATCGCTGAAACAAGACAAACCCGGCCGAGTGCCGGGTTTGTCATTTCAGGCAAGACAACACCTGCCCCTGTGGGAGCGAGCTTGCTCGCGATAGCGGTGTGTCAGTCGACATCAAGGTTGCTGATCCACCGCTATCGCGAGCAAGCTTGCTCGCGATAGCGGTGTGTCAGTCGACATCAAGGTTGCTGATCCACCGCTATCGCGAGCAAGCTCGCTCCCACATTGTTCGGCAGTGTTCATAGCGTTCATTCCCACAGGATCGGTGTTGTCGGGCGGATTCGCGGTATCCTGTGGGGCCTGACACCGGACACTTTCCATGCTGGTCATTTCCAACACCGTGCACATCCCGGACGCCGAGATCGAGCTGACGGCCATCCGCGCCCAAGGGGCCGGCGGGCAGAACGTCAACAAGGTTTCCAGCGCCGTGCATTTGCGCTTCGACATTCCGGCTTCGTCGCTGCCCGAGTTCTACAAGGAGCGGCTGCTGGCGCTGCGCGACAGTCGCATTACCAGTGACGGTGTGTTGATCATCAAGGCCCAGCAATACCGCACGCAGGAACAGAACCGGGCCGACGCGCTGGAGCGCCTGACCGAACTGATCCTCAGCGCCACCAAGGTCGAAAAGAAGCGCCGTCCGACCAAGCCGACCCTGGGGTCGAAAAAGCGTCGCCTGGAATCCAAGACCAAGCGCGGCTCGATCAAGGCCGGGCGCGGCAAGGTGGACTTCTAGTTCTTCTCCCGCGCTTCACGGTACCGAGGCGCCTGCCGGTACAAGTAGACGCTCAAGGCCAACCCTCCCAGGGCCGCCAGGGCAGCGAACAGAAAGATCGAGGCAAAGCCGAAGCCAGCGGCAATCGCACCGGCCAGCGGCCCGGTGATCCCCAGCGACAGATCAATGAACAGTGAATAAGCGCCCACCGCGGCCCCACGGCTGGAGGCCGGCACCAGGTTGACCGCTTCCACGCCCAGCGCCGGAAACACCAGGGAAAAGCCGAAACCGCTCAACGCCGCGCCCGCCAGGGCCCAATGGGCATCCGGTGCGAGCCACAACAGCAAGAGCCCCAGGGTTTCCACCGACAGGCAGGCAATCGCCACGCGAAAGCCGCCCAGGCGGTTGATCAGGTTGCCGAACAGCAGGCGCGCGCCGATGAAGCTGGCGCCGAACAGGCTCAGGCACAGCACCGCGTTATCCCAATGCTGAGTGGCGTAATACAGGGTGATGAAGGTCGCGATGGTGCCAAACCCGATGGAACCCAGGGCCAAACCGCAGCCGTGTGGCAGCACACGCCCCAGCACGTGCATGAACGGCAAGCGTTCGCCAGAGACAATGGGCGCAGCAGTCTTGCGCCAGGCCAATGCCAGTCCCAGCAGGCCCAGCAAGATGATGCTGGCGCCCATGCTCCACAGCCCCAACACGTTGACCAGCCACACCCCCAACGGCGCACCGATCGCCAGCGCGCCGTAACTGGCGATACCGTTCCAGGAAATCACCTTGGCGGTATTTGCCGCGCCAACCCGGCCGATGCCCCAGCCAATCGAACCCGACCCCACCAGGCTTTCGGCACTGCCCAGCACCAGGCGACCGATCAGCAGGCTGATCAGGCTGAACGTTGGCAGGTGGGGCGTCCAGGCGGACACCAGCATGAACACACCGCTCAGCCCGCAGCCGGCGAGGCCGAACATCACCGCGCGCTTGCTCCCCAGGTTATCGATGATTCGTCCTGCGTAAGGACGACTGAGCAGGGTGGCCAGGTATTGCACGCTGATCACCAGCCCGGCGATCACCGCGCCGAAACCCAGCTCGCCGTGGACGAAACCGGGCAGCACGGCCAGGGGAATGCCGATATTCAGGTAGCCGATGAACGTGAACAGGACGATGGAAACGACTTGCAGCGTGACCGCCAGGGGGCGCTGGGAATCTGACATGGGAAAGAGGTCCACGGAGCAGCTGGATAGATAGGCTGCTTATGATAACGGCGACCGTGGCGTCCGGGCGGGGAAAAGTAAAACTATTTGCCCAATGGTGGCTCAGCGGTCGTTCTGTTCGCTGACCAGGCGCGTGGTCACCAGCGCGGCGATGGCGTTTTCTTCGCTGCCAAACCGGGCCAGCAGGGCCGCTTGTTTCTCGGTGGGAAGGCGGGTCCAGATCTCGACCATTTTCTCAGCGGTGCCGATCAGGACGCTGGCCTGGGCTTCGCTGAAGGGAGGGGTGTCATCGGTCATGGGGGGCTCGGGATTCAGGCAGTGTGGAAAGCGCATCTTAGCGCTTTCCACACGGTCTGGTGGTACGGGTCAATCAGTCTTCGCTGTCGGCCTGGCGGCGTTCAGTGGCTTCCTTGGGCTCGGGTTGCTGGGCGTCAGGTTGCCCTCCGGCTTGTAGCGTGGTCGTCTGCTCAGTGTCGTGCAGGCTTGGGAAGGGGAGATTAGGGATCTCGTGCATTTCGCGCTCCTCGCAAAGTCTGTGGATAGATCTGGTAGATCCGCGCTTTTACAAAGCCTGGGCAGGATACAGCAGGAGAAATGACAAAAAGACTTTTAAATCCCATCGCGCCGACAAAAGGGATTGTCTGGACAGGTCATGTCCAGTCAGCAAAAAACGATCCCGCTACCGGTGGTCGCCACCGCTCAAGAACACCCCGTACAGGCCGATGATTTGCACATATCCTCCCCATTCCGTTGCAACTGTGGACCCCGGACATGGAGGTTCTTCATTTGAAGAGATCGACTCCATGTTTCTACAAAAATCCCTGAGAGCACAGATTCTCGCCCTGCTCAGCGGCAGCCTGCTGGCCATGTTGCTGATTGCCCTGGCGTCCTTTCACTTCCTTTCCGATGGCATCCAGAATTATCGTCAACTGCTCGACGGTCCGTTGCGTGCGTCGCAATTGATCGACGAGGCCAACCTGCAATTCAAGGTGCAGGTCCAGGAGTGGAAAAACGTCCTGTTGCGCGGCAAGCAGCCAGCGGACCTGGATAAATACTGGAAGCAATTCGAGGCACGCCAGAGCGATGTCCAGGGCATCCTTGGCCAGTTGACGACCCACGAAGGTGTCCCGGCGCAAATCAAGACACGTATCGAGCGTCTGCGGGGCGAACATGCCCAGTTGGGCGCGGCCTACCAGAAGGGCCGTGATGCGTTTGTGGCGGCGGGCGGCGACGCGGCGGCGGGCGATGCCGCGGTCAAGGGCGTGGACCGCGCGGCCAGTGAGCAGATGAGCGAGTTGGTGGTTGAGCTGCATAAGCTGGGCGACGAGCAATCGGCGCTGATCAGTGCGGGTGCCGACCGCACGATCATGCTGGGTACGGTGATCATGCTCGCCTCAGGGCTGCTGGTCGGGTTGTTGAGTGTGTGGCTGGTCAACCGCAACCTGGTGCAGCCTATCCGTAACCTGATCGCGTACGTGACTCAACTGAGCCGCGGGCGTTTCGCCGAGCGTGTGACGAGCACGCGCCAGGATGAATTGGGCGACCTGGCCCTGGCGGCCAATACGCTGCGCGATTTCCTTGCTGAAACCTTCACGCGCTTGCAACGCAGTGCCACGGAGCTGGACAGCGCCAGCGGTGAGCTCAATGCGATTGCCAGCCTGATGAGCCAAGGCACCAGCGAGCAATTCGAACGCACCGATCAAGTCGCGACCGCGATGAACGAGATGTCCGCCACCGCCCAGGAAGTTGCCCGTCATGCCGCCGATGCGGCGCAGGCTGCCGATGATGCCGATCATTCGGCGCAGCAGGGCGAGAAAGTGATGCAGGGCACGATCCACACCATCACCCAAATGCGTGGCGAAATTGCCAACACCGCCACGGTGATCCGGCGCCTGGAAGCCGACAGCGGACGCATCGGCAAGGTGCTGGAAGTGATCCGCAGGATCGCCGAGCAGACCAACCTGCTGGCCCTCAACGCTGCCATCGAAGCAGCACGGGCGGGTGAGGCCGGGCGTGGTTTTGCGGTGGTCGCCGATGAAGTCCGCAGCCTGGCCCAGCGCACGGCGTCGTCCATCATCGAGATCAACCAGATCATCCAGACGGTTCAAACAGGTGCGGTGGACGCGGCCCAGGCCATCGAAAGCGGCCAGTCGCGCAGTGAGGAAAGTGTCGAGCAGGTGACCCAGGCCGGCGCGATGCTGGAACGCATCACCCAGGCGGTGGAAGCGATCCGCGACATGAACCGTCAGATCGCCACCGCTGCGGAAGAGCAGACCTCGGTGGCCGAGGATATTTCGCGCAACCTGACTGAAATCACCTGCATTGCCAGTACCAACCTCGACAACGTAAAACGCACCGAAGCGGCCAGTCGGGATTTGCACGGGTTGTCGGGGCAGTTGAATGAAGTGACGGCGCGGTTGAGTGCCTGACGGTATGTTCCTGATGCAGTAGCCCACCTGTGGCGAGGGAGCTTGCTCCCGCTGGGCTGCATAGCAGCCCCAAAGCCATTCAGCGCGGTGCATCAGGAATAAGATGGTTGGCAGATTTTGCGACTGCTGCGCAGCCGAGCGGGAGCAAGCTCCCTCGCCACAAAAGCTCATACGGGCGTGAAGTGAGTAGGGGGGCAGAGGATCACTCTCAATAATCGCGACGCTTGCGAAAGGCCCATCGGCCTGCAATCACGGTGAAGGTCGCCACCAGCGCTACCAGGATCCAGAAGCCCTCGGGATCTTCGGCCAGTGGCACGCCGCCGACGTTCATGCCGAAGAAACCGGCAATGATGTTGATGGGCAACGCCAGCACCGTGACCACCGTCAAGGTGAACAGCGTGCGGTTGCTTTGTTCGTTGAGGTTGGCGGCGATCTCTTCCTGCAGCAATTTGATCCGTTCGCCCAGGGCGGTGAGGTCGTTGATGATCAGGGCGAACTCCTCGGTCGACTTGCGCAGCTCCTTGACGTCTTCCTTCTGCAACCATTGCGGCGGGCGGTTGAGCAGGCGCAGCAACGAGCCCGGCTCCAGGGCCAGCAGGCGTTGCAGGCGTACCAGCACGCGGCGCTGGCTGCCCAGCTCGGCGCGGTTGTTGGACACGCGCGAAGACAGCAATTGGTCTTCGATCTGGTCAACGCTGAGGCTGGTCTTGCGCACGATCTGGGTCAGCACTTCGCCTTGGTCGCGCAGCAGATGCACCAGCAATTCCAGCGGCGAGCGAAAGCTCTCGCCGGCCTTGACCGATGAGCGCAGCTTGTCGACCGAGTGCAAGGGTTGCAGGCGCGCACTGATGATCAATCGACTGTGTACGCACACCCACAAGGTGGAGACATCCGAGGACACCAGGTTGCTGAGGTTGAACACCACATCGTTCACCACCGCCAGCAGTGCCGAGTCCACATGTTCGATACGGGTCGATCGCGAGCCTTCGTGCAGGGCTTCGAAGAATTCCTCGGGCAAGGCCAGGTGGCTTTTCATCCAGCGCTCGCAGGCGGCGTGGGCTAGGTTCAGGTGCAGCCAGAGAAACTCGTCGGCATCCTGCGGTTGTTGCAGGCTTTGCAGGGCTTGGGCCGAATCGATTTCCCGGCCGCGCTCGCCGGGGCGAAAACGAAACCCGTAAAGCAGGCCGAACAGGTCCGGATCGCGATGGCTTTGGTCGATGCTGTGGTTCATGAGGGCTCGCTGGCGGGGAGTGCCTGTCGCAGCGGCCACAGGTTCACTTGAGCGGCATCATTGCAGGGTTTTTTGATGGTTGTGTGACAGTTGTGCGGCGTCGTCAGATCGGCGGCGGTTTACAGACGGTCTACGCAAAAAAGCCGCGCAACTCGAAAGTTGCGCGGCTCTTCTTTAACCGATGGATCAAGTGTCTTGCTTGTCGGACAGGACTTTGCCGGTAGTTGCGTCGAAGTCCACGTCAAACTCTTTGCCGTCGGCCGTCTTCAGTTCCACTTCATATTCATAGCCATCGAAGTGGTTATCCAGGTCGGTGTCGGTGATGGTCGCGCCTGGGTGCAACTTCAGGGCTTCCGCATTCATCGACTCAAGGGATTTGATCTTGCCGTCCTTGACCAGTTGAGGAATCTGGTCGATTCGTACGTCCGCCTGGGCCAGGCCAGCGGTGAGGGTCAGGGCAGCAGCGGTAAACAGGGCAGTCAACGTTTTCATGAGTGCTTTCCTTGGTGTCGTTATTAAGGGTGAGTCGTTTAAGTGGGTTCAGATTATGTGTGGCAACTTAATTCACCCTTAATTCGAAAAATCTTGAAGCAAGTTTCCTGGAAAGGTCTTTCGACTCAGTAGCCGTTCTTTTCCAATAGCTGCGCCACGCTGCCTGTCTCGGGACGCTTGAAGTACTTGAGCAGCTCACTGGCCCGGTTGGTGAAGATGCCATCAACGCCGGCCTCCATCACTTTCTTGAAGTCCACCGGCTCATCCACGGTGTAGACGTGCACCAGCAAACCCTGGTCGTGGGTGTACTGGTTCATCCACGGCTGCACCAGGTCCGAATAGCTCTGGCTGCCGCCATGGGTCAATGCCGCCGAAGGACCGGTGCCGATGGCGCCATGGGCCTTGGCGTACTGGACCCATTGTTCGAACTCGGCCTTGTCCTTGGGCTCCTGCTTGGCGTAATAGGCGGCCTTGTCCGTTTCGCCGGACTCGGCAAACGTTACCTTGGACTTGGGTTCGATGTTGCCTTCGCCCACCCACAGCAGCAGGATCTTCGGCACCTTCGGCATCTCTTTGTGCAACAGTTCGAGACTGCTCTTTTCAAAGGTCTGCAGCACCACTTTGCCCTTGCCCTGGCCGACGCCGGTGGCGCTTTTGGCCAATTTCGACCCAGCGGGGCTCAGCCAACCACGGTCCTGCAGTTTGTCCTTCAGGTCGCGCTCGATGCCGGGGAACAGCTTCGGCTCCTTGGTTTCGATGTACAGCCCCGGTTTATGCAACGGGTTGCCCTCGGCGATGTTGATCACTTCATCGAGGGTGAGGATTTTCTGGCCGACGAACGAAGGGCGGGCGCGGTCCGGGTAGGCGGTGTTGAACCAGCTGCCGGCATCGAGGGTTTTGAGTTCCGCCATGGTGAATTCATTGGCGGTGCTGTCCTTGCGTTCGGGAAACTGGGTCGCGACATCCGTGGTGCGCAGCAGGCTGTCGTCATGCAGGACGAACAACACGCCGTCCTTGCTGCGCTGCAGGTCCAGCTCCAGGTAATCGGCGCCCAGGTCACGGGCCAGCTTGTAGGCGGCGGCGGTGGATTCCGGCGCGTCGAACGAGGCACCACGGTGGGCGATGACTGCCGGGTGTGGAATGCCTTGAAGGGTGGCCAGGGCCTTGGGACTCGGGGCCTCGGAGGCTTGTGTCTGGCTGAAGCCGAGCAACAGGCTCAGCATCAAGGCGCTGCGGGTGAAGGTGACAGGCATGCTCGAGATCCTTTCGTAGAGGAGGCAAAACCTATCTTTTAACAATTGAACGCTGTCGGCGCTATCGCCATACCGACATAAACCTGTGTGAAGCAGATTTTTCCCACCCATTTTTCGGCCGCTTTGCAGTACCCTTGACCGCACCAGTTTCCCCGGCAGAGGGAAACCTTAAAATCTGTTCACTTGCCCTGCGTGTAAACCATCGATCAGACGTCCCGAGGGACGCATCCATGAGGTTTACCATGCGCACCACTTCGACACTCATCTGCCAGGCCGCCGACCAGCTCAAGGGTTTTGTCGGCCTGAACCGCAAGACCGGCCAATACATCGTGCGGTTCAGCGAAGACGCCTTCGGCATGGACGTGGCTGATGACGGCATCATCCCCACCAGCGAATTTGTCTGGGCCCCCGGGGCGGATGGCACCGTGACCCTCAGTCGCGAGCGAATCCAACTGTTGCTGGACCAGAACATCGACGACCGCATCAACCTGACCGAACCTTTGCGGGTGTACATGGCCCGCGGCGACCTGCCGGAAATCAAGGCGGTGCGGCAGTTGGTGGAAGGCTGAAGCCACGACCGTGAGTTGAGTAAGAGGCCCTGTGGGAGCAAGGCTTGCCCGCGATGGCGGCGGCACATTCAGCATCGCTGCAAGCTGACCCCCCGCTATCGCGAGCAAGCTCAGCTCCCACAGGGGATTTGTGGTGAAAGCAGGATCTGTGAACACCCGCGATTCAGTGTGGGAGCGAGCTTGCTCGCGATGGCGATAGGTCAGTCACAGTGATGTTGGCTGATCTACAGCTATCGCGAGCAAGCTCGCTCCCACAGGGACTTTTGTCCTGGCATCAGGTTGGGCGTTGGAAGGCATAGTCCCGTTCAACCTTGCACACCCTCGTCTGGCATTGGGTATACCAGGTGGAGCGGCCTCGCTCACGAATCGCGCTGTGTTCGGGATGTTGCTTCCAGGCCAGGATCGCCGCTTCATCACGCCAATAGGACACGGTAATCCCCAGACCATCGTCGCCACGGGCCGATTCAACGCCTAAAAATCCAGGTTGTTCCCGAGCAAGGGCCAGCATGCGCTCGGCGGCTTCGGCGTAGCCTTGGTCCCCCTCGGTACGCAGGGAGGTAAAAATCACTGCGTAATAATGAGCGCTCATGACATTTGCCTGGCGCAGGCTTCGACAAACGCGCTGACCAGCGGTGGCACGCGGCCTTCCAGTGCGGCACGTTCAGGCTGGAACAGCGTGGCGACAAAGAACGGATGGTCTTGCAGTTCCACCGCTCGCAAGTCACCGGCCGAATCCCGGGCAACGGCGTGCAGGCGCTGGCTCAGCAAGTCTCTTTCAAAGTCTGGATTGACCCCGAAGCGGCAATGGTAGCCCTCGAACGCGGTCTGTCGGCCGTAGGCCTTGGCAATCAACGAGCCCGCATCGAACTGGAGGCTGTCGATGGTTTCGACCAAGGCACAGTTCAGCGGTGTCAGCAGCGCCCGTTCAGCCTCTGGAGAGGTTTCACCATGGACGGCATCGACCCAACCCATCACGTGACGGGCATATTCCAGCACGGCGTGCTGAAAACCGCCGCAAGTGCCCAGGAAAGGGCGACGCTGTTCGCGGGCAAAACGAATGGCCAGCACGGCACCGGCTTCGTTTTGGTAGGGGCTGCCGGGCACGCACCAGACACCGTCGAAATCTTCCAGCACGGCGGTGTCGGCGATGAGTGACGTTGCCAGCCATTGGAAGCGAATGGCCTGGCCGGTTTGTGTGCCCGCCAGCTCAAGTGCGAGGGGAATTGCCCGGTGAGCGGTGATTTGAGGGTCGTGGTCGCCGATCAGGGCGATGTTTAAAGGACGTTGATTTTCCATGGGAGGCTCGCCGCTTGTTGATTCCTGGTGGCCACTATAGATTGGCGTTCACGCAATCAATATTGGCGTTTACCCAAGTGATCAATGCAGCGACGCACTATCGTCTGGACTACCCCGACCTGTCCCTGATCCTCGCGCTGGTCCGTGGCGGCTCGCTGGCCCGGGCCGCTCGGCTGCTGCAGGTGGACGTGTCGACGGTGTTTCGTTCGGTACGTCGATTGGAAGCGGCCCTGGGTCAACCCTTGTTCGAAAAAAGCCGTTCCGGGTACTTGCCAACGAGCCTGGCCCAGGCGTTGGCTGAACAAGCAGAGCGCGCCGAGCAGGCGTTGGAGGCGGCGCGGGTGGGGGTGGAGCAGGGCGGCGAAGTCATCAGCGGGACGGTACGCCTGACGTGCAGTGATTCAGTCTTGCAAGCGTTGCTGCTGCCGGCTTTAGCGCGTTTCATGCCTGCCTATCCGGCGTTGACCCTTGAGTTGAGCACCTCGAACGACTTCGCCAACCTGAACCGCCGCGACGCCGACATTGCGTTGCGACTGACCCGTACGCCGCCAGAACACCTGGTCGGTCGCAACCTGGGCAAGGTGACTTACCGGGTATGCGCCAGCGCCACGTATCTGCGCTCGGTAGAGGCGGGTGACCTGGCTTCCATGATCTGGATCGCGCCAGACGATTTCCTTCCGGATCACCCCACCGTGGCCTGGCGGCGCCAGCATCTACCCGGCGTGATGCCTGCCTATCGCTGCAACAGCATGCTCTCGGTCACCGAACTGGTGCGGGCTGGTTTAGGCGTTGCGGCGCTGCCGGACTTTCTGATCGACGAACGCCAAGGCCTGATGCCCCTTGGCGAATCGCTGGAAGGATACGATACGGCGCTGTGGCTCCTGACCCGCCCGGACTGTCGGGCCTTGCGCTCGGTGGTGACCTTGTTCGATGAGCTGGGGCGCAACCTGCGCTGGGGTTGAGATTCAGGCCTGGTAACGACTCAGGAACATGTCGAGGGCCGATTCGATGACTTGGGTTTGCTCCTCCTGGGTCAGGCTCGGCTGCCCCATCGAAACCTGCGGCCAGAAAGCGAATGTCTTGAGCAGCCCATGCATTTGTTGGGCGGCAAAGGCCGGCTCCACGGGTTTCAATCGGCCATCGGCCTGGGCCTGGCGAATCCAGGCGGTCAGGCCTTCCTCACGCTGGCCCATGCGCGAGACCATGTCCTGGGCGCGCTCCGGGGAGTGAATGGTTGCGGCGATGGCGATGCGCGCCAGGTCGAGGAAATTTTCGTCCGCCAGCAGATGCAGTTTGGCTTGCAGCAACGTTTGCAGTTGCTCCCGTAGCGGCGTTTGCGGGCTGTAGGGCATGTCCTGTTCTGCGGTGATGCTGTTCCATAACCGATTCAGGATTTCGGCGAACAACGCTTCCTTGCTCGGGAAATGGTTATACACCGTGCGCTTCGATACGCCGGCGGTCGCCGCGATCCTGTCCATGCTGGTGATCTCGAAACCGCTGCTACGGAATTCAGCAATCGCGGCCTGGAGGATGGCTTCGCGTTTTCGCTCGGTAAGGCGCTGCGGTACGGTCATGGGCATTCGTCGGTTGAGAGGAGAGAACTTACACTCGGCAGTTTACTTGCTCCCGGGATTCATGCAATCTGGAAACTACACCGAGTGGTGTAGGTTTTCGTCTGACGGCTATGCGTGCATGCAACGGCCATCCAGCGTCCCACAACGACGAAGCGCAATGGCGACGACGTCCTTGGAGTTATCGCACCATGACCATCCCCTCTCTTTCGACCGATAGCCCGCCTGCCCACGATTCATCCCGGCAAGAGCAGGGCAAGTATCGCAATCATGCCTACACGCCGCGGGAAGGCTTTGGCACCACCCTGCGCATCATCTGGAACATGATCTTTCACAAGCCGCATTCCACTCGCCCTGCAGGTGCCATCGACGTTCGACCGCTGACGCGCGCCGCGCTGCTGGCCGCGCCGAACCACAGCGTCTTCCGTCTTGGCCATTCCACCGTGCTGCTCAAGCTGCGGGATAAACTCTGGCTGACAGACCCGGTGTTCTCCGAACGTGCCTCACCCGTGCAATGGGCCGGACCGAAGCGTTTCCATCAGCCGCCCATCAGCCTGGACGAGTTGCCGCCCATCGAAGCGGTGATCCTTTCCCACGATCATTACGACCACCTCGATCATCAGGCCATTCTCAAGCTAGCGACCAAGACCCGCCACTTCCTGGCGCCCCTGGGCGTGGGCGACACCCTGGTCAAATGGGGCGTCGACGCCAGCAAGGTGCGTCAGCTGGACTGGTGGCAAGGCACCGAGGTGGACGGCATCGAGTTCATCGCCACGCCCTCCCAGCACTTTTCCGGACGCGGCCTGTTCGACAGCAACAGCACTTTGTGGGCGTCGTGGGTGATGGTCGACGGCGCCACGCGAATTTTCTTCAGTGGCGACACCGGTTACTTCGAGGGTTTCAAACGCATCGGCGAACAATACGGCCCCTTCGACCTGACGCTGATGGAAACCGGCGCCTATAACGTTGACTGGCCCCATGTCCACATGCAGCCGGAGCAGACCTTGCAGGCCCATATCGACCTCAAGGGCCGTTGGCTACTGCCGATCCACAACGGCACGTTCGACCTGGCGATGCATGCCTGGTATGAACCCTTCGACCGCATCCTGGCCTTGGCCTGGGAACGCAACGTTTGCATCACCACACCGCAAATGGGCGAAGCTTTCACCCTGACGCAGCCGCAACGTGGCCGCGCCTGGTGGCTGGATGTGGACCCCTCGACCTATCAGGACCAGGCCGGTATCGCCTAGAACCTGCTCCGCGGGGGTCATTCGATCATCGCGTAATCGGAACGCCCCATGGGGTCCGGCGTCGCGCCCTTGATGTTCATGCCGCGCCCCGGTGCGAAGCCGGGGAAGAACACCAGGCCTTCCGCCTCCAGGCGAAATGCCAGGGCCAGGCGGGTGACATCGAGCAATTCGCCACCGGCCTCAAAGCGGCGGATGGCCCGAACCGAGACGCCGGATTGCCGGGACAGCTCCTCGACACTCCAGCCCAACATGGCTCGCGCCTGTGCACAGTGGGCGGGGGTGAACTGATAGACAGCGATGCGTTCCAGGGTGGTTTTGATTGCGAGAGAGGCCATGGGGGGTGCTCCAAAGCTGTGGGATTAAAAAATACTGTGTTTTTGTACAGTTGTTTTGAATCCCGATCAATCTCATTTTTTTGATCAATGACCGGCGGTCTTCGCCAACCAAGCGCTCGGCGCGTGACCCAATACGCGACGGAACATGGTGGAGAACGCAGCGGGACTGTCGTAGCCCAGGTCCAAGGCTATGCGTGTCACCGAATCCCCTTCAGCCAGGCGGGCCAACGCCGACATCACACACGCCTGCTGCCGCCACTGGCTGAAACTCAGCGCGGTCTGCCGGCTGAACAGGCGATTGAATGAGCGCAGGCTGATGTGCAATTGCGCCGCCCATTCCACGGGCGAGGCATGGGCGTCGGGGTGTTCCAGGAGCGCCTGGCACAGGCTGAGCAGGCGAGGATCCTTGGGCAGCGGAAGGTGCAGTGGCAGGTGGGTGCTGCGCAGCAACTCGTGTAGTAGCAGATGAATCAACGCCCCGTCCCGACCCGCCTCGTCGTAGTCCGGCGCAAGCTCGACGGCCTCCATCAGCAACTGGCGCATCAGGGGCGACACACTGATGACCTGGCACTGCGTGTCCATGGCCATAACCGCGTCCGGTTCGATGTACAGGCTGCGCGTACTCACGCCCAGCATCAGCACTTCATGATCGACCCCCGGCGGAATCCACACCGCCCGTTGCGGCGGCACCACCCAATTGCCGTCCGCCGTGCTGACCTGCATGACCCCGGTGGCACCGTAGAGCAACTGCGCGCGGCGATGGCGATGCAACGGCAGTACTTGCCCGTGAGCGTAATCGGTGCCGATGGCAACGACGGCCCTGGGTGTCGCATCCAATAAATCGATCGAAATGTTGCGCATCGACGGGCCGCTCACGATTGGCGTAAATGCGAACATTATTGGCCTGTTTGCTGCTGCAGGCCAAGCTTCGCCTCCCTATCGTAGACGCCTCCCCTTCCACGGATGCACCTCGATGCTCTATGTATTGCTTGCCTGTTTCGGCTGCCTGAGTGGCATCACCGCCGTGCTGTTCGGCTTCGGCGGCGGCTTCGTCGTGGTGCCCTTGCTGTACCGCATGCTCACCGCCAGCCACGGTGCCGACGACCCTGTCGGCCAATCGGCGATGCACATTGCCGTGGCCACTTCGACCTGCGTGATGATCGTCAACGCACTGATCGCCACGGTGAAGCATCACCGCGCCCGCAACCTCATTCGCCATTATGTATGGCCGTTGGGCGGCTTCATCGGCCTGGGCGCTGTCGTCGGCGCCATTGCCGCGATGTGGGCGAGCAGCGAAGTCATTCGCTATGGGTTCATCGTTTATCTGGGCGTGACCATTCTGGACTGCTTGTTCAGACGCGGTTTTCTGACACAGTCTGACGCTGTGATCCCACGGCGATTGGGCAGGGCAGAGGTCTCGGCGGGCGGGATCAGCATCGGTGCCATCGCTACTTTCCTGGGCGTGGGCGGCAGCGTCATGACGGTCCCGCTGTTGCGCCGTTGCGGGCTGAACATGTCGCGCGCGACGTCCATGGCTAACCCGTTGAGTTTGCCGGTTGCGGTGGCTGGGACGCTGACTTACATGGCCATGGCCGGGTTTGCCGAGTTTGATTTGGGGCCGTGGTTTGTGGGTTACATCGACTTGATGGCCTTCGCTGTGCTCACACTTGGCGCGCTACTGGGTATTCGTCTGGCAACGCCATGGATCGGACGGATACCGGATAAGGTCCATTCGCGGGTGTATGTGGGATTGTTGATGTTGGTGCTGATCGGGATGTGCCTGAGGTAGGGGGCGTTATTGACCCGCCAACCCCGGCGCCTCACGGATGATGAAGTGATCCAGGTTCTCGATATTGGCACTGAACACCCCGAACGTTTCTTCGGGGTTCTTCTTGCTCGGCACCTGTTTCAACTCGGGCGTGACCCCATAAAAGAAGCAATACAACGGCGCGTCACTGTCGATGGCGTGCTTGATTTCTTCCAGGAACGCCTTGCGCTTGCGGTAGTTATCGATCAGCTTCTTGCTCAAGTAAACGTTGACCGAGTAAGGCTTCTTCTTCGCCTCGTCCGGCTGCTTGAACCAGACCTTTGCTTCGAAATCGATGCGAAAGCTCAGGGTGTAATCCTTGATCTCCTTGATCTTGCCCCAGTAAATCAAGCCCTTGTTGTCCTGCAAATACTCGATCTTCTTGAAGAACGAGCCATAGGGCGCCGTGTGCTCGCCAATCTTCAGCGGCTTGCGCTTGAGCAGATCCTTGTTATCGAAATTCGAAACGAAACATTCCACCGGATGGGCGAAGACACTGGTCTTGTCCGGTGTCGAGTCCTGGGCGGAATGAGCGCTATCACCGTGGGAAGATACGGAGGGAGGCGTAGGCCGAGTCGCGTCAACATCCTTCGATGGATCGGACGGCTTACGCAGGTACTGACGCCGAGTCAGCAACAGCTCCGACGGAAAATGTTCCTCGCGGTCGTCATCCGTTTCCGCCTCGCCACTCTCTACACCCAACCCCGGCGTTTTCGGACTGACATAAGGGCAGCCCTCGATATGCTGGGTCGTCGGCTGGTTCTTGAAATGTGGCGTACGGATGTAATTAACGTTCTTGGCATTGAACGTCGTCAGCCGATTCTCCTCTCCAAACGCTGTCCGACAGGCCTCGTTGGGGCACTGAAAGCGCTCCTTGGCCGAATCGAAGGCCATGGTCTCGTCGAAATTCAGATCCCGAACGTCATAGATCGAAAGCTTGGCATCGAGGCTGAGGCAATAGGCAGTGTCGAATTTCATCGGGGCTCGGGTCCGTGAGAGGAAGTGTATTAATACCGAAGGACGCGGCGGGCTGCACCCAAAGTTTCAACACACCACACGCCCCCTGTGGGAGCGAGCTCGCTCGCGATTCCCAAAACCAACCCAGCCATCAAGCCCGCCACCCACCTGCGCCCTGACACCAACTGTGGCGAGGGAGCTCGCTCCCGCTGGGCTGCGAAGCGGCCCCCAATTACAGACTCCCCACAAAAAATCGCCCCCAACGCGTAAGCATCAGCGCTCTTCAGTCATCCCGCATCAAAGCACGCAGTCATAGGTGCGGATGTTCTGCCTCAGCGCCGCCAGAAACGAGAAGGCATTTTCCACCCGCTCGCCCTGGAAACCGTGGTAATAGTTTTCCGGTGTCAGCACGGTGCCGGCGCCGCGTTTGTTGTCGGGGTGCAGGCAGTAGGGGATCGACAGAAGACCACTGTCGAAGGCCCCGAGCAGGGCTTCGGACAAGTTGCTGTCGTGGGCCAGCGCGCCTTCGATCAGGCGTTTCGCGCTGCGCAGGACACGCTCGTGTTCTTGGGAATCGAACGGAATCTGCGGTAAAACGCCGTCGGTGTTCAGGCAGTAGTCGCAGTACTCCAGCGCCGCGATGTTTTCCTCTACCCGAGGTATGCGCCTTGATTCCACCGGAGTCTTGATAATCACACGCTGCACACCCGTGGCGCGAATCATGGCCAGCGCATCGCCAGTGATTCGGCAGAACCCGCCAAGCGAGCGCGGGAAGAAGCCCATGAACACATAACCGACAAAGTGATAGCTGCCCGGTTCAAAATAGTCGGCCGCAAGTTGTTGGAGAGCTGTCACGGCTGCGCGATCCTGCACCGGCGAGGTGCCTTGAGCGTAGGAGAACGACAGCGTCTTGATGCCATGGGCGCGCAAGAACAATCCTTCAAGGATATTGAGCGCCACCAGGACCACCGGGTCGCACATCTGTCCCATCATGCAACCGGCGAAGCTTTCGATGTGACTGTTGTCGACGCCGCTGGACAGTACCTGACAGGCTTTCTCCCAGTGACCGAACGCCTCGCGCAGCGGCGTGCGACTGTACGGCAGGCAATAGGAAATCGGCCCGCCCTCGGTGGTGGGCAGACCGACTTCGACCATTCGCTCGAAGATGTGCAACGGGTCGGGTGAACCATGACGAACCTGCACCGGCAGGCGGTAGCGGGCATCAATCTGATCGATCAAGGCACGGGTCTGTGCCGGCGGATGGTTAACGATCGGATAACCATTGAGCATCGATTCGCTGTCGATGGCCCGTTGCGCTGCTTCAAGATTGTTTACCCGGGTGAACGCATCAAGCGTGATGGTGCACACCGTGTTCGCCCGGCTCGCGGCTGTGGCTTCCAGACCGGCCTGCATCCGGGCCGGGTCACTGAAGCCCATTCGCGGCTGGAGCACCGGGCCATGGGCGTTGAAGCGTTCGAGAACATGGGTGTTGAAATCGATCATCCTGATCTGCCTTTTCTGCGAATCTGTAGGGGCAACGGGTCAGCGAGCGACCCGTTTTTCCAGGTAATGC
Organism: Pseudomonas sp. LARHCG127; assembly: GCF_052871455.1. Classification (NCBI taxonomy): domain Bacteria; kingdom Pseudomonadati; phylum Pseudomonadota; class Gammaproteobacteria; order Pseudomonadales; family Pseudomonadaceae; genus Pseudomonas; species Pseudomonas sp. LARHCG127. The sequence goes on from NZ_JBIXJT010000007.1 coordinate 223,410, forward strand.
TCTGGATACAACTGGGCAGACACCAGTTCCTGGAAGGCATCGAAGCTGTTGGCCACGCTGTCGTCGAACACCTCATCGAAACCAGCGGCGCGCAGTGTGGCGCTATGTCGGGCAATGGTCTGGGGATCGTTTTCGGTGCAGATTTTGCCGCCGATATACACCCCGTCGGTGTGTTTGGTTTCCCTACGAATACGCAGAGCGAGTTCAGCGCCTTCGATGTAGCCATGGCCATTGACCGTGCTGACGACAACCATGGCACTGGGGTGGCGGTTGAGCCGCGCGATCACCTCATCCATGGGCGTGTTCGGGCCCAGATTCTCGACCTTGTAGCCAATGTCAGTGAGCAGGAACTCCATGAACACCAGATTCCAACTATGGGAGTCCGAAGGCACAGTGGTGAGCAGAGCGGTTTTGCTGAAAGTCATCGTTAAAGTCCCTTTTAAGTTGCTGTCCTGGTTGCGTAGTACGGGAGTGCCCGCTGGAAGTTGCGAAAGTTGGTGGTCACCGAGTTGATGTAGCCCCAGCTGTCGGCGTAGTTCGTGGGAAAGGGTTTGGAACCTTCGATCCTGTCGCGTTCGCGGGCAGTAATGTAGTTTGGCCAATCTTTGGATCGTGGGCGGCGGTGATGAAAGTCGTGGCACGGTGTATCGCCGACCATCACAAACACCCGGACAAACAAGTGGAACGCCAGCATCTTGATCAGCCACACGCTGATATGGGTGAGGCGTCGAACAGTTCCCGCACCTTCGGGTATGCGCAGCTCTTCGCCGATAAACACGCCGGTGGTGCTTTCGCAAATGAAGTCGATGCCGCGCCGTTCCAGCACTTCCACGCTGGGCCAGGTGTGCTCGGCCGCCAGGCGAAATGTGGTGCTGATGTGGTAGCCGGCGAAGACCGGAATCACCCACGCCACAATGAACAGATCGACATGACCCAAGGCGGCCGACAGCAGAGCAAGGCCCGCCCAGAAGACCAGCGTCAATGCTGCAACGCGGCGGTTTGCAGCCGTGGCGGTGCCTTTTAATCGGCCCCAGAACGAACGCAGCACGGCCAGTGGCGAGAGCGCGGTCGAGACCAGTTTGGTCCACATCGCGGCGATGCTGTCGGACGGTTTTAACCCCACCACGCTTTGCAGGTAGGAGAGGGTGTCATCATCGTCGGTCAACAGCGTCTTCGAACTGTGATGCAGAGCGTGTTCGCTCTTGTAGGTATCGAAGGGTTTGAGCATCAGGACGCCGGAAATGATCCGGCCAATGGTCATATTGGTCTCGCGCGATTCGAAGACCATGTCATGGGCACAGTTGTGGCAGATCATCACTTGCATCTGCTTGATGCCACCGGTTGCCAGGACAAAACCCAACAGCCACAGCGCAATGCTGGCCTGCGAATAACCGATACCGGCCAACAGCGCGCCGCCGGCTATTAATCCCGCCGACACAACGATATGGTGGAACGGCTTCAGAGGACGGACTTTATCAAGGTCTTCGGGGAGAGGCTTGGCTGTCAGCCAACTCAGAAATGGCTGCATGAACCCTGGAAGGGCGCGCATTGAGTTACGTATCATCCATGTTTCCTCTAGGGTTTTGCTCCATGCAAAAACTGTAACGTGGCCTCTGGATATTTCGAATAGAAATAGGTGGAGATCGATTTTCCATTTTTGGGTATGTCATCAACATGGATTGGGATGATCTGAAGGTCTTTATCTTCGTGGCTAAATCGAACAACGTGACCGAGGCTGGAATCTCGCTCAAGGTTTCGGCCTCGACGGTGTCGCGCAAGATCGCAGCGCTTGAGGAATCGCTCGGTACGGTATTGTTTTCGAAGAAAACCAACGGCTACTTCCTGACTGAGGCGGGAAGGGCGTTGCTGCCATTGGCACTGGAAACGGAGGAGCGTTTCAAACTGATCGAACGGCAGATGTCGCAACCCGGTGATCGGATGGCGGGACAGGTGCGCATTGATTGTCCGGAGCTCATGGGCACGCACTTGATCATTCCGCAACTCGCGGTCTTTCATGACCAGCACCCCGAGATCAGCTTCGACTTCATTAACTCGGCGGTGTCGTCGAAACTCACACAAAGCCACAGCGACATCATTATCCGCTTGCGCAGGCCGGAGAACGGTAACTTCACCATGCGCCGGGTCGGCACATTGATGCAGGGGCTTTTCTGCTCCCAGGCGTATGCCGATGCCAACGGCCTGCCGGCCGAACCCGCCGACCTCAAGCACCACAGCCTGATCGGCTGGACCGAAGAAATGTCGTACATGCCGCTCGCCCAATGGTTGAGCGAAATGGCCGGTGACCAGAGGCTGTGGATGCGCGTTTCAAACCTGAATGCGCAGCTCAAGGCGGTCGAAGCCAATCTGGGGATTGCCGCGTTACCCGTCTATGTCGGACATCAGTCCGGTCTGTGCCAGGTGTTGGCTGATCGCCCTGCGCGGAGCTCGGAAATCTGGTTGTTGCGCAATCAGGCTACCCAGGGTGTGAGCCGCGTTGATCGAGTGGTGGAGTATCTGACGGAGCTGTTTCACGGCAAAGCGGTCGGCCTGCACTGACGGCCGCTTTGACCGCGAGGTCATGGCACCAGGATCAATGAACCCTGGGTTTGGCGGTATTGCATGACGCAATGGGTCTGGGCAGCCAGTGCGAGGGGATGATGCGTTATTCGCGGCAAACGAATCGCGCCGCTGGACATGGCTTGCAATACCCGCGCGGCCGCGTGGGTCAATTCAGCGTCGTCGCCGATGTAATGCTTCAACGACGGCCGCGTCACATGCAGCGAGCCCATTTGCCCAAGGCGGGACAGGTTGAAGTCCGTCACGTCGCCCGACGCATTGCCAAACAGCACCAGATGGCCGCGCGGGCGCAAGCTCGCCAATGACAGCTCTACGGTCTCTTTGCCGACAGAATCGAACACGACATGGGCGCCTTTGCCATCGGTCAATTCATGGATCGATCCAAGTGTGCCTGGCGCTTCGGCGTCGAGGGCCGCCATGCACCCCGCTTCCAGCACCTGGCGGCGTTTGGCTTCGGTCGAAGCGAGACCAATGACGTGCACCCCGCGAGCGACTAGCCAGCTTGTGGCAATGCTGCCCACACCGCCTGCCGCCGCGTGCCATACCACAAAGTCGCCAGGCGCCAGCGGCACGCAGCGATGCGTCAGGTATTCGGCCGTCAGCCCTTTGAACATGACGCCTGCCGCGACTTCGCTCGGCACGTCATCGGGCAGGCGTATCGCCCGCGAAGCGCGAACGACTGCGTGACCGGCGTAGCTACCGGTCGAGCTGTCGACGAAGGCCACTCGATCGCCAATGGCCAGGCTTTCCACCTGCGATCCACATTCGACGACACGCCCCGCACCCTCCATGCCCAAGCCCCTGGGGAAGGCTGAGCCATCGTCCAGCGCGCCGGAGCGCCGGTGCAAGTCGATGAAATTCACACCGGCGGCTTCGATGGCCACTGTGATTTCTTCAGGGCCGACGGTCCGCAGCGGGTATTTGCGCAATTCCATGACGTTGGGTGTGCCGGGGGCGGCGAAGACAATTCCGTGGGTCTGGGTCATGGGAGCCTCCTTAAAGCGGACCGATGCGCAGGAAAATCCAAACAGCCACCGCTATCAACATCAGGCCAAACGCAGCGTTCTGGAACATCAGCCATTTGGGGCGCGATTGGATCAGCTTCTGCACGGTCGACCCCATCGACACCCAGATGACGTGCGAGAAGAAGTTCAGCGAAATCAGCGCCGCACTGAGGATCAACACGACGGTGCTGCTGGTCTCGCCGGAAGGCATGAACGTGGAAAACATCACCAGCAACATCACGATCCCTTGCACGTTGCCCAGTTGTACAACAATGCCGTCCCGAAATTGCAGATGCATGGCCTTGTCGGTGGGCGCCTTCAGTGGCCGGCGCAGCATGCGCACACCGAGCCACAAGATGTAGAAGCTGCCCACCACTTGCAGCGCCCATACCAGTGTCGGATTGTTCGTCAGCGTGTGATAAAGGCCTAAGCCGACCAGCACGGCGATCAGGAAGTAAGTCATGTCGAGCCCAACGATAAACCGCACCGAACGGCGCACGCCGCTTTGCGCACCCGACGTCGCCACCATCAAGTTGCCAGGGCCTGCACTCAGGGTCAGCGGCACCATGGTCGATAGCCAAAGCAACCAGTTGATGCTGAAAATTTCTTGCATGTTGTCTTCCTTAATCACAACGCGGACTGAACTCCGGCAAGTCTAATTCGCGGTTGCTTCTAAGGTTATGGCGAGGAGCGCAAGGCGGTTTTTCATAAATGGGGGAAGGGTGGTGGGGAGGGGGGCGCTCGCGACTACCACAAACAATTCAGCCATCAAGCCTGCCACCTGCCTGCGCCCTGACACCAACCCGTGGCGAGGAGATTTAGCGAAACGTCGCACCGCCCCGCTGGGCTGCGAAGCGGCCCCTTTTCCAGTCTCAGATTGACGTAATCGGTATCATAATGCCGGTTATGGCCTGACCTTCCAGGTAACCGGCAATATATTGCCGAAACAACAAATAGAATTTCGATGAAAGAGAATACGGGTGAACGACGCAGGGCGATCATTGACGACATCGTCATGCAACATGTGACAGGGGCCCAAACCCTGGGAACCTCTATCCGCCGGCTGAGACTTGAGGTTACTGGGCTCGACCAAGAGACCTTCGCAGTTATGTGCAAGATGTCGACAAAGGCTCTCTACCAGATCGAAAAGGACAAGGGTAATCCGACCATCAGCACCCTCGACGCGATCCTGAGAAAGTTTGGACTGCGCTTGGGGTTGATGGCTGCTGTACCTCTTTATACGCCGCCACCCCGACCGCAAAAAATCGACCCCAAAGCGCCCACTCGGGGCGCCAACCCTAAACGAAAGCCCACAGAACAGCCCGGTAGAGTTACTACTCCCAGAGCCACTAAAGAGGTAAAGGATGGCGACAATGGCCCAGGCGAATGAGCGGAGACGGTGTATGAGCGAACAGGTTCAAGTAACCCTGCACGAAGCGAGGTCTCAGCTCTTACAACTGGGTGCGCGCGCATGGCAGGGCGACAGGGTGGTGATCACCAAGGCCGGCAAGCCTTATCTGGATCTGCTGCCTCATGTCGATACACCGCACGCGCGCAAGCCTGGGCGGTTGAAGGGGAAGATTCGGATGTCGGCGGATTTCGACCGCACACCTGAGGGCATCCTCAAGGGTTTTGAGTGCCGGCCCTGAGTGTAGGTGAATTCTCTTAAACTGAGATTTCAGCAGATACCTCAGCCATGCACGCCTCGTCGAACTCTCTCATGGTGACCTCGTTGATAGCGCCGATTTTCAGCAGCGCTTCGGCCGAGTTGTGAATCGACTCGAAGACCTCACTTCTTATTTTTTTCGTCATCACTTATCCCCATATGTCCTTTTTCGTCCAACAGAAACTGGACGCTTCCCGAAACCATTATTCCAAAGCCGTGGGAACCTGCCCGCGATTCTCAAAAACCGCAGCAATCACGCCTTACACCAACCTATGACCTGACACCCGTGGCGAGGGAGCTTGCTCCCGCTGGGCTGCGCAGCAGCCCCAACCCAACGGAGAGTTTTCACTCAACGACCAGCCGACCAATCTTCTGATACAGCGACAAGGTAAAGGCCTCTCTGTCACTGGCAAGATGACAACGTCGATGGCAGTTCGGGCAAAGCGCAACAGCGTTAGTAATGCTGTCCGACGCATCAACCGAAGCCTCAAGCTCTTCGTCGCTCCAGCCGCTTTTTTCCTTTTGGGTATCCATACAATCGCCGAGGGTTTAGACCCTCGGACGATACTGACTGGCCATTACGACTGTCTACGAAAACTCCTACAGAAAAAGCAGAGTCTTCCGCTCGGAGCGTCCTACGACACTGAATGCCCTGAAACATGAAACACCTCTAGCAACCTACGCCACCAAGGCTTAGTCGCTGCCGCCCGACCTCGAGTTCGATTGAGCAACAGATAGGGCATGTCCCGAAGTCGAATCCAGCCGTCGTTTTGCCAATGCAACAGGCTTAAGGACATCTCCGGCCAATCCAGCACGCTCAGCATCGGCCGCTCGGTATCGGTTGATGCCTGTGCGTCCCGCAAGGCCGGTACAACCTGATGCGTGAGCCATTCACGCAGCAAGCGATTCCCTGGCGCGTAGTGATAAACCAACAAGGCATACACGCCAGACTCGCTGAGCATCAGCCGCGTTTCAGGCTGGCCGTGGTATCGAATCAGCAGAGCGTGTCGCTGGTCCTCATCCAGTTTGCTGACCATGCGCTCGTTCAGATGCACACCCATTAAGCGTCCGAGGTCGCGGGCGCAAAACCAAGGTTGGTTTTCCAGAAGCAGGGCGTGAAGGTGGAGGTTGTGACGGATGAAAACCGCCGGAATGTAAGCATCAGGCATGATGGGTCTCCGAGGTATACGGAGAGCAGAGCTGCGTTCTTATGGGCATAACCACCTCTACGTTCGAAGGTTAACGGCGCGAGCCCGACGTAGAGGATGTAAGAAAATCCCAACTAGCTATTTCTCCCACACAAAACCGCAAATGTCCTTGGACAGTACGCGGCTCTATGTTTGGCGATTAGCTACTACGTTGGGCGTTTCTTAGGCACCTGCGATTAAGATAGGTAACGAGGCGATGTAGCGTCAATACGGAACAATTCTGAGTTTTGCGTAGGGGAACGGTAGGGTGCCGGCCTCAGAGTTAAACGCGGTTTTTGGTTCTGTAGAACAAAAAAACCCCGTTTTCACGGGGTTTCTGTTACGCGTGCAGCCTAGGATTTTTCTGTCGAATCAATCCCAGCTCAAAGCCCCACCCGTCTGATACTCAATCACGCGCGTCTCAAAGAAATTCTTCTCTTTCTTCAAGTCCATGATCTCGCTCATCCAAGGGAACGGGTTAGTCGTCCCCGGATACTCTTCTTTCAACCCAATCTGCGACAAACGACGGTTAGCGATGAACTTGAGGTAGTCCTCCATCATCGCCGCGTTCATCCCCAGCACCCCACGAGGCATGGTGTCGCGGGCGTATTCGATTTCCAGTTGGGTCCCTTGCAGGATCATCTGGGTCGCTTCTTCCTTCATCTCGGCATCCCACAGGTGTGGGTTTTCGATCTTGATCTGGTTGATCACGTCGATGCCGAAGTTCAGGTGCATGGATTCGTCGCGCAGGATGTACTGGAACTGCTCGGCGACGCCGGTCATTTTGTTGCGGCGGCCCATGGAGAGGATCTGGGTGAAGCCGCAATAGAAGAAGATGCCTTCCAGGACGCAGTAATAAGCGATCAGGTTGCGCAGCAACTCTTTGTCGGTGTCCGGGGTGCCGGTTTCGAACTTCGGATCGGAGATCGAACGGGTGTATTTCAGGCCCCAGGCAGCTTTTTTCGCGACCGATGGAATCTCGTGGTACATGTTGAAGATTTCGCCTTCATCCATGGCCAGCGATTCGATGCAGTACTGGTAGGCGTGGGTGTGGATCGCCTCTTCGAACGCCTGGCGCAGGATGTACTGGCGGCATTCCGGGTTGGTGATCAGGCGGTACACGGCCAGGACCAGATTGTTGGCAACCAGGGAGTCGGCGGTGGAGAAGAAGCCCAGGTTGCGCATCACGATGCGGCGTTCGTCGTCGGTCAGGCCTTCCGGGTTTTTCCAGAGGGCGATGTCGGCGGTCATGTTGACTTCTTGCGGCATCCAGTGGTTTGCGCAGCCGTCCAGGTACTTCTGCCAGGCCCAGTCGTATTTGAATGGCACGAGCTGGTTGAGGTCGGCGCGGCAGTTGATCATGCGCTTTTCATCGACGGCGACACGGGCGGAGGCGCCTTCGAGTTCGGCGAGGCCTTCGGCGACGTCGAGTTTGTCGAGGGCGGCCTTGGCGCGAATGATCGCGGCCGAGTCGCTGGCCGTCACGGCCCGGGCTTCGAGGGCGGCGGCACCGCCGGCGCTGTCGAGGCGGTCCATGTTGGCTTCAGAAGCGTGGCCGGCGTTAGCGCCTTTTACAGCGACTTCGCCACTGTCTTCTTTGTCGAATTCGTCCCAGCTCAGCATGACGTGTCGTCTCCTGCGTGAGGGCCAGATGCCCAATGAAGGCCTACTGGCCGCGGTGGATCTTGAAAAATCGTTTGTTGCAGCAGCTGACGCAGGCAATAAACAGAAAAATGTACGGGTCATTCCGGAGCGGCGGTGAACGCGAGGAGGCGATGGGCCTCTGCGTGGGCTCCAGGCTGGCGTGATCCCCTGTAAGGGAATATTGCAGGCCCGTTTAAGGCGGCATTATAAGGACTTTTTTGCCTACGTGCTGCGGCGAAATAGCTCACAGAAGGGGCGGCGGGGGGCATATCCGCGTGGGAGCGAGGGTTTACAAGGCTTTGGCCGCTCAAGATTTTTTTTGCATGAAGCGGATCGCGGATTTTTTTGATCAAAAAAACAGCGTTTTTTGCGGTTTTGCACTACATGTTGTGTTTGTGGAGGGTTTTCGGCGGTTCTAGACACAACCTGGCCCGATCGAAATCGGGCCATGGAAATTGCCAGTTGTGATCAGCCGTTGGAGCAACCGTTGCCCATGATGCTGTAGCGCAGGATGTGGCGTTGGCCTTTGGAGTCGTCGTATTCCATCTTCGCCGGAACCACTTCGCAGACGTTCGGGATGTCGCTCATGGAGATGACTTTGGCGATGTCCAGGTGGGTGGAGTAGGTGTACTCCTCGATGGCCGGTTTTTGCTGTGCTGCGTCGATCGGAGTCTCATCCGCCATTGCGGTGGCGCACAGGCTGCCGAGGACCAGGACCCATAAAGCTTTCATTTGTATTTCACCTTTTTGAGGTCGAGTGGGGTCACGCAACCTTTTTGGGGTTGCGTGTGGAGCAAGTGTTGGAAGTTGGATTAACGGCCTTCGTGGGGGCTGTGTTGCGCTAATCGTGTTTGCCGGTTGGCGAGGTGGATTTTAGAAGGTGAGGGTGGGGGTAAACAGACTCGGTTTTGATAAACACTGTTGGTTGATCTGGTAATAATCGACTGGGAGTCGGTGGCTGTCTGGTGAATTGCTATTGGATGGGCAGGCGCCATCGCGAGCAAGCTCGCTCCCACAGGGGGAGCGGCGTTGGACGTAAAGTGAGCGTTCAATGGAGATCAACTGTGGGAGCGAGCTTGCTCGCGATAGCGGTGGATCAGTTTGCATGGATATTGACTGACCCACCGCCATCGCGAGCAAGCTCGGCTCCCACTAGTACCGACATTTTGTAGGGACTTGTTACTACCATCGTCGAATGGTTCTATAGGCCCGCCCCGGGCTACAACGGGATCATACAAAAACAACTATTCACCGAGGTAAGAAAGATGAGTGCGGCTTCTGTGTATCCCGTTCGTCCCGAGGTTGCGGCCAATACGCTGACTGACGAGGCGACCTACAAGGCCATGTACCAGCAGTCGGTCGTCAACCCGGACGGCTTCTGGCGCGAGCAGGCCAAGCGCCTCGATTGGATCAAGCCTTTCACCACGGTGAAGCAGACGTCCTTCGACGATCACCATGTCGACATCAAGTGGTTCGCCGACGGCACCCTGAACGTTTCCTACAACTGCCTCGACCGTCACCTGGCCGAGCGCGGCGATCAAATTGCGATTATCTGGGAGGGCGATGACCCGTCCGAGAGCCGCAACATCACTTATCGCGAGCTGCACGAAGAAGTCTGCAAGTTCGCCAACGCCCTGCGCGGCCAGGACGTGCACCGCGGCGACGTGGTGACCATCTACATGCCGATGATCCCTGAAGCCGTGGTCGCGATGCTGGCCTGTACCCGGATCGGTGCGATTCACTCGGTGGTGTTCGGTGGTTTCTCCCCCGAAGCCCTGGCGGGCCGGATCATCGACTGCAAATCCAAAGTGGTGATCACCGCCGACGAAGGCATTCGCGCCGGCAAGAAGATCCCGCTCAAGGCCAACGTCGATGACGCGCTGACCAACCCGGAAACCAGCAGCATCCAGAAAGTCATCGTGTGCAAGCGCACGGCGGGCAACATCAAGTGGAACCAGCACCGTGACATCTGGTACGAAGACCTGATGAAGGTCGCCGGTACCGTTTGCGCGCCGAAAGAGATGGGCGCCGAGGAAGCGCTGTTCATCCTCTACACCTCCGGCTCCACCGGCAAGCCGAAGGGCGTGCAGCACACCACGGCTGGCTACTTGCTGTACGCGGCGCTGACCCATGAGCGCGTGTTCGACTACAAACCGGGCGAGGTCTACTGGTGCACCGCCGACGTGGGTTGGGTCACCGGCCACAGTTATATCGTCTACGGCCCGCTGGCCAATGGCGCGACCACGCTGCTGTTCGAGGGCGTGCCGAACTACCCGGACATCACCCGGGTGGCCAAGGTTGTCGACAAGCATAAGGTCAGCATCCTCTACACCGCGCCGACCGCGATCCGCGCGATGATGGCCTCGGGCACCGCCGCGGTCGAAGGTGCCGATGGCAGCAGCCTGCGCCTGTTGGGGTCGGTGGGCGAGCCGATCAACCCGGAAGCCTGGGACTGGTACTACAAGAATGTCGGCAAGGAGCGTTGCCCGATCGTCGACACCTGGTGGCAGACCGAAACCGGTGGCGTGCTGATCAGCCCGCTGCCAGGCGCCACGGCGTTGAAGCCAGGTTCGGCCACGCGTCCGTTCTTCGGCGTGGTGCCGGCACTGGTGGACAACCTCGGCAACCTGGTCGAGGGCGCCGCTGAAGGCAACCTGGTGATCCTCGATTCGTGGCCAGGCCAGGCGCGTACGCTGTACGGCGACCATGACCGTTTTGTCGACACCTACTTCAAGACCTTCAGTGGCATGTACTTTACCGGTGACGGCGCTCGTCGCGACGAGGACGGCTACTACTGGATCACCGGTCGGGTGGATGACGTGCTCAACGTCTCCGGCCACCGCATGGGCACCGCCGAGATCGAAAGCGCCATGGTCGCCCACCCGAAAGTCGCCGAAGCGGCGGTGGTGGGCGTGCCGCACGACATCAAGGGGCAGGGCATTTATGTCTACGTCACTCTCAATGCCGGCGAAGAAACCAGCGAGGCCCTGCGCCTGGAGCTGAAGAACTGGGTGCGCAAGGAGATCGGTCCGATTGCTTCGCCAGACGTGATCCAGTGGGCACCGGGGCTGCCGAAGACCCGCTCCGGCAAGATCATGCGCCGCATCCTGCGCAAGATCGCCACGGCGGAATACGACGGGTTGGGTGATATCTCCACCCTGGCCGACCCGGGTGTGGTGGCGCACCTGATCGAGACACACAAGACCATGAACGTGGCCTGACGGTCGCGTGTAGCACCTAAGAGCCCCGCCCGGCGTTTGCCGGGCGGGGCTTTTTTATGGGCGCGCTGGGAGGGCCTGAAGTGTGGTGCCTTTGTGGCGAGGGAGCTTGCTCCCGCTCGGCTGCGCAGCAGTCGTAAACCGGTCAATGCGGTATGCCTGAGCAAGCGCGGTGCCTGGCTATTGGGGCTGCTGCGCAGCCCAGCGGGAGCAAGCTCCCTCGCCACAGGGTTTGGTGTTTGGCTGATAGGTGTTCGAATAAATATCGGCGTTTAAAGTAGGAGGTGTCTGAACGTTACCGACGTTTCGAAATGTGTAACCAAAGGCGCCATAACGGGGCGATGTGAAACGCGAAGCCCCGTCATAGGGCGGTTCCAGGCGTCTGTGAAAATAAGCCGACACGCTGTGCTTGCCGGATTAGAAGGGTTTGCGAATAATGGGCCCGCTATTTGCAGCATAGATCGGTTTCCCTTCTTTTGCTCTTGCATGAATTTGCGGGGCTGTCAATGTGCTCAAACAGCTTTCTTGGTGCTTCTGTAATTTGTTGTCGCATTGAAGAAATATCGGCTTCGGGCCTGTCGTTAGAATGCCGATCACTCGCTCGTCGTGGCTCGCGTTGGATAAATCGTGAGCTTCCTAGGACGCAGCACCAAAGTTCGTTTCACCCATTCGCATATTGGGCTGTTGCTCACTCTGCCGTTTTTGCCCTTTACCGATGGAGTCCCAAGATGAAGAAACTTGTGCTGCTTGGCGCCCTGGCACTGTCCGTGCTGTCCCTGCCGACCTTCGCTGATGAGAAGCCCCTGAAGATTGGTATCGAAGCGGCTTACCCTCCGTTCGCCTCGAAAGCCCCGGATGGCAGCATCGTCGGTTTCGACTACGACATCGGCAATGCGCTGTGCGAAGAGATGAAGGTCAAGTGCGTGTGGGTCGAGCAAGAGTTCGACGGCCTGATCCCGGCGCTGAAGGTGCGCAAGATCGACGCGATCCTGTCGTCCATGTCGATCACTGAAGATCGCAAGAAGTCGGTTGATTTCACCAACAAGTACTACAACACCCCGGCCCGCCTGGTGATGAAGGCCGGTACCCAGGTCAGCGACGGCCTGGCCGAGCTCAAGGGCAAGAACATCGGCGTGCAGCGCGGTTCGATCCACGAGCGTTTCGCCCGTGAAGTGCTGGCCCCGCTGGGTGCCGAGATCAAGCCGTACGGTTCGCAGAACGAGATCTACCTGGACGTGTCCGCCGGCCGCCTCGACGGCACCGTGGCAGACGCTACGCTGCTGGATGACGGCTTCCTCAAGACCGATGCCGGCAAGGGCTTCGCCTTCGTCGGCCCGGCCTTCACCGATGAGAAATACTTCGGCGACGGCATCGGTATCGCGGTTCGCAAGGGCGATGCCTTGAAAGACAAGATCAATGGCGCGATCACTGCCATTCGCGAGAACGGCAAGTACAAGCAAATCCAGGACAAATACTTCGCTTTCGACATCTACGGCAAGTAACGACGTCCCGCCACTCGTGCGAAATGGCGCAAGCAACAGGATCTCTGCGGTTTGCGCCATTTTTTCATCCCACTTTCGAGGACCTGAATCATGTTGAAAGGCTACGGGGCTGTCATCCTCGATGGCGCATGGTTGACGCTTGAGCTCGCCTTGTCGTCCATGGCCCTGGCCATCGTCCTGGGGTTGATTGGTGTCGCGTTGCGCCTCTCGCCGGTGCGCTGGCTGGCGTGGCTGGGCGACCTGTATTCCACGGTCATCCGCGGCATTCCCGACCTGGTGCTGATCCTGCTGATTTTCTACGGCGGCCAGGACCTGCTCAACCGCGTCGCGCCGATGCTTGGCTATGACGACTACATCGACCTGAACCCGCTGGCGGCCGGTATCGGCACGCTGGGTTTCATTTTCGGTGCGTACCTGTCGGAAACCTTTCGCGGTGCCTTCATGGCGATCCCCAAGGGGCAGGCCGAGGCGGGCATGGCGTATGGCATGAACAGCTTCCAGGTGTTCTTCCGGGTGCTGGTGCCACAGATGATTCGCCTGGCGATTCCGGGTTTCACCAACAATTGGTTGGTGTTGACCAAGGCCACTGCGCTGATTTCCGTGGTGGGCCTGCAAGACATGATGTTCAAGGCCAAGCAGGCGGCGGATGCCACTCGCGAGCCTTTCACCTTCTTCCTCGCAGTGGCGGCGATGTACCTGGTGATCACCAGTGTCTCGTTGCTGGCGTTGCGTCACCTTGAGAAGCGCTACTCGGTAGGCGTAAGGGCGGCTGATCTATGATCTTCGACTACAACGTCATCTACGAAGCTTTGCCGCTGTATTTCAGCGGCTTGCTGACCACTCTGAAGCTGTTGGCCCTGTCGCTGTTCTTCGGCCTGCTGGCGGCGCTGCCCCTGGGGTTGATGCGGGTGTCCAAGCAGCCGGTCGTCAACATGACGGCCTGGCTCTACACCTACGTGATCCGCGGCACGCCGATGCTGGTGCAGCTGTTCCTGATCTACTACGGGTTGGCGCAGTTCGCGGTCGTGCGCGAGAGCTTCCTCTGGCCATGGCTGTCCAGCGCAACGTTCTGTGCGTGCCTGGCGTTCGCCATCAACACCAGTGCCTACACCGCCGAAATCATCGCCGGCAGCCTGCGGGCCACGCCCAACGGTGAGATCGAAGCGGCCAAGGCCATGGGCATGTCGCGCTACAAGCTGTATCGCCGGATCCTGCTGCCGTCGGCCCTGCGCCGGGCGCTGCCGCAATACAGCAACGAAGTGATCATGATGTTGCAGACCACCAGCCTGGCCTCCATCGTGACCCTGATCGACATCACCGGTGCCGCGCGCACGGTGAACGCGCAGTATTACTTGCCGTTCGAGGCCTACATCACCGCCGGTGTGTTCTACCTGTGCCTGACCTTCATCCTGGTGCGCCTGTTCAAACTGGCCGAGCGCCGCTGGCTGGGTTACCTGGCCCCGCGCAAGCACTGATAACGCATCGATCCGATCGACTGCTCAACGACTGACGTTTTGTGAGAACCGACCGCATGTACAAGCTTGAAGTCCAAGACCTGCATAAACGCTATGGCAGTCACGAAGTGCTCAAGGGCGTGTCCCTGAAAGCCGCCGCTGGCGATGTGATCAGCATCATCGGCTCCAGTGGCTCCGGCAAGAGTACTTTCCTGCGTTGCATCAACCTGCTTGAGCAACCCCATGCCGGCAAGATCCTGCTCAACAACGAAGAGTTGAAGCTGGTGGCGGGCAAGGACGGCGCCATGAAGGCTTCGGACCCCAAGCAACTGCAGCGCATGCGTTCGCGGCTGTCGATGGTGTTCCAGCATTTCAACCTGTGGTCCCACATGACCGCGCTGGAAAACATCATGGAGGCGCCGGTGCATGTACTGGGCGTGGCCAAGGCCGAAGCACGGGAGAAGGCCGAGCACTATCTGAACAAGGTTGGCGTGGCTCATCGCAAGGATGCCTACCCGGGCCACATGTCCGGCGGCGAGCAGCAGCGCGTGGCGATTGCCCGTGCGCTGGCGATGGAGCCTGAGGTGATGCTGTTCGACGAGCCGACCTCGGCGCTGGACCCGGAACTGGTGGGCGACGTGCTCAAGGTGATGCAGGCCCTGGCCTTGGAAGGCCGGACCATGGTGGTGGTGACCCACGAAATGGGCTTTGCCCGTGAAGTGTCGAACCAGCTGGTGTTCTTGCACAAAGGCATCGTCGAAGAAAGCGGCAACCCGCGCGAAGTGCTGGTGAATCCGCAATCCGAGCGCCTGCAACAATTTCTGTCGGGCAGCCTCAAGTAATCGCTCCCGTTACGCACCTGATTTGGGTCATGCTGCGCACCGCGCGCCAGATGGTCTAATTTGGTTGCAGCCGCTTTTGGCTTTAACACTGTTTTCGCTTCGGATCGCCCGCCATGACTGCCCATCGAATAGGTTTCCTGATTTGGCCCAGCACTAAAGCCTTGACGCTGGCGCTGGCCGAGGACGCCTTGCGTGTCGCCCAGCGGGTGCATCCGGATGTGGTCTACGAGTTGTCGTTCTTGCAGGCCGAGCCACCGGCCGACGGCGCCTGGCAATTGCCGGGCGAACCCTGGGCCGGCAAGCTCGAGGGTTTCCAGAAGCTGTTCCTGCTGGCCGATGAGCCGCCGACCGCGCTGGCCTCGCCCCTGGGCAGCGCCCTCAAGCAACTGGTGCGTGCCGGTTGTGTGATCGGCGGTTTGTCTGCCGGTGTCTATCCCCTGGCGCAATTGGGGTTGCTCGACGGTTACCGTGCCGCTGTGCATTGGCGTTGGCAGGACGATTTCTCCGAACGCTTCCCCAAGGTCATTGCCACCAGCCATCTGTTCGACTGGGATCGCGATCGCCTGAGCGCTTGCGGCGGCATGTCGGTGCTGGACCTGCTGCTGGCGGTGCTGGCCCGGGATCACGGCGCGGAACTGGCCGGCGCGGTGTCGGAAGAGCTGGTGGTCGAGCGCATTCGCGAGGGTGGCGAGCGCCAGCGCATTCCGTTGCAGAATCGCCTCGGCTCCAGCCATCCAAAGCTCACCCAGGCGGTGTTGCTGATGGAGGCCAACATCGAGGAGCCGCTGACCACCGACGAAATCGCCCAGCATGTGTGCGTATCCCGTCGGCAACTGGAGCGGATCTTCAAGCAATACCTCAACCGCGTGCCCAGCCAGTATTACCTGGAGCTGCGCCTGAACAAGGCCCGGCAGATGCTGATGCAGACCAGCAAGTCCATCATCCAGATCGGCTTGTCCTGCGGTTTCTCCTCGGGGCCCCACTTCTCCAGCGCCTACCGCAACTTCTTCGGCGCCACGCCGCGGGAAGACCGCAACCAGCGACGCAGCAGCAGCCCGTTCGAATTGTCCTCGGTGCCGTCCGAACGGGGCTAACCGGCAAGACTGCGGATAGGCGGTCAACACAAGAACTGTGGGAGCGAGCTTGCTCGCGATGGCGGTATTTCAGTGAAATGAATGTTGGGTGTACCTCCGCCATCGGCAGCCATAACGCTCCCACAGGTGGTTTTG
>NZ_JBIXJT010000007.1:239742-348149 GCF_052871455.1 Pseudomonas sp. LARHCG127
GGTGGTTGGCTGTGTTGGGGGTTTTTGCTTTTAATTTTTGGTGCGCCCACCCCCCCCACCCCCCCCCCCCCCCGCTCCCACAGGTGTTTTGTGTCTGGCAGCGCAAATGTGAATGCGGGCACCTCAAATACACCGGCAACGTTTAAACTGCGCCTTTGCGACGCTATTTGTCGCATTGCCGTAAACCCGCGCAAAACGTGGGTTGGCGCTATAAGAAGTTGTCGCTTGGCGGCAAGGCCGGGCTGAAAACTGTCCTTACAATCCTTACCAAGCTCGCCAGTTCCAGGCGGGTGTTCCTCATCAGGAGACTCCGATGTCCGTTGAGCAAGCCGCGGTACAACGCGCCGATTTCGACCAGGTTATGGTTCCCAACTATGCACCTGCTGCCTTCATTCCTGTGCGTGGTGCCGGTTCCCGCGTATGGGATCAATCCGGTCGCGAGCTGATCGACTTTGCTGGCGGTATCGCAGTCAACGTACTGGGCCATGCCCACCCGGCGCTGGTCGGTGCACTGACCGAACAGGCCAACAAGCTGTGGCACGTCTCCAACGTTTTCACCAACGAACCGGCCCTGCGCCTGGCTCACAAACTGGTCAACGCGACCTTCGCCGAGCGCGCGTTCTTCTGCAACTCCGGCGCCGAAGCCAACGAGGCCGCCTTCAAGCTGGCCCGTCGCGTCGCCTTCGATCGTTTCGGCAGTGAAAAATACGAAATCATCGCCGCGCTCAATAGCTTCCACGGTCGTACCCTGTTCACCGTCAACGTCGGCGGGCAATCGAAGTACTCCGACGGTTTCGGGCCTAAAATTACCGGCATTACCCACGTTCCTTATAACGACCTGGCTGCTTTGAAAGCCGCCATTTCCGATAAGACCTGCGCCGTTGTGCTGGAACCGATCCAGGGCGAGGGCGGTGTGTTGCCGGCCGAGCAGGCCTACCTGCAAGGCGCCCGCGACCTGTGCGATGCCCACGATGCGCTGCTGGTCTTTGACGAAGTGCAGACCGGCATGGGCCGCAGCGGCCATCTGTTCGCCTACATGCATTACGGCGTGGTCCCGGACATCCTCACCAGCGCCAAGAGCCTGGGCGGTGGTTTCCCGATCGCGGCGATGCTCACCACCGAAGCGCTGGCCAAGCACCTGGTCGTCGGCACCCACGGCACCACCTACGGCGGCAACCCGCTGGCATGTGCGGTGGCCGAGGCGGTAATCGACGTGATCAATACCCCTGAAGTGCTCGGTGGCGTCAAGACCAAGCACAACAAATTCAAGGCACGCCTGGAACAGATCGGCGAGAAGTACGGCCTGTTCACCCAGGTGCGTGGCCTGGGCCTGCTGATCGGTTGCGTGCTGAACGACGCCTGGAAAGGCAAGGCCAAGGACATCTTCAATGCCGCCGAACAGGAAGGCCTGATGATCCTCCAAGCCGGCCCGGACGTGATTCGCTTCGCCCCGAGCCTGGTGGTGGAAGACGCCGACATCGACGCCGGCCTGGACCGCTTCGAGCGGGCGGCGGCGAAGCTGACGCAAGCCTGAGGCTGACCCGGACCTCCCACAGGAGTCTTGCAGCGGCTGAAAAATCGAAGACCGCCGCAGATGCAATGCGGGCCAGGGTGTTTGTTTAGTTTTTTTCTGTGTATCGACCCTTTGGTCGAACCGTTTATTTCAAGTTAAGGAGTGACACCATGCTGGTGATGCGCCCCGCGCAAATGGCTGATCTGGGCGAGGTACAGCGTCTGGCTGCGGACAGTCCGATCGGTGTCACCTCCTTGCCGGATGACGTTGAACGCCTGAGCGACAAGATCGCCGCCAGCGAAGCCTCGTTTGCCGCCGAAGTCAGTTTCAACGGCGAAGAGAGCTATTTCTTCGTCCTCGAAGACACCGCGACCGGCAAGCTGGCTGGCTGCTCGGCCATTGTCGCTTCGGCCGGTTATTCCGAACCGTTCTACAGCTTTCGCAACGAGACCTTCGTTCACGCGTCCCGTGAGCTGAAGATCCACAACAAGATCCACGTACTCTCCCAATGCCACGACCTGACCGGCAACAGCCTGTTGACCAGTTTCTACGTGGTGCCGGAATTGGTGGGTTCGCCGTGGTCGGAACTCAATTCCCGCGGGCGGCTGTTGTTCGTCGCCAGTCATCCGGAGCGGTTCGCCGATTCGGTGGTGACCGAGATCGTCGGCTACAGCGATGAGAATGGCGACTCGCCGTTCTGGGACGCCATCGGTCGCAACTTCTTCGACCTCAACTACGCCGCCGCCGAGCGTTTGTGCGGGCTGAAAAGCCGTACGTTCCTCGCCGAACTGATGCCCCATTACCCGATCTACGTGCCGCTGTTGCCGGATGCCGCCCAGGAAGCCATGGGCCAGGTTCATCCGCGGGCGCAGATCACCTTCGACATCCTGATGCGCGAGGGTTTCGAGACCGATCACTACATCGACATCTTCGACGGTGGCCCGACCCTGCATGCCCGTGTCTCGGGCATCCGTTCGATTGCCCAGAGCCGCGTGGTGCCGGTCAAGATCGGCGAACCGGTCAAGGGGGCCGGCCGCCAATACCTGGTGGCCAATGCCCAATTGCAGGATTACCGCGCCGTGCTGCTCGAGCTCGACTACGCGCCAGGCAAGCCTGTAACGCTGGACATGGAAGCGGCCGAAGCCTTGGGCGTTGGCGAAGGCGCCAGCGTGCGTTTGGTAGCGGTATAACGCTTTACAGCTGAGTTTCGCGGGTGGCGAGAGCGGCCCGTCTGAGGAGATAGCATGATCGTTCGTCCCGTACGCAGCAGCGACTTACCCGCTCTGATCGCCCTGGCCCGCAGCACGGGCACCGGCCTGACTACCTTGCCGGCCAACGAAGAGCGCCTGGCCCATCGGGTCGGCTGGGCCGAGAAGACCTTTCGCGGCGAAGCCGGGCGTGGTGACGCGGACTACCTGTTCGTGCTCGAAGACGATGACGGTCGCGTGGTGGGCATTTCCGCCATCGCCGGCGCGGTGGGATTGCGTGAGCCCTGGTACAACTTCCGGGTCGGCCTGACGGTCAGCGCGTCCCAGGAGTTGAACATTTATCGGGAAATCCCGACGTTGTTCCTGGCCAACGACCTGACCGGCAATTCGGAGCTGTGCTCGCTGTTCCTCCACGCCGACTTCCGCAATGGCCTCAACGGCCGGATGCTGGCCAAGGCGCGGCTGTTGTTCATCGCCGAATTCCCGCAGTTGTTCGGCAACAAGATCATCGCCGAGATGCGCGGCATGTCCGACGACAACGGGCGTTCGCCGTTCTGGGAAAGCCTGGGCCGGCATTTCTTCAAGATGGAATTCAGCCAGGCCGATTACCTGACCGGCGTTGGTAACAAGGCGTTCATCGCCGAGCTGATGCCCAAGTTCCCGCTGTACACCTGCTTCTTGTCCGAAGATGCCCGGGCCGTGATTGGCCAGGTTCATCCAGATACCGAACCGGCGCTGTCGATGCTCAAGAGCGAAGGGTTCAGCTACCAAGGTTACGTCGACATCTTCGACGCCGGCCCGGCGGTGGAATGCGAAACCGGCAAGATCCGCGCGATTCGCGACAGCCAGGCGCTGGTGCTGGCCATCGGCACGCCGGGCGATGACGCCACGCCGTTCCTCATCCATAACCGCAAGCGCGAAGACTGCCGCATCACCGCGGCACCGGCGCGCTTTGCCGCAGGCACACTGGTGGTCGATCCGCTGACCGCCAAACGTCTTCAACTCAACGCCGGCGACCAGGTGCGTGCCGTGGCGTTGTCTGCTGCCCGGGAGTCAAAATGATGAAGTCGTTGTACATCGCAGGTAGCTGGCTGGAAGGCCAGGGCGACCTCTTCGAGTCGTTGAATCCAGTGACCCAGCAGGTGTTGTGGTCGGGCAACGGCGCCACCGCGGCGCAGGTGGAATCGGCGGTGCAGGCCGCGCGCCAAGCGTTCCCGGACTGGGCCCGCCGCTCGCTGGATGAACGCATCCAGGTGCTGGAGGCCTTTGCCGCGTCCCTGAAAAGCCATGCTGACGAACTGGCCCGGTGCATCGGTGAAGAAACCGGCAAGCCGTTGTGGGAAGCGGCGACCGAGGTGACCAGCATGGTCAACAAAATCGCCATTTCGGTGCAGAGCTACCGCGAGCGGACCGGCGAGAAGAGCGGCCCCCTGGGCGACGCCACCGCCATGCTGCGCCACAAACCCCACGGTGTGGTGGCGGTGTTCGGCCCTTACAACTTCCCTGGCCATTTGCCCAATGGCCACATCGTGCCTGCGCTGCTCGCCGGCAACTGCGTGTTGTTCAAGCCGAGCGAGCTGACGCCGAAAGTCGCCGAGCTGACGGTCAAGTGCTGGGTCGAGGCGGGTTTGCCGGCGGGCGTGCTGAACCTGCTGCAAGGCGCGCGGGAAACCGGTATCGCCCTGGCGGCGAACCCGGGCATCGACGGGCTGTTCTTCACCGGCTCCAGCCGCACCGGAAACTTGCTGCACCAACAGTTTTCCGGTCGCCCGGACAAGATCCTCGCGCTGGAAATGGGCGGTAACAACCCACTGGTGGTGGATGAGGTGGCGGACGTCGATGCGGCGGTCTACACCATTATCCAATCCGCCTTCATTTCCGCCGGGCAGCGCTGCACGTGTGCGCGCCGCCTGCTGGTGCCGGTAGGTGCCTGGGGCGATGCCTTGCTGGCGCGCCTGGTGGCGGTCAGTTCTACCCTTGAAGTGGGTGCCTTCGACCAGCAACCGGCACCGTTCATGGGCTCGGTGATTTCCCTGGGCGCGGCCAAGGCGCTGATGGATGCGCAAAACCACTTGCTGGGCAAAGGCGCAGTGCCGCTGTTGGCCATGACTCAGCCGCAGGCCCAGGCTGCATTGCTGACGCCGGGTATCCTGGACGTGACGGCCGTGGCCGAGCGTCCCGACGAGGAGTTGTTCGGGCCGTTGCTGCAAGTGATCCGCTACAAGGATTTCCCCGCAGCGATTACCGAAGCCAACAACACGCAATATGGCCTGGCCGCCGGCTTGCTGTCCGATTCCCAGGACCGTTACCAAGAGTTCTGGCTGCAAAGCCGCGCCGGTATCGTCAACTGGAACAAACAGCTGACCGGCGCCGCCAGCAGCGCGCCGTTCGGCGGTGTCGGTGCCTCGGGCAACCATCGCGCCAGCGCTTATTACGCGGCGGATTATTGCGCGTACCCGGTGGCTTCCCTGGAGACGCCGAGCCTTGTCATGCCGGCGAGCCTGACGCCTGGCGTAAAAATGGTTTAAGCCCCAATCGCGAGCAAGCTCGCTCCCACAAGGACGGTGCAAGACCCTGTGGGAGCGAGCTTGCTCGCGAAGGCCGCGCCTCGGTATTCGATCAAAACCGTTACCTGATGCCTATAAAAAACAGATTCTCGTGGAGCCTCGCTGATGAAATCCTATGAAGTCAACTTTGACGGTCTAGTGGGGCCGACCCATAACTACGGCGGGCTCTCGTACGGCAACGTCGCGTCCCAGAGCAACAGCCAGCAGTCCTCGAACCCCAAGGAAGCGGCGTTGCAGGGCCTGGCGAAAATGAAAGCGCTGATGGACATGGGTTTCCAGCAAGGCGTGCTGGCACCGCAGGAGCGCCCGGACGTGGCGGCTTTGCGTCGGCTGGGCTTTGCCGGCAGCGATGCCCAGGTCATCCAGCAGGCCGCGAAAGAAGCGATGCCACTGTTGGTCGCCAGTTGCTCGGCCTCCAGCATGTGGGTGGCCAACGCCGCCACGGTCAGCCCGAGCGCCGACACGGCCGATGGCCGCGTGCACTTCACCGCCGCCAACCTGAACTGCAAATACCACCGCAGCATCGAGCATCCGACCACCAGCCGTGTGCTGGGGGCGATGTTCGCCAACCCGCAACACTTCGCCCATCACGCCGCGTTGCCGGCGGTGGCGCAGTTCGGCGATGAAGGCGCGGCCAACCACACCCGTTTCTGCCGCGCCTACGGCGAGGCCGGTGTCGAATTCTTCGTCTTCGGTCGCAGTGCCTTCGACACCCGTTACCCCGCACCGCAGAAATATCCGGCACGCCAAACCCTCGAAGCCTCCCAGGCGGTTGCGCGCCTGCATGGTCTGCGGGAGGAGGGCGTGGTCTACGCGCAACAGAATCCGTCGGTGATCGACCAAGGCGTGTTCCACAACGACGTGATCGCGGTGGGTAATGGCGAAGTGCTGTTCTATCACGAGGACGCGTTTCTCGAGACCGACAAGATGCTGGCCGAATTGAGCAGCAAACTCGCCAAGGTCGGTGGGAAATTTCAATCGGTGTGCGTACCGCGTTCGGCGGTCACCGTCGATGATGCGGTTCGTTCCTACCTGTTCAATAGCCAGTTGCTGTCGCGTCCCGACGGCTCGATGCTATTGATCGTGCCGGAAGAATGCCGCGGCAACGAACGCGTCTGGCAATACTTGCAAGGCCTGACGGGCGCTGGCGGCGTTATCCGCGAAGTGAAGGTCTTCGACCTCAAGCAAAGCATGCAGAACGGCGGCGGCCCTGCTTGCCTGAGGTTGCGCGTAGCGCTGAATGAAACCGAACTGGCGGCCGTCAACCCAGGGGTTATCATGACCGCGCCGCTGTACGATTCGCTGACCCAATGGGTCGAGCGTCACTACCGCGACCGCATGACCGAGAATGACCTGGCAGACCCGCAGTTGCTGCTCGAATGCCGCGGGGCACTGGATGAACTGACACAAATCCTTAAACTTGGCGCGGTTTATCCTTTCCAGATCAATTGAAAGCGCGCGCGACCTGACTACAGTCAAAGCAGGGCGCGTTGCCTTATCCCCAGACGAGAATGTAAAGACATGAGCGATACCCTGCAGCTGATCCTCGAAGACACCGACGGCACCCAACTGGAAACCTCCTGCACCCGCGTCGCGGTGATGTGGCAAGGCAAGGAATTGTGGATCCAGCAGGATGGCCGCGGTCAGCTGCTGATCGGCGTTGACGTCGAGGAAGGGGACGAGGAATACGCCAACCTGTTGTTGCGTCCATTGGCGACCAACCTGGTCAGCCTGCAACTGGAAATGGAACCGGCGGACGTCGGCGACGATGACCATGTCCATGGCCCGGATTGCGGCCACGACCACTAAGGAAACCGCGCTATGCTCGCCCTCGGCAAACTGCTTGAACTGACCCTCGCCGGCCGTGAACCGGCGGAGAAGACTCAACTGACTGTCGAAGGCGTACGGATGCGCTGGTTGAGCGAGGGCGCGCTGGAGGTCAAGCCGCCCGAAGCCTGGGACAACGGCCTGGACCTGCTGCTGTCGGCCGGCATCCACGGCAACGAAACCGCGCCGATCGAATTGCTCGACCGCCTGCTGCATGACATCGCCCGTGGTGACCTGAAACCCCGGGCACGCATTCTGTTCCTGTTCGGCAACCCCGAGGCCATCCGGCGCGGTGAGCGTTTCGTCGAACAGGACGTCAACCGGCTGTTCAATGGTCGCCATGAGTTGAGCGGTGGTCCTGAGGCGCTGCGGGCCTGCGAGCTGGAGCGGCTGGCCGCCAGTTTTTTCAGCCGGCCGGAGCGCAGTCGCTTGCACTACGACCTGCACACTGCCATTCGTGGCTCGAAGATCGAGCAGTTCGCCCTCTATCCATGGAAAGAAGGTCGCCAGCATTCACGCCGGGAACTGGCGCGCCTGCGTGCCGCGGGCATGGAAGCGGTGCTGCTGCAGAACAAGCCGTCCATCGTGTTCAGTGCCTATACCTACGATCAGCTCGGTGCCGAATCCTTCACCTTGGAGCTGGGCAAGGCCCGGCCGTTCGGGCAGAACGACGGAGTCAACGTCAGCCTGCTGGAAACTGGCCTGCACCAGATCATCGAAGGCAACGAGCCGGAGTTGGACGAGGGCCTCGATGGCCTCCAGCTGTTCAGCGTGGCCCGGGAAATCATCAAGCACAGCGACAGTTTCCGCCTTAACCTGCCGGCGGATGTCGAGAACTTCTCCGAGCTTGAAAAAGGCTATGTGCTGGCCGAAGACATCGCCCAGACCCGCTGGGTGATCGAAGAGGAGGGCGCGCGGATCATCTTCCCGAACCCCAAGGTCAAGAATGGCTTGCGGGCTGGCATCCTGATCGTGCCGGCGACTGATGAAAGCCTGGTCTAAAACCTCCACAAAACCAATGTGGGAGCGAGCGTGCGCGCGATAGCGGAGTGTCAGTCGCCTTCAATAAAGACGTGAAAACCGCGATAGCCATGCAGCGACCTGCCACAGGTTTTTTTTGCAGCTTTAGACCGCTACCGCCCGCTGTTCACTGCGACGCAACGTCCGGGTCTTGTGCAAGGTATCGGCGCAGGTCTTCGCCGCCTCCTGGCCCTTGTGCACGAAATGCTCGAAGAAGAACTTCTGATGTTCTTCCCCGGCATGGAAGTGATGCGGCGTGAGCACGACCGAGAACACCGGCACTTCGGTTTCCAATTGCACCTGCATCAGGCCACTGATGACCGATTGGGCGACAAACTCGTGGCGGTAGATACCACCGTCCACCACCAGGCCGGCGGCGACGATGCCGGCGTAGCGGCCTGACTTGGCCAGCAGCTTGGCGTGCAGCGGAATTTCGAAGGCGCCGCCGACTTCGAAGAAGTCGATATCACTTTCCTGGTAACCCTGGAGGATCATTTCGGCGACGAAGCCTTTCCGGCTCTGGTCGACGATTTCCTTGTGCCAGCAGGCCTGGATGAACGCGACGCGCTCGCCCGGATGACTTTTGCTTTTGCTGTCGATTGCAGTGGGTTGCATGTTCTGGTTCCTGTTTGTGTGAAAAACAGGGCGTCATGAATCGAAGGGGATTCGAGGGTACGCCGCGCACGGAGTCGCAGTCGGCCCTTGGGTGTCGATCCCGTTCTCTCTTCATCCGGACTATGACCGTCGGCCCCGGAATCACACCGGGTCTGCTGACCTTGTCGCTACACCCCAAAAAGCGATGTAGCGCCAAGCGCTCGCGGGCTATGCGCATTGCGCGCAATTACCGCCGGTGGGGAGTTGCACCCCGCCCTGAGAACGTTTTGCCGCCACGGCATGTGACGGCGGAGATTTTTTAACACATAAACCACTGTGGGAGCGAGCTTGCTCGCGATAGCGGTGGTTCAGCTTGCATCGATGCAGGGTTTACTGCCGCCATCGCGAGCAAGCTCGCTCCCACAGGGGATTTGGATAATCTGTTGGGTTAGTGTGGTCCTGGGCTTGATTATTCCGCGCCATGCCCGCAGTAATTGTCCTTCGAAAGGGAATTCCCCAAACAGCACCCGAGGCCAGATTCATGAGTGTTATCGATCTTCGCAGCGACACGGTCACCCAACCTTCCGCCGGCATGCTCGATGCCATGGCCAGTGCGCCGACCGGCGACGATGTGTATGGCGAAGACCCGACCGTCAATCGCCTCGAAGCTGAACTGGCCGCGCGCCTGGGCTTTGCCGCAGCGCTGTTCGTGCCGACGGGCACCATGAGCAACCTGTTGGGGTTGATGGCCCACTGCGAGCGCGGCGATGAGTACATCGTCGGCCAGCAGGCCCACACCTATAAATACGAAGGCGGCGGAGCGGCGGTGCTCGGTTCGATCCAGCCCCAGCCTCTGGAGGTGCAGGCGGACGGTTCCCTGGACCTGGCGCACGTCGCCGCGGCGATCAAGCCCGATGACTTCCACTTTGCCCGCACCCGCCTGCTGGCCTTGGAAAACACCATGCAGGGCAAGGTGCTGCCGCTGGAATACCTGGCTCGGGCCCGGCGTTTCACCCAGGAACATGGCCTGGCGCTGCACCTGGACGGGGCGCGGTTGTACAACGCTGCGGTCAAGCTGAATGTCGATGCCCGGCAGATCACACAACATTTCGATTCGGTGTCGGTGTGCCTGTCCAAGGGCCTTGGCGCGCCAGTGGGCTCGGTCCTGTGCGGCAGCGTCGAGCTGATCGGCAAGGCGCGTCGGTTGCGCAAGATGGTCGGTGGCGGCATGCGCCAGGCCGGCATTCTCGCGGCGGCGGGGCTGTATGCCCTGGAACATCACGTGCAGCGCCTGGCCGATGACCACGCCAATGCCCAGCGGCTCGCCGAGGGCTTGCGTGCGGCGGGCTACAAGGTCGAGCCGGTGCAGACCAACATGGTCTACGTACAAATGGGCGAGCGGGCCGAGGTGATCAAGGCGTTTGCCGATGAACGGGGCATCAAGCTCAGCGCGGCGGCACGCTTGCGAATGGTGACGCACATGGACGTGAGCGCGGCGCAAATCGACCAGGTGATCGCCGCTTTCGTCGATTTTTCCCGCCAATGACCCGTTAACCTGGGCAATTGACAGTTTCTATCACATAAACACGCTGTACCCCACGCGCAGGGCCGATATAATGCGGCCCTTTGCCGTTGCTTCGTCTGTTGACGTTTTGCACAGGCCTTTGGCCGCAGCCTCCGTGGAAGAACCTAATGAAAAGCGCAGAAATCCGTGAAGCCTTCCTTCGCTTCTTCGAAGAGCAAGGCCACACCCGAGTAGCCTCCAGCTCTTTGATTCCGGGCAACGACCCGACCCTGCTGTTCACCAACGCGGGGATGAACCAGTTCAAGGACTGCTTCCTGGGCCAGGAAAAACGTGCCTACACCCGTGCAGTGAGCAGCCAGAAGTGCGTGCGTGCCGGCGGCAAGCACAACGACCTGGAAAACGTCGGCTATACCGCACGTCACCACACGTTCTTCGAAATGCTGGGTAACTTCAGCTTCGGTGATTATTTCAAGCGCGACGCTATCACTTTCGCCTGGACCTTCCTGACCTCCGACAAGTGGCTGAACCTGCCCAAGGAGAAGCTCTGGGTAACGGTCTACGCCACCGATGACGAAGCCTATGACATCTGGACCAAGGAGGTCGGTGTCCCGGCAGAGCGCATGGTGCGCATCGGCGACAACAAAGGCGCGCCTTACGCCTCCGATAACTTCTGGACCATGGGCGACACCGGCCCATGCGGTCCTTGCACCGAGATTTTCTACGATCACGGCGCCGACATCTGGGGCGGCCCACCCGGCTCGCCGGAAGAAGACGGCGACCGCTACATCGAGATCTGGAACAACGTGTTCATGCAATTCAACCGCACCGCCGATGGCGTGTTGCATCCGCTGCCAGCGCCGTCGGTGGACACCGGCATGGGCCTGGAGCGGATCAGTGCGGTGCTGCAGCACGTTCATTCCAACTACGAGATCGACCTGTTCCAGAGCCTGCTGAGCGCGTCGGCCAAGGCCATCGGTTGCACCAACGACAACCAGGCTTCGCTGAAAGTCGTCGCTGACCACATCCGTTCCTGCGGTTTCCTGATTGCCGACGGTGTGCTGCCTTCCAACGAAGGTCGCGGTTATGTGCTGCGCCGGATCATCCGTCGCGCCTGCCGTCACGGCAACAAGCTGGGCGCCAAGGGCAGCTTCTTCTATCAGATCGTCGGAGCGTTGGTGGCCGAGATGGGCGAAGCCTTCCCGGAACTCAAGTCCCAGCAGGCGCACATCGAGCGCGTGCTCAAGGCGGAAGAAGAGCAATTCGCCAAGACCCTGGAGCAAGGCCTGAAGATCCTCGAGCAGGACCTGGCCGAACTCAAGGGCAACGTGGTCCCGGGCGACGTGGTGTTCAAGCTGTACGACACCTACGGTTTCCCGATGGACCTGACCGGCGACATCGCCCGCGAACGCAACCTGACCCTCGACGAGGACGGTTTCGAGCGCGAGATGGAAGCCCAGCGGGTGCGCGCGCGTTCCGCCAGCTCCTTCGGCATGGACTACAACAGCCTGGTCAAGGTTGACGTGGCCACCGAATTCACCGGCTATGCCGGCACCACCGGTTCGGCCAAGATCGTTGCCATCTATAAGGATGGGCAGTCGGTGGACATCCTGAGCGAAGGCCAGGAAGGCGTGATCGTGTTGGACAAGACGCCGTTCTACGCCGAGTCCGGCGGCCAGATCGGCGACAGCGGTTACCTGCAAGCGGGCAGCTCGCGTTTCGACGTGCGTGACACCACCAAGACCGGTGGTGCTTTCCTGCACCATGGCGTGCTGGCGTCGGGCAGCTTGATGATCGCCGCTCCCGTGGCGGCCCATGTCGATGCCGAGGTTCGCCACGCGACATCGCTGAACCACTCCGCCACGCACTTGCTGCACGCAGCGTTGCGCCAGGTGCTGGGCGAGCATGTCCAGCAGAAGGGCTCGTTGGTGGACAGCCAGCGCCTGCGCTTTGACTTCAGCCATTTTGAAGCCATCAAGCCTGAGCAGATCAAGGCGCTGGAAGACATCGTCAACGCCGAGATTCGCAAGAACTCTCCGGTAGAGACTGAGGAAACCGACATCGAGACCGCCAAGCGCAAGGGCGCGATGGCGTTGTTCGGTGAGAAATATGGCGACAATGTGCGCGTGCTGAGCATGGGCGGTGATTTCTCCGTGGAGCTGTGCGGTGGTATCCACGCCAATCGCACCGGCGACATCGGCCTGCTCAAGATCATCAGCGAAGGCGGCGTCGCCTCCGGCGTGCGGCGTATCGAGGCGGTCACTGGCGCAGCGGCGCTGGCGTACCTCAACGCGGCGGAAGAACAACTCAAGGAAGCGGCAAGCCTGATCAGGGGCAGCCGCGACAACCTGATCGACAAGCTGTCGGCTGTGCTGGAACGCAACCGCCTGCTGGAAAAGCAACTCGAGCAGTTGCAGGCCAAGGCCGCCAGCGCCGCGGGCGACGATCTGTCGGCCCAGGCCGTGGACGTCAAGGGCGTGAAGGTGCTGGCCGTGCGTCTGGATGGCCAGGATGGCAAGGCGCTGTTGGCGCTGGTCGATCAACTGAAAAACAAACTCGGCCGCGCAGTGATCCTGCTCGGCAGTGTCCATGAGGAAAAGGTCGTTCTCGTCGCAGGCGTGACCAAAGACCTGACTGGCCAACTCAAAGCCGGTGATTTGATGAAGCAGGCCGCTGCGGCAGTGGGCGGCAAGGGCGGTGGTCGTCCGGACATGGCGCAAGGCGGTGGTACCGACGTCGGCGCACTGGACGCGGCACTGGCCCAGACCGTTGCATTTGTAGAGCAGGGTATTTAAGGCAGCGTCGCGGGCTCGTGGTCTAGTGACGAGCCCGCGCGCTGCTGATTGAATTATTGGGCGCCCTTCATGGGCAGAGGCGGCTTTGAAATGGCTTTGATCGTACAGAAATTTGGAGGCACCTCGGTCGGCACTGTCGAGAGAATCGAACAAGTCGCCGACAAGGTTAAGAAATTCCGTGAAGCGGGCGATGACCTGGTGGTTGTGCTGTCGGCCATGAGCGGCGAGACCAACCGTCTGATCGATCTGGCCAAGCAAATCAGCGGAGACCAGCAACCGGTTCCCCGCGAGTTGGACGTGATCGTTTCCACTGGCGAGCAGGTGACCATCGCCTTGCTGGCCATGGCGCTGATCAAGCGTGGTGTGCCGGCGGTGTCCTACACCGGCAACCAGGTGCGCATCCTGACGGACAGCGCGCACAACAAAGCGCGTATCCTGCAGATCGACGACCAGAAGATCCGCGGTGACCTGAAGGCTGGCCGTGTCGTGGTCGTCGCTGGTTTCCAGGGCGTGGACGAGCAGGGCAACATCACCACCCTCGGCCGTGGCGGTTCCGACACCACCGGCGTGGCGCTGGCAGCGGCTCTCAAGGCTGACGAATGCCAGATCTACACCGATGTGGACGGCGTCTACACCACCGACCCACGGGTCGTGCCTGTGGCCCAGCGCCTGGACAAGATCACGTTCGAAGAAATGCTGGAAATGGCCAGTCTAGGCTCGAAGGTGTTGCAGATCCGGGCGGTTGAGTTCGCCGGCAAGTACAACGTTCCGCTGCGCGTTCTGCACAGCTTCAAAGAGGGTCCGGGCACCCTCATTACTATCGATGAAGAGGAATCCATGGAACAGCCGATCATTTCCGGCATCGCTTTCAACCGCGATGAAGCCAAGCTGACCATCCGTGGCGTGCCAGACACCCCCGGCGTGGCGTTCAAGATTCTCGGCCCGATCAGCGCCGCGAACATCGAAGTCGACATGATCGTGCAGAACGTTTCGCACGATAACACCACCGACTTCACCTTCACCGTGCACCGCAACGACTACCAGTCTGCCGAAGCGATCCTGAAAAAGACCGCTGGCGAGATCGGTGCCCGGGAAGTGGTGGGCGATACCAAGATCGCCAAGGTCTCGATCGTTGGTGTCGGCATGCGTTCCCACGCGGGCGTGGCCAGCCGCATGTTCGAATCCCTGGCCAAGGAAAGCATCAACATCCAGATGATCTCTACCTCGGAAATCAAGGTTTCCGTGGTCATCGAAGAGAAGTACCTGGAACTGGCCGTGCGCGCCCTGCACACGGCTTTCGAACTCGACGCTGCTGTCCAACAGGGCGAGTAAAGCGTTGTCTTGAGGGCGCGGCTGGACCGCGCCCTTTGTTTTTCTGAATGGCGCGTCTCAAAACTGTTCTTTTGCCCGCGCTGGTCAATACTAGGCCTGTAGGCTTCGACCGTTTCGGTTGTAGGTCCAATGCCTTTTTTTTGCAGACTGTTGTCCCTTAAGTGAATTGCGTGAGGAGAAAGGTATGCTGATTCTGACCCGTCGGTGTGCAGAAAGCCTGATTATTGGCGATGGCGAAATCACCGTGACCGTGCTCGGCGTCAAAGGAAACCAAGTGCGTATCGGCGTCAATGCCCCGAAAGAGGTCGCTGTACACCGGGAGGAAATCTACCTGCGTATCAAGAAAGAGAAGGACGACGAACCAAGCCATTAATTTTTATCGATTTTTATGTTTGCAAACGGGGATGAAGGTAGTTAATATACGCCCCGTGTTGCGGAGAGCTGGCCGAGTGGCCGAAGGCGCTCCCCTGCTAAGGGAGTACACCTCAAAAGGGTGTCGGGGGTTCGAATCCCCCGTTCTCCGCCATTATTCGTTTAGTGCGTCAGAACCTGGCTTTATCAGTAAGTGGTTGAAATTGCTGAAAAAAGCGCTTTACAAAAGGAATTGACGACCTATAATGCGCGGCAACAAATGCACTCGTAGCTCAGCTGGATAGAGTACTCGGCTACGAACCGAGCGGTCACAGGTTCGAATCCTGTCGAGTGCACCATTTAAGAGTCGTTTGCAGCAATGCAAATAACTTGGCTTCAACCAGTTGTGATCTGGTATAAAACCACAACTTGCACTCGTAGCTCAGCTGGATAGAGTACTCGGCTACGAACCGAGCGGTCACAGGTTCGAATCCTGTCGAGTGCACCAAACACCAAAAAGCCCGCGTTTAACGCGGGCTTTTTGCTGTCTACGATTTGCCTTTCACGCACCCCTTCTCATCGAACACAACCTCGGCGCTGCGACCTTTCTTCGCCTTGTAGGTATAGCGTGTGCTCGAATTCCTGACTTTGATCGAGTCTGGCTTGCCCAAGGCGCTTTCTACATCTTGTTGGCTCATGCCGGCGACGATGCGTCGTTCCAGGATGGCATTGCGCCGTTGCCTGGCATCGATGAGGTTTCCGCAGCGGTCCTGGAACTGGCCAACCACGGTCGGTTCCTTGCGGGCGGTTGTGTTGCCGGATGTTTGTCGGTGCTCCGCTTCGGGCAGCATCGCTTCGGTCGTCGGCTCACTCGTGCCAGGGCTGTACGGGTGGATCTGCTGCAGCGACAGGGCTTCTCCCGGGCCGCAGCTCAAGGTGGTGAACGTCACGTGCCCCGCAAGACTTTCGCAGCGGTGCACAGTCTGCCCGGCTGCCCACAACGGCAGGCAGGGCAGGGCGGCGAGCAGGAACAGGTAGTGGCTGACAGGCATCCGGTCGTCCTCCTTGACGGTGCAGGAGAAAAGGGTAGTCGCTGCATTCCTGCCGGCGCGTGTGTTTTCTTTTCTGGATAAGTCGTCGTAAGGGGATGGTTCAGCCTGTGTTCAGGTTTGTCTCGCAAGCGCTTGTTCTTGCCATGATTTTTTAGCGTTTTAAAGCGTCAAGCGGTGTATGATTGCGCCCGTCAGCCCCGCCGGGGCTTTGGAATATCTCCATGGACTTACCCAGTAGTTACTCAATATCTAGTTTTGCCAATCATGAATTAACTGATTGATCCTTCCGGCGTGCTCCACTGCTGGGAGTGGAGTTCGCCTATGACCCAAGTAGAAGTAAAAAAAACGCAGGAAAGCCTTCAGGATCGCCTCGCTCAAGTCGTTGAGCTGCTGCAGCGCCAGCGGGTCGTCGAAGACCTGACGCATCGCCAGGAAGGCCCGAATCATGACCGGGTCGAGAACCTGGTCCACCGGCAGAACCTTGTCGAGCTGCAACGCAAGCTCGATGACCTGCACTCCGCCGACGTCGCCTACATTCTTGAAGCCCTGCCACTGGAAGAGCGCCTGACGGTCTGGCAGTTGGTCAAGGCTGACCGCGACGGTGACATCCTGCTCGAAGTGTCGGACTCGGTTCGGGAAACCCTGATCGCCGACATGGATGATCACGAGTTGCTGGCGGCGGCCAAGGAGATGGACGCCGACGAACTCGCCGACCTGGCGCCCGAACTGCCGCGGGACGTTGTCCACGAACTGATGGAAGCCCTCGACGGCCAGCAGCGTGAGCGTGTGCGCTCGGCGCTGTCCTATGACGAGGAGCAGGTCGGTGCGTTGATGGACTTCGAGATGGTGACGATCCGCGAGGACGTCAGCCTTGAAGTGGTCTTGCGTTACCTGCGCCGTCTCAAGGAGCTGCCCGGCCATACCGACAAGCTATTCGTGGTCGACTATGACGGCGTGCTCAAGGGCGTGCTGCCCATCAAGCGTCTGCTCGTCAACGACCCGGAAAAGCAGGTCGCCGAGGTCATGGCCAGCGACCCGGTGAGCTTTCACCCGGACGAAGACGCCTATGATGCGGCCCAGGCATTCGAACGTTACGACTTGATTTCCGCACCGGTGGTCGACAAGAACGGCAAGCTGATCGGCCGTTTGACCATCGATGAAATGGTCGACTTGATTCGTGAGGAAAGCGAAAGCGAAGTCCTCAACATGGCCGGTCTGCGCGAAGAGGAAGACATCTTCGCCTCGGTCTGGAAGTCCCTGCGTAACCGCTGGGCCTGGCTGGCGATCAACCTGATCACGGCGTTTGTCGCTTCCCGGGTCATCGGCCTGTTCGAAGGCTCCATCGAGAAGCTGGTGGCGCTTGCGGCGCTGATGCCCATCGTCGCCGGTATCGGTGGCAACTCCGGTAACCAGACCATCACCATGATTGTCCGTGCCATGGCGCTGGACCAGGTCAGCACCGGCAATACCTCGCGGTTGATGCGCAAGGAACTGGCTGTCTCCTTGATCAACGGCGTGATTTGGGGTGGCGTGATCGGTGTGGTGGCTTACCTGCTTTATGGTAGCTGGTCGCTGGGTGTGGTCATGACGGCCGCGATGACACTCAATCTGCTGCTGGCAGCATTGATGGGAGTCTTGATTCCCATGACCCTGGCCCGTATGGGGCGTGATCCTGCCATGGGTGCCAGTGTCATGATTACTGCGGTGACCGACAGTGGCGGGTTCTTCATTTTCCTGGGGTTGGCGACTATCTTTCTGCTTTGATCATTTATCGAGGAAGCCCGCCCTGTTGGCGGGCTTTTTTGTGGGCGCGAGAAAAGGGGAGCAGGAGGGCCAAACGCCAGGCATAAAAAAGCCAGCACGAGGCTGGCTTGAGTGTTTTGCGTGTGATCAGCTCGGCTCTGCGGCCATCTCTACGTCATGAGCAATCAGCGAAACGAGGGCGTTCTGCTGGCGGTGGGAAAGTTGTCGGAAGCGTTGAAGCAACTCGCGCTCATGCAAAGACAGCTCTGGGCTGTCCAGGCGCATGCTCAACTCTTCACCCAGTGCACCTTCCTGAATCAGGCTTTGCTCCAGGCGCGCAATGATTTCAGAGTTCATGCTGCGATGATGATTACGAGCCACCTCGGCAATGCGTTCCCGCATTCCGTCTGGCAGACGTACGACGAACTTGTCAGCCGTACGGCTGGAATAAATTGCCTGTTTCATTGGGCGCATATTTATTTAACCGGTTAGTTCAGGGGAGCGGTTCTTGGGATTGGCCGCAGGATGTCGATAAGACAAGCCCCATTGCCAAATGTTCAACCTGAATTGTTAAGAGGCCCGCATCATGCCTCAAAATTGCCAGATCATTGGCGCCAATTCTGTGACAAATTCTGATCCGGGTAAAGGCGTTATGCCAGCACCTTTCATCAAAAAAATGCGGACTGGTTGGAAAAAACAACAGGTTCGCATTTTGTGACCGTCAGATTGTGTCGTTGTGCCATACCGTCTGGCGGATAACGGAAATGGACAAAAACGCCTGCCGTCCCTGTCTTGTACAGGATAGTGGCAAATGGCCGATTTACTAGGATGAGCAAGCCAGGGGCAGATGAATGGTGGCCGAGGCATGGCCGTCTGGCCTATCCAGCCTTCCGGGCAGTACCATTTACCTACACTTAAAAAAAGGGACGACATGACAAACGCAGGGCAGGTCGTTAACATGCACGCCGTTCCGCGCACCGCATTCCTCGTGGTCGACTCGTGTCTCAGTAGCTCAATTGGATAGAGCATCCCCCTCCTAAGGGGAAGGTTGGCAGTTCGAACCTGCCCTGGGACACCATTATAAACAGTGGGTTAGCGTGTTTTCCGCTCACTTTCCCCTGCTTGCATTCCCCATCTGCGCACGATCATCTTCGCCTTCAGCGCGCCATGCGTGCCTTGCACCGCTCTTCATTCCCCCAGGCTGTGATCGACTGCCCATTTTTGCTCTTTTTTACCGAGCCTGTTTCGGTAACGCGAAACTTTCTCCCCCCTCTGCTATCTGACCGTCTCGGTACGTTGTAGGACTTTTCCTTCGTAGCCGATGGAATACGTACCTCTTTTTTACCGATGTCGGTGCCGCATTTCGCAGGCCTGACCCACCGTGTCTTTGATTCAGGCCACAAGGATGTGACATGCAGCCAGCCGCACCCTGCCGACCGCGTAAACCGAGCAGCCCTCGCCGTTGTGCTGACGGAACCTGCTCATCTGCACAAAACGCCAAACGCCTCGCCCTGCTGCTGATAGCGGCCTGGATGACGGGCGCGTGGAGCGTTGCGCAGGCGGCTGGGCCTGAAGAAGAACTGCTGCGCCAGCAAGAGCGCGAACGGGTGTTGCGCGATCAGTTGGAGTCCCGGCCCGACGTGCGCCTGCAGGCGACACCCGTGGATGAAGGTGTCGAGCGCTTGCCCGCCAAGGAGAGTCCCTGCTTCGCCATCAATGACATTCGCCTGATCGGCGAAGCGTCGGAACAATTCCAGTGGGCGTTGCGCGCCGCCAACCCCAAGGATGATCCGGCCATTGGCCGTTGCCTCGGTGGCGGCGGGATCAACCTGACGATGAAGCGCATGCAGAATGCGATCATCGAGGCCGGCTACGTCACCACGCGCGTACTCGCCGAAGCCCAGGATCTGAACAGTGGGGTCCTGGTGTTGACCCTCGTGCCGGGGCGCATCCGTGAGATTCGTTTCGAAGAGGGCACCAGCTCCCGAGCCAATGCCTGGAACGCGATGCCGGCCAGTCCTGGCGATCTGCTCAACTTGCGCGACATCGAGCAGGCGCTGGAGAACTTCAAGCGCGTGCCGACCGCCGAGGCCGACATCAAGATCGCGCCCGCCCGTGCCGCCGACGCCAAACCCGGTGAGAGCGACGTGGTAATCGCCTGGAGCCAGCGGTTTCCCGCTCGGGTGAGCCTGTCGGTGGACAATTCGGGCAGCAAGACCACGGGCAAATACCAGGGCAACGTGTCGCTGTCCTTGGACAACCTGCTGTCGCTCAACGATTTGTTCTACGCCAGCGTCAACCATGACCTGGGCGGTGGCGAGTCCGGCCATCGCGGCTCCGATGGCAGCACGCTGCATTATTCACTGCCGTTCGGTTATTGGCAGTTGGGGTTCACCAGCAGCGAATACAACTACGAACAGTCGGTCGCCGGCGCCAACCAGACCTATCAGTACCGGGGCGAGAGTCGCAACAACGAGGTGCGCCTGTCACGCCTGCTGTACCGCGACGCCGTTCGCAAGACCACGGCCTGGGGCAGCCTGTGGACGCGCTCCTCTGAGAACTTCATCGACGACACCGAAGTCGGCAACCAGAAACGCCGCATGGCCGGTTGGCAGTTGGGGTTGGATCATCGGGAGTTCATTGGCGCTTCGATTCTTGACCTGGGCGTCGCCTATCGTCGCGGCACCGGTGCTCACGACGCGCTCAGGGCGCCCGAAGAAGACTTTGACGCCGGCACGTCACGCTCGCAAATCATCACCGCCGATGCCCAATTGCAGGTGCCGTTCCAGGTTGGCGATCAGCGCCTGCGCTACATCGGCGGCTGGCGCGCGCAATGGAACCGCACGCCGCTGGTGCCTCAGGATCGTTTCTCCATCGGCGGGCGCTACAGCGTGCGCGGTTTCGATGGCGAAAACATTCTGTCCGCCGACCGTGGCTGGACCCTGCGCAACGAAATCGGCCTGTCCCTGGGGCAGACCGGCCAGGAACTCTACACCGGTATCGACTATGGCGAAGTCAGTGGTCAATCCAGCGAATTCCTGATCGGCCAGCGCCTGGCGGGGGCCGTGGTGGGTATACGCGGCGGTTACAAGAGCCTGTCCTATGACTGGTCGGTGGGTACGCCGTTGAAGAAGCCCGATGGTTTCGAGACAGCCAACGTGACCAGCGCGTTCACCGTCATCTGGTCATTCTGAGGTGATCCCATGCAGTTCGAGACGCTAGACATTATCGCCCCCGGCCTGATCGACGAACCCTGGAGCGAAGCCGCGGTGTTCGGCTCCGCCACCTGGTTGTGGATGCACTCCAAGGCCCATCGCGATGCGCCGTTGCACACCTTGCCAACGCTGCTGCTGCCGGCCCTCAAGCATCGCCAGTTCGTGCTCGGCTCCGAACACGGCAAGCCGGTGTTCTACCTGTCCTGGCTCAACCTCGACGAGGCGGCGGAGCAACGTTATCTGCGCCAGTCGCCGTTGGCGCTGACCCAGGACGACTGGAACAGCGGCGAGCGCCTCTGGCTCAACGACTGGGTCGCTCCCTTTGGCCACACGGCGGTATTGAGCCGCTTGTTGCAACGTCATCTGTTTATTGATCGCTGTGCCCGTGCCCTCTATCACCGAGGCGACGAGCGCGGCTTGCGGGTCAAGACATTCCAAGGGATCGGGGTCATTCCCGAACAGGCCCAGGCCTGGTTTGCCGCCCATCCGCTGGCAATCGAAGCGTAACTCCAACCACTGCTCGTGCGGGCTGGCTCCGCAAATGGAATTGCTATGAACAAGCATCTGTACCGAATCGTTTTCAACAAGGCCCGCGGACTGCTGATGGTCGTGGCCGAGAACGTCACCAGCCAGGTCAAGGCGCCGGGGACCCGTTCCGGGCCGGCGGCGGGCGCAGCGGCTTGCACGGCGACACTCGGAGCGTTGCGCTTTGCCCTGATGACAGCGATTGGCCTGGTGTCCTTGAACGTGGCGCCGAGCTGGGCTGGCACCATCGTCGCTGACCCAGGCGCCCCGGCTGGGCAACGACCGACGGTGATACAAAGCGCCAACGGCACGCCGCAGGTGAATATCCGCGCGCCTAGCGCTGGCGGTGTCTCGCGCAACACCTACAACCAGTTCGACGTCGATGGCCGGGGGGTAATCCTCAACAACGGTGCGGGCAATAGCCAGACGAAACTGGGCGGTTGGATCGAAGGCAACCCGATGTTGGGCAATGGCAGCGCGCGGGTCATCCTCAACGAAGTCAATTCCAGTAATCCCAGCCAATTACGCGGTTACGTCGAAGTCGCCGGCCAGCGCGCCGAAGTGGTGATCGCCAACCCGTCGGGTATCACCTGCAACGGTTGCGGCTTCATCAACGCCGACCGGGCCACCCTCAGCACCGGTCGGGCGCAGTTGGAGAACGGTCGCATCACCGGCTACACCGTGCAGGGCGGGACCCTCAACATCGAAGGCAAAGGCCTGGACGCCCGCGAGGCCGACTATACGGATCTGATTGCCCGTTCGGTACAGGTCAACGCCGGGGTGTGGGCCAACGACTTGAAGGTTACGGCCGGACGTAATCAGGTCAATGCCGACAACACCCAGGCCACGCCGCTACCAGGCGCCGAGGGAGAAAAACCCACGGTTGCCATCGACGTGGCCAAGCTCGGCGGCATGTATGCCGGGAAGATCATGTTGGTGGGCACGGAGTCCGGCGTGGGTGTGCGCAACGCCGGGCAGATCGGCGCCATGGCGGGCGAGGTGGTCATCAGCGCCGACGGCAAGTTGCAAAACCAGGGCGCCATCAGCAGCACAACGGCGACCCGGGTTGCTGCCACCAGCGTTGAAAACAGCGGCACGCTCTACGCCAAGGGCGACCTGAGGCTCGACAGCACCGGTGACATCGACAACAGCGGCACCGTTGCCAGCCAGACCAACACCACGCTGACTGCCAAGACCATCCGCAGCACCAGGGCCTCGAGCCTGGCGGCGGGCGTCGGCGCGGACGGCAAGCTGGGCAGCAGTGGCAACCTCGCGCTAGGGGCCACCACGGTCAAGGCGCAGGGCCAGAATCTGGCTGGCGGCGATGTCAGCGTCGAGGCGGCTGACCTGGACCTGAGCGGCAGCCAGACCCTGGGCAGCAACGTGACCCTGACGGCCAGCACCGGCGATGCCAACCTCACTGGCAGTCAAGTCGATGCGACCCAAGTGCTGAATACCAAAGCGGCCAAGACCTTGCGCACCGATACGGCCAAGGTCACCGCGGGGAACCTGCAGATGGGCGCGCGGGATATTTCCAATGCCGGCGGCGAGCTGGTGCAGACCGGCACCGCCGACACGTCGATCAAGGCCGCCGCCACGCTCGACAACAGCGACGGCCGGATTGCCTCCAATGCCACCAATGTGAAACTTGGCGCCGACCGGTTCGACAACAGCACGGGCAAGGTCGAGCACGCCGGCAAAGGCACCCTGGATATCCAGGCCACCCAGTTGGCCGGCAGCAAAGGCACCTTGGCCAGCAATGGCATATTGAACGTCAAGGCTGGCGAGGTGGTGGTCGATGATGGCCTGACCCAAGGCCAACAGATCACGCTCGACACCACGACGTTGTCCAACCAGCGTGGACGGATTCTCCAGACCGGCGCGCAACCGCTACAGGTCACCGCCCGTGAACGCTTCGACAATCAGGCTGGGCAAGTCAGCGGTCCCGGTGCCGTGGCGCTGAAGGTCGGCACGCTGAACAACCAGGGCGGCAAAGTCCTCGCCACCGACAACGGTGCCTTGACCGTCACGGCCGACGAAGCGGTCAATAACGGCGGCGGGACGCTGGCCGCCAGCGGTACGACAAAGGTCAGCGGCAAGGCGCTGGATAACACCCAGGGCACCGTGAGTGCCGGCGGTGAGCTGCATGCGACGTTCGACCGCTTGGACAATATCGGCGGCACGCTCGCCGCCACCCAGCGCATGGAGATCATCGCCGGGCAGTTGAACAACACCAATGGCGTGCTGGGTTCGGTGAAGTCCGGGCTCAAGGTCAGCGTCTCGGCGGATGGGCTGAACAACAGCGGCGGACGCCTTGAAGCGCTGGGCGATATCACCCTGTCGGCCCAGGGCTTGAATAACCAGGGCGGGGTGATCAGTGGCCAGGCTTTGGACCTGAATAGCCACGGCCTGCTGATGGACAACAGCCAAGGCACGCTGAATGCCGGCGCGACCCTGGACCTGCGCAGCGGTGAATTGCGCAACGCCGCGGGCCTGATCCAGGCCAAGGGCAAGCTGTTCATCGACACCGGCAGCCAGGCGCTGAACAACCTCCAGTCCGGCACCACCCAAGGCATCAGCGGCCAGGATGCGGTGGAAATCCGCAGCGCCCACCTCAACAACAGCACCGGTTTCCTCGGCGCCAAAGGTGCGCTGGTGCTCAAGGCCACCGACCTGACCAACGGCAGCGGCGGCCAGATCGTTGGCCAGAAGAGCGTACAGGTCGAAGGCGCCCGGGTGGATAACCGCGGCGGTCAATTGCAGGGCCTCGGCGATGTCCAGTTGGTGCTGGGCGAGACGCTCAACAACCAGGGCGGACTGGTGCGCAGTGGGGGAATCCTGGGCGTGACTGCCAACGTGCTCGACAACAGCGCCACCCAAGGCGCCAATCAGGGCCTCGAAGGCCGCGCCATGAGCCTGGCGCTCGACACCTTCGGCAACCAGGCCGGTGCCGTGCGCACCGACGAAGGATTGTCCATCGGCGTCAGCCAAGCGCTGGATAACCAGGGCGGCCTGATTTCCTCGGGGGCCGGCCTGACCATCACTGACCGCGATCCGGCGCAACGTCGCCAGGCGGTGCACAACCTCAATGGGACCTTGCTCGCCGGCAGCTTGTTGTCGCTCAACGCCGCCTATTACGGGGGCAGCGGCCGAGCCCTGAGCCTGGGCGACCTGACGTTCAGCCTGCAAAGTGGCCTGGACCTGAGTGGACAGATCCAGGCCAATGGCAAGGTTGACCTGAGCACCGAAGGGGCTTTCAACAACAGCGGGAAACTGCTGGCGGGCAATCTTCTGCTGGTTCACTCGCAGACCCTGGACAACGCCGCCAACGGCGAGATCAGCGCCGGCCAGGTTCGCCTGACCGTCAACGACAGCTTGACCAACCGTGGCCTGATCGACGGCCAGCAAGTGCGTGTGCAAGCGCTGTCGCTCAATAACCTGGGCACGGGACGTCTATACGGCGACCGATTGGCGATTGCCACTTCGGCCCTGAGCAACCGCGATGAGAATGGCGTCGCCGCGACCATCGCCGCCCGCGAGTCGCTGGACATTGGCACCGGCACCCTGGACAACCGCGAGCAGGCAATGATCTTCAGTGCCGGGGACCTCGCCATTGGCGGTGCGCTGAGCGCCACTGACAAAGCCCAGGACCGGGCCCAACTGTTGACCAACGCCAGTGCGACCATCGAGGCCCTCGGCAACCTGTCGCTCGATGTGCAAAGCGTGCGCAACACCAACGAACACTTCAGCACCCAACAGGTGGAAGTCAGCCGCACCGCCTTGCAGGAATTCCAGCTCAGCGGTTCGCCGAACCGCTACCAGGGCAACCAGATTTCCGTGAGCCACGACGAGGTCAATTACCTCAACACGCCCGAGGGAAGCAAAGATAGCTGGAACCGCTACGACTACACTCGCGTGGTCCAGGAAACCCAGATCGCCACCTCGGCACCGGCGCAGATCCTCTCGGGCGGGACGATGCAGATCAATGCAGGGGATGTGCTCAACGACAAGAGCCGCATCATTGCCGGTGGGTTGTTGCAGGCCAACATTACCAGCCTGACCAACACCGAACTGACCGGCCAGCGCACCACCACCGACAGCGGCACGGCAACGAGCTTCTATCGCATCCAACGCAAGGGTCGGGACCGTCAAGGAACAGCCGTCACGGCCTACACGCCTGCGCCCTTGATCCAGGACATCAGCCTGCAACCGACCGTGTTCGCCCAGAACGCCGCCGGCAACGGTACCGGCACCCAGATCAGCGCCCGCGCCACACAGGGCGTCGGCGAACAGATCACCGCCACGGGCGCGGTCAGCGCTCCGGTCGACAGGACCTTTCAAGTGGCGCCCATCGTTCAGGTCGCGGCCCAGACCACCCTCAACAGCAAGGGCGTGGCCGAGCAGATCCGCAGCGGCGGGCCCTCCCTGGCATTGCCGAGCAACAGCCTGTTCACCACTAATCCCCAGAACACCAGCAGCTACCTGATCGAAACCGATCCGCGTTTTGCCAGCTACCGCACCTGGCTGTCATCGGACTACATGCTGCAGCGCCTGCAAGTCGACCCGGCACTGACGCAACAACGCCTGGGCGACGGCTTCTACGAGCAGAAATTGATTCGTGAACAGATCGCGCAACTCACCGGCCGCCGTTTCCTCGACGGCTACGCCAATGACGAAGCGCAGTACCGTGCCCTGATCGACAACGCCGTGACCGTCGCCAGCCAATGGCAACTGGTGCCCGGCGTGGCCCTGACCTCCGCGCAGATGGCCCAGTTGACCAGTGACATCGTCTGGCTGGTTCAGAAGCAGGTCACCCTGGCCAACGGCGACACCCGCAACGTGCTGGTGCCGCAAGTGTACGTACGGGTCCAGGAGGGCGACCTCAACGGCTCCGGTGCCCTGATTGCCGGGCAGCAGTTGAACCTGAACATCGCTGGCGACCTGGTCAACAGTGGCAGCCTGGCCGGGCGCAGTGTCATGGCGATCACCGCGCAGAACATCGAGAACCTCGGCGGGCGCATCCAGGCCGACAAGGCATCGCTCACCGCGCGGGAAAACCTCAACAACCTTGGCGGCCTGATCGGTGCCGTGGACAGCCTGTCGCTCAAGGCCGGGCAGGACATCAACGTCGTCTCCAGCAGCCGGGACAGCAGCAGCGCCCAAGGCACCCGCACCAACCTGTCGCGGGTGGCCGGGCTGTTCGTCAGCGGCGCCCAAGGCACGATGGGCGTGAGTGCCGGCAACGACCTCAACCTCACCGGGGCCCAGGTGGTCAATGCCGGCAAGGGCGGCAGTACCTTGCTGGAGGCGGGCAAGAACATCAACCTGGCCACCGTCGGCGAAGCCCACGAGCAAGCGCTGGCCTGGAACAGCAGCAACTGGCGCAAGGATGCCAGCCAGACCGAAGTCGGCTCCCAGATCCAAGGGCAGGGCGACGTGCGCTTGAGCGCCGGCCAAGACCTCAACGCCCGCGCGGCCCAGGTCACCAGCGAGCAAGGGGCGGTGTTTGCCGAGGCCAAGCGCGACGTCAACCTGACCGCCGGCCAGAACTACCAGTTCGCCGATGAAGCCCACAAGGTCAAGGGCAGCAACGGGATGTTTTCCAGCAAGACCACCACCACCCGCGACACCATCAGCCAGACCTCGGTCGAAGGCTCCACCCTCAGCGGCGAGCAGACCTATGTGCAGGCCGGTCGCGACATCAACCTGAAGGGTAGCAACGTGGTGTCCACGACCCAGACGGTGCTGGTGGCGGACAACAACGTCAACATCGAAGCCGACACCGCCAGCAGCAGCGAACGCCATGACAAGTCCATGAAGAAAAGCGGCCTGTTCAGCGGCGGCGGCATCGCCGTGACCATGGGGACCCAGCAACAGAGCGTCAAGGACCTCACCACGGAGCACACGGCCGTGGCGAGCACGGTCGGTTCGACCACCGGTGATGTGCTGATCGAAGCGGGCAAGGGCTATCGCCAAGTGGGCAGCCAGGTATCGGCACCACAAGGCAACATCGACGTCACGGCGCAGACCATCGACGTCGTCGAGGCGCGCAACACCCGCGAGCGCGAACGGGAAACCCTATTCAAGCAGACCGGGTTCACTCTCACCGTGACCAACCCGGTGATCAGCGCGATCCAGACGTCCCAGCAAATGAAACGGGCGTCGGAGAAAACCGACGACGGACGCATGAAGGCCCTGGCCGCCGCAACTGCCGTGCTGGCGACCAACAATGCCGCTACCGCCGTGGCGATGGACCCGGGCGCGGTGGGTGGGATCAACATCAGCCTGTCGCTGGGCACCAAGAAGAATGAAAGCACCACCACCTATACCAGCGACAGCGCGGCCGGCTCGACCATGACCGCTGGCAACGACGTTCGCCTGCGCGCCACGGGCGCGGGTGCCGCCAGCAACATCACCGTACAAGGCAGCGATATCAAGGCCGGCCGCAACGCCAGCCTGCTGGCGGACGGCGACATCAACCTGCTCGCCGCCCGCAATATCGACAAACAGGAAACCGACAGCAAAGGCAGCAGCGCGAGCATCGGCATCGGCTTCTCCCTCGGTGCTCGCAACGGTTTCACCTTGGACCTGGGGGCATCCGGCACTCGCGGCCAGGCGGATGGCGATGGGCTCACCCACACCAACACCCATGTCCAGGCGGGCAACCAGTTGCTGCTGTCCTCGGG
The DNA here is from genome assembly GCF_052871455.1 of Pseudomonas sp. LARHCG127. NCBI lineage: Bacteria > Pseudomonadati > Pseudomonadota > Gammaproteobacteria > Pseudomonadales > Pseudomonadaceae > Pseudomonas > Pseudomonas sp. LARHCG127. The sequence continues at coordinate 267,693 of NZ_JBIXJT010000007.1, forward strand.
CGGTGACACCAACCTCAAGGGCGCGGTGGCCAGCGGCAAGCAGGTATTGGCCGATATCGGTGGCGACCTGAATATCGAAAGCCTGCAAGACACCAACACCTACGTGGTCGACGAGAAGAGCCTGGGCGTTGGCATTAGCCTGTGCATTCCGCCGTTCTGCTACGGCATGAGTTCGGTCAACGGCGTCAGCGGCAGCTTCGGTGCCACGGATATCGATTCCAACTACGCCAGCGTGACCGAGCAATCGGGCATCAAGGCCGGGGACGACGGCTTTGACATTCGCGTGGGGGGCAACACCGACCTGGTCGGCGCGGTCATCGCCAGCAGCGACAAGGCTGTGCAGGACGGCAAGAATCGCCTGGTCACCGCCAGCCTCACCAGCCGCGACATCAAGAACAAGGCCGAGTACGACGCCAGCACCGTCAGCGTCGGTGGCGGCTATCGCGAAGTCGGCAAAGACCAGCAAGGCAACGCCACCAGCGGCGGCACGCAAACCCCGGGCACCGACCTGCCGAAGAACGACAACGACCTCAGCGCCACCATGCCGATCGCCATCAGTGCCAGCGACGACGCCAGCAGCGTCACCCGCAGCGGCATCAGTGGCGGCACCATCGTCATCAGCAACGACGCCGAGCAACAGAAACGCACCGGCCAGAATGGCGAGCAAACCGTCGCCAGCCTCAACCGCGATGTCTCCAGCGATCGCGACACCACCAACACCCTCAAGCCGATCTTCGACGAAGACGAAATCCGTGCCGGTTTCGAGATCGTCGGGGCGTTCTCCAACGAAGCCAGCACCTTGCTCGCCAACAAGGCCAAGGAAGTCGACCTCAAGCGCAAACAGGCCGAGAAAGCGCAGGCAGCGGCCCTGGACCCCAACGCCCAACTCACCGACAGTGAACGCTTGGCGCTGCTCGGCAGCGCTCAGCGCCTGAATGCCGAAGCCAGCGGCATTGCCGACAAGTGGGGCGCGGGCGGCACCTACCGGCAGATCACCACCGCCCTGGTGGGCGCGGCCAGCGGCAACATCAGCGGCGGTAACAGCGCGTTCGTCCAAGGGTTGGTGGTCAACTACCTGCAACAGCAGGGCGCCGGCTACATCGGCGACCTGGTGGCGGACGGCAAACTCACCGAAGGCTCGCCGCTGCACGCCGCCCTGCACGGCATCGTCGCCTGCGCGGGCGCCGCCGCCAGCAGCCAGAGTTGTGGCAGCGGTGCCGCGGGCGCGGCGGCGTCGAGCCTGCTCACTGGTCTGTTCTCCGAAGCCAGCCCCGATGAAAGCGAAGCCCAGCGTGAGGCCAAGCGCAACCTGATCGTCAGCATTGTCACCGGGTTGGCCGCCACCAGCTCCTCGCTCGACCCGGCTACCGCCAACAGCGCGGCCGGGGCAGCGGTGGATAACAACTGGCTGGCGACTCAGCAATTGGTTCAGGCGGAGAAGGAATACGACGCAGCTGACGGCTTAGGGGCCAAGGCGCAAGTGATCGCCAAGTGGGCGTACATCAATCAGAAACAAGACGTCCTGACCCGCTTCGGCGTGGGCAAAGGCTTGGTGCAGGCGGGTTGGAGCGACGTTGAAGGGTTGGCGCAATTCCTCCTTCACCCGGTTGACGGAATCAACGGCCTAAAAGCCCTGGTCAACGACCCAGAGGCCCGCAAGCAGTTCGGCGATGGCGTGGTCAACGAACTCAACGCCAAACTTGACCGCGTTAAAGACGCGTTGGAAAACGGTGGTGATGATCGCGCCGTGCAACTGGGGCAGGACATTGGCGAACTCGTCTGGCAGGTTGGCAGCATCGCCACGGGTGTTGGTGGGGCGGCCAAGGGTGGGGTGGCGTTGGCGAAAGCCGGGATCAAGGTGGGGGCGGAAGGGCTCGAGGCGATGGCTGGCCTGGCCAAGTTCGATAAGCTGGTGGCCCGTGGTGGGCAGTTCAACCCTAACGGCACCCCTCTGATGGATTTCCGGGCGCTGACCAACGCACAAAAGAGCATCGTGGGTGATGTCATGGGCGGTGAGCGGATCAAGTCACTGGTCCCGGGTGCCGAGAAAATTGGCCGGGCGCCGGATATTGGCCAAACCGGTATTGATGATTTGTACAAGGTCGACAAGCCGGGTGTTGATTACCTGGTTGTGGAGTACAAGTTCGGCTCTTCCAAGTTGAAACCGACTAAAGACGGTTTGCAGATGAGTGATGATTGGATGACGGGGACAACCACTAATTACAATCGCATTCTTGAGTCTGTGGGCGGTGATGCAGGCAAGGCGGAAAGCATCCGCAGTGCCTTGCTTGCAGGTCGAGTAGAGAAGTGGTTAGTCCATACCGATCCATTTGGTAATGTCTCCGTGGGGGTATTGGACAAGGGGGGGAAATTTGTTGCAGACCCCGTCGCAACATCCAAGCTTATAGGGAGTAGGTAAATGATCCGTGCACCGCTTGGCAGCTCTGATTATTGGAGCAAGGTCATTCACAACAACGATGGTTATATCGAAAAATCTCAAAAGGCCCTGCGGGAACCAGTGGGGGCGCCTGACTACGTCCCCCAGTACGCTTTTGAGACTGCCCAAAAGCATTGGCATCAAATCCTGCGCAGGTATTCTGCTGGAGATCCGATAGCGGACTTGTCGCGATACTTTCCCGGGCTGCTTGATGCCTGGGAGGAGGCCGAGAGCCTTGGCGCGACGGTCTGGACCCAGGAGCAGCAATTCACTCGCCATAGCTGGTGCGTCAACTACGACCATTACATCACCTGCTTCTGGCTGGTGGGCTTGGGATTGGCGCTGGATATTGCGGATGACCAGTGGAGGCGGTTGCTGGCGTTGATCGGTAACGAAGGCGAGGACGTGCTGCTCGACCGGATCATTGCGAGTCGCAGCCCTGAACGTAAAATAGGTTCTGTGCTTCTTTACCCGAAACCCTACGCTCGGTTATTGACGGCGGTAGACGCTCCGGCGGATTCGCAAGCATCGCTGTTGAGTGCGTTCGTCAAGCATTGGTACACGGAGGTGCGTACCGGTGCCAAATCTGGCTCTGATCCTCAGGCTGTCAGTTATAGACATCCCTATTGGTACACCTATGGCGATGAAAATTTCGAGGGCGGCGCCTATTTCGGTCGTTGGTGCGTAGAGGCCGTGGCGGCGGTCAAGGCTTTTGATATGGACGATTCACAGTGCTTGGGGCTTGAGCATTATCCGGGGGATTTATTGAGGCCCAACGGCCCGAGTACGCACCCGCAGAGGCAGGAAGTTGAACCGCCTGCTGCGGCGGCTGTGGAGAATAAAGTGGGTTTTTGGGCGAAGTTGTTGGGGCGTCGTGGGTGAGGGCGCTTCGTGTTGATCGTCGAGGGGATGAAGCCTGACATCACCCGTGGCGAGGGAGCTTGCTCCCGCTCGGTTGCGCAGCAGCCGCCAAAAACAGGTCCGCTGCGCGGCCCAGCGGGAGCAAGCTCCCTCGCCACGGGTGTTCAGCCAGTCGTCTGCACTCGGTTTCTCCCACACCTTCCCCTTAACGGAACGCCATCGCCTGCCGATAACCTGATGAGCCCGTTTCTCTCCAGCGTTTCGGCTCGCAATGTGCGTCACGACACAGCCAGGCCAAGCGGGTGCTGAAATCCCTTGAAGGTTGCTGGCTGGTGACTATCATCTGCGCGCCTCGGGGTTGTGACACGGCGTTTCGTTGTTATGCCATTGGGTTATTTTTTTACTTGCCTGGACATCCTCGATGCTGGCGTACCACCAAAAAAGCTTTTTGATCGTCGATGATTTCTCGGATTTCCGCAGTTCGATCCGCTCCATGCTGCGTGAGCTGGGCGTCAAGGACGTAGACACCGCCGACACCGGTGAAGTGGCGCTGCGCATGTGCTCGCAGAAGCGCTATGACTTCATCCTGCAGGACTATCACCTGGGCGACGGGCGCAAGAATGGCCAGCAGGTGCTGGAAGACCTGATGGTCGAGAAGTTGATCAGCCATGAAAGTGTCTTCCTCATGGTGACCGCCGAGACCAGTCAGGCGATGGTGCTCAGTGCCCTGGAGCACGAGCCGGATGCGTACCTGACCAAGCCATTCAACCGCTCTGGCCTGGCCCAGCGGCTGGAGCGGCTCGAGCAGCGCAAGACCCTGCTCAAGCCGATCCTGCAAGCCCTCGACCGTGGCAAGCCGATGGAAGTGCTCAATGCCTGCATCGCCCTGTGCAAGCAGGACCCGCGCTACGGGCCGTTGTGCCTGCGTTATCGCGCCGATGCGTTGCGCGACCTGAATCAGAACGAGGCTCTGGAGCGGCTGTACAACTCGATCATCGCCGATCGCCCGTTGCCCTGGGCTTACGCGGGGTTGGGCAAGTTGATGTTCAAGCGCGGCCAGGTGACGCAGGCCAAGGCCGTTTATGAAAAAGCCCTGAAAGTCTTTCCGATGATGCCGGCGTTGTACGACGGCATGGCCGAAGTGTTGATGGCCGAAGGCGACACCAAGCAGGCGCAGCACGTGCTGGAAGAGGCAGTGCGCCTGTCGCCGCTGGCGGTGCGCCGCCAATCGTTGCTGGGCAAGCTGGCGATGACCAACGAAGACTTCGACACGGCGTCCCGGGCCTATCGCCAAGCGGTGGGGCAGGGCGCGCAGTCGCGCTTCAAGGACCCGGAAAGCAACCTCGGCCTGGCCCATGCGCTGATCAGCAAGGGCAGCGAAAAAGGCCTCGACACCCGGACGCGGCTGGAGATCAACACGACCCTCAGCGCCGTGGCGAAGGAGAACCTCAACGACCCCGGATTGCAGGTCCGGGCGCGGTTGATGAAGGCCACGAGCCTGTTGCTCAACGATGCCGAAACCGCCGAAAAGCTCACCGAACAGGCCTTGCAGCGCCTCGATGGCATGGAGCAGTTCATGAGCGCCGAGGCCGCGTTGCTGGTGGCCAAGCAGTTGCAAATGCTCGGCCAGACCAGCGCCGGCGAGTCGATGCTCAAGAACTGCGCGGAGATCTACGGTGATGACCCGACGGTGATGCAAGGCATCGCCAAGCTCACCGACGACCCGAACATCCTCAACCAGGGCAATGCCGCCGCCGAGTTGAATCGCGAGGGCGTGCGGGTCTACAAGACTGGTGCATTGCCGGAGGCGCGAGAGCTGTTCCGCCGCGCCCTGAAGATGCAACCGAAGAACATCAGTATTGCCCTGAACATGGCGCAATCGCTGCTGCATGGCACCGACACCACTGTGGAGTCGGAACTGCTGCAGGAGTGCCGTGCCTGCCTGAAACTGGTGGGCATGATGCCCGATACCGATGCGCGTTTTGCGCGCTATCAAAAACTGCGAAGCAAGGCATTTGGCGATGAATGACAGCGAACAGGCACTCGATTTTTCCACGGTGATCGCGTCGACCGTGCATGACATGAAAAACTCCCTGACCTTGCTCATGCAGGCGCATGGGCAATGGCTCGAGCGCTTGCCCGAATCCGAGCGACAGACTTCGGAGCAGGGCGTCATCGAGTTCGAGTTCGCCCATCTCAACGGTCTCATGGTGCAGTTGCTGGGGTTGTACAAGCTCGGCGTCAACCAGTTGCCACTGCACCCGGCCTACCATGAGCTGGATGACTTCATCGAGGCGCAACTGGCCGGCCATCAGGATGTGTTTCGCAGCCGTGGGATCATGGCCACCTACGACGTCGATCCGCTCAGCCCGCTGGGTTTTTTCGACCGCGAGTTGGTCGCCTCGGTGCTCGACAACTGCATCAACAACGCCATTCGCCATGCGCGCCAGGCATTGTTGATCAGTGTGAGTGATGAAGCCGGGCAACTGGTGCTGACCATCAACGACGACGGCGAGGGTTACCCGCCAGAGATGATCGAGCGTCAGGCCGAGTATGTGCAGGGCATCAACCACAGCAGCGGCAGCACCGGGCTGGGCCTGTATTTCGCCGCGCGGATCGCCGGGTTGCACCAGCGCGGCGGCGTGAGCGGGCGGACCGAGATTGCCAATGGCGGTGTGTTGGGCGGTGGGGTGTTCCGGCTTTATCTGCCCTGAATAATCGTCCTGACAATACAAATCCCCTGTGGGAGCGAGCTTGCTCGCGATAGCGATGTATCAGCCAACTCAATATTGGCTGAGCCGACGCCATCGCGAGCAAGCTCGCTCCCACAGTCGTGTTGCATAAGATTTTTTTAATTGCCTCCGGCTGCTTGATATTCCGAACAGCCGGAGCCTATTTTGTACGGGTTGCCGTTCGCGGCTCGCACATAACAAGGATTGCGTCATGACGACCGATGGCCAGCGTTCACTCGCGCAGCGACTGACGGGCATTGATGAGATTGAATGTGTCACGCCGGATTTGAATGGCGTGCCGCGGGGCAAGGTGATGACCGCCGAGGGGTTCCTCGAAGGCCGGCGGTTGCAGTTGGCGCGGGGCGTGCTGCTGCAATGCATCATGGGCGGTTATCCGCCGTCGCGTTTCTACGGCAGCGACGACGGCGACCTGGCGCTGGTGGCCGATCCGAAACAGATCCACCGCCTGCCCTGGAGCCAACAGCCCCGTGCCCTGGCGATCTGCGACGCCGACGAACTGACCGGTGAAAGCTCCCGGCTCTCGACACGCGGCCAGCTCAAGGCAGTTGTCGCGCGTTATGCGGCCCTTGGCCTGGCGCCGGTGGTGGCGACCGAGCTGGAGTTCTTCGTATTCGCCCCCAACCCGGACCCGACCCAGCCGTTCCAGCCGCCGATGGGCCTGGATGGACGGCGCGAAGACGGCCAATCGGCGTTCAGCATCAGTTCCAACAATGGTCTGCGCCCGTTCTTCAGCGAAGTCTATGCCTGCATGGCGGCGCTCGGCTTGCCTCGCGACACCTTCATGCACGAAATGGGCGTGAGCCAGTTCGAGATCAATCTGCTGCACGGCGACCCTTTGTTGCTGGCGGACCAGACCTTCCTGTTCAAGCACCTGCTCAAGGAAGTCGCCCTCAAGCACGGCCTGACCGTGGTCTGCATGGCCAAGCCCCTGGCCCACACGCCGGGCAGCTCGATGCATATCCACCAGAGCGTCGTCGAGGCGGCCAGCGGCCGCAACGTGTTCAGCGACGACGCGGGCGAACCGACGGCCACGTTCCGGCATTTCATCGGCGGGCAACAGGCGTGCCTGGCGGACTTCACCGCGTTGTTCGCGCCGAACGTGAATTCCTACCAACGCCTGTGCCATCCGTTCGCTTCGCCGAACAATGCGTGTTGGTCCCATGACAACCGTTCGGCCGGGTTGCGGATTCCCGCCAGTTCGCCGGTGGCCCGACGGGTCGAGAACCGCTTGCCCGGGGCCGATGCCAACCCCTACCTGGCGATTGCCGCCAGCCTGGCCGCCGGGCTGTACGGGATCGAACATCGCCTGGAGCCGAGCGCGGCGATCCAGGGCGAATTCGAAGTACCGGATAATCTGTCGCTGCCATGTACCTTGCATGCCGCCCTGGAGCGTCTGAAGCGTAGTCATCTGGCGAAGGAACTGTTCGGAGCGGAGTTCATCGAAGGCTACATCGCCTCCAAGACCCTGGAGCTAACCAGTTTCTTTGACGAAATCACGCCCTGGGAGCGGCGTGTCCTCGCGGCCCAGGCCTAACGAACCGTCGCATTCGGGCTATCTTCAACGGATAGCCTTTACTTACCTCAAGGAGCCGCTCGGAACGCCGATGCGCCAAATCTGGAAACCTTTTCGAGCGCTTTATTTCGCCTCGCTGATGATGTTGATCGGCTCGGGCCTCTTGAGTACTTACCTGGCCTTGCGCCTGGCCGCCGACCATGTGGACAGCCTCTGGGTCGGTGCGCTGATGGCCGCCAACTATTTCGGCCTAGTGCTGGGCGGCAAGATCGGTCACCGGCTGATCGCCCGCGTCGGGCACATTCGCGCCTACTCGGCCTGTGCCGGGATCGTCGGGGCGGCGGTGCTGGGCCATGGTCTGGTGAACTGGCTGCCGGCCTGGATCGTGCTGCGGATGATCGTTGGCCTCGGCATGATGTGCCAGTACATGGTCATCGAGAGTTGGCTCAACGAACAGGCCGACGCCAAGCAGCGCGGTGTGGTGTTCAGCGGCTACATGATCGCCTCGTACCTGGGGTTGGTGCTGGGGCAGTTGATCCTGGTCATGCACCCGGCCCTGGGCCTGGAACTGCTGATGCTGGTGGCGCTGTGTTTCGCCCTGTGCCTGGTGCCGGTGGCGCTGACCCGGCGGATTCACCCGGCACCGCTGCATCCGGCACCGATGGAGCCGCGTTTCTTTATAAAACGCGTGCCACAGTCTTTGACCACGGTGTTGGGCTCGGGGCTGATCGTCGGTTCCTTCTACGGTCTGGCGCCGCTCTACGCCTCCCAGCAGGGCCTGAGCACCGAACAGGTCGGCCTGTTCATGGGTAGCTGCATCTTTGCCGGCCTGTTGGTGCAGTGGCCGCTGGGCTGGCTATCGGATCGTTATGACCGGGCACTGTTGATCCGCTGCTTCGCTCTGGCCCTGGCGGTGTGTGCGTTGCCGCTGGCCATCTTGTCGAAGGTGCCGCTGGAAATATTGTTCGTCGCGGGGTTCTGCTGTTCGTTGGTGCAGTTTTGCCTGTACCCGCTGGCGGTGGCGTTTTCCAACGACCATGTCGAGGGCGATCGCCGGGTGTCGCTCACGGCGATGCTGTTAGTGACCTACGGCGTGGGCGCCAGTATCGGCCCATTGGTGGCCGGCGTGCTGATGAAGCTGTACGGCAGCCAGATGCTGTATGGCTTCTTCGCTTTGTTTGCGTTGGTGCTCGTGTGGCGGATTCGGCCGAAAGCGGTCACCAATCTGCATCAGGTCGATGATGCACCGCTGCACCATGTGGCCATGCCGGACAACATGACCAGCTCGCCCTTGGTGGCGTGCCTTGATCCAAGGGTCGACGAGCAGGTCGTTCAGGAGCAGATGCAGACATCGCCCAATCCGGACGCGGAGCCTGAGCCAGCCGCCGAAGCCGCTGCGGAAACCGAGGAGCCCGAGGGGCCCAGTTTTACCCAGGCCAGGCCTTGAAACAGGCATAAAAAAACGGGCAGTCACCGCAAGGGACTGCCCGTTTTTCATGCCTTGAGGATCAGAGGTCGTCTTTGTCGAAGCGGCGGGCTTCGCGCTGGAGCTGGTAGACGAACCGCTCGACTTGCCGTTGCACCAGGCCGCTGATGTTGTGGAAGCGTACGCCGGCGAACGTAGTGTTGAATCGTTCTTCGAAGTGCAGGTAGCGCAGCTCGACGGGGGCGGTCATGTTGCCAAACGGCAGGGCTGCGACGAAGCGCTCGTACACTTGGCCCAATTGCAGTCGCTCGGTGATATCGCCGTCGAAACGCAACTTGCAACCGGTGGCGGAAATGTCCAGCAGCTTGCCTTCTACGGGGGACTTCATCTTGTCGCCGCCCAGTTCAACGCTCACCAGTTGCGCCAGTTTCAGGGCGGCGCGGAAGGCGTTGCGACGTTGGTGGTAGACCACCTCGTCGGGCAGGGCGCCGCGGTAGCAGCGACCGTCGCTGGATTCATCGATGGTCAGCGGGCCCTTGCCATCCCACGCGATGCGCACGCCGTCATGGAAGCCCTCGACGCGAAACGGCTCGCCGGCCAGTAGGAAGCGCTCGCCGTCCCGGGGAATCATTTCATCCAGGGCGATGGAATTGGTCTCGCGATCGACATTGACCAGATAACTCTGAAAGCGCTGGGTACGTTCATGGAACGTAATGATCAGCGGGTCGTGGCTATCTTGCAGCATCCGCAGGTTGCCGGAGATTTCCAGGGGCGTGGTAAGGACCTTGGGTGGCTGCGGAGCATCATCCGCGTTTGAGGCATTGAACACGGTGGGTCAATCTCCAGGCAAAATACGACTACGAATGGCTAGCATTTTGCCAGCATGTTTCGCGCGTTGATAGAGCGAAGGCATAGTTCGTTTCATGCCTGGCTGAGCGGACGGTGCTTGACCATTCTGGCCGTCGAACCGCTGGCGTCATACAGTGTCGGGATCTCGCCGCCGTTGAGAATGCGCAATTGGTTGGCGGTGGCGGCCTGCTGCATCTGGATCGACTGGCCGTTGCGGGCGTTGGTCGCCTGGCATTGGGCGAGCAGGTCGTTGAGTACCTTGCTCTGGGACAGCAACTGATCGCCGACGGTCGACTGACCGGCCAATTGCTCGAGGCCGTCATGATTGGCGGGCAGGTTGAGGCTGGCGAGGATCTCGCTGCGCTTGCGGCCATGCTGGTCGAGCAAGATGATCAGTGCCTGTTTCTGCGCCAGGATATTTTCCAGCAAAGGCATGTCACGACCGTGCAGGGCCACGGATTCGGCCTGCAATAACTCCAGCAATTGTTGCGCTGGTACGAAGTCGTCGATGATCAGTTGCAATAATTGAGTGTCGTGCATGGCTGGCCTTGGGTCTTAGCGTCCAAAAGCCTGGCGCAGGCGGCGGCCTAGCGCTGGGCTTCGAAGTTGAGCAGTTTGCTGGCTACGCGGTTGCTGTCGACTTTGTAGCTGCCATCGGCGATGGCTGCTTTCAACTCGGCCACGCGGGCGTTGTCGACGACAGGTTGATCGCGCAGCTTGTCAGTGAGCTTCTGCAACTGCTGAGCCTCATTGCTGAGGTGTACCGACTCCCCGTTGCTGACTTCGGCTGGCGTGGACAGCGGCGCGGATTTGTCGGTTTCGACGGTTTCCTTGGTGGCGCTGGTACGCGTAGTGCCTGTCAGCGGTGAAGAGCTGTTTAAACGATTGAAGTCGATGACCATGGTAAAAAACCTCTGGGTATTTGGACGCTTGCCATGTTTTCGGCCATTCCCAAAAAAACTTTAGGCTCATTTATTCAATGAACGTGCGCACGTCTGCGCTTGCCTTTGCATAAGGCACAGTCTAGGGAACACCGGGATCAAGCGCCAGCTTTCTACCTCCTTTACCAGGTCATTACATCGCCACTTCCACTTGGCCTGGGGCCATCACCTGCGCCTTGATGACGCGCTGGGAGTTAAGGTTTTTTACTCGTATCTGTTCACGCATGCCGCCATTGGACAGGGCCTCGCCGGGCATCCGCACGGCCAGGGAACCGCTGCGGGCGGTGATGACCACCTGGTCGCCCTTGCGGACCACCTCGGCCTGCTCCAGGTGCACCAGGGTCACGACCTGGTCGGCGACCATTGGTCGGACAAGTTTCTGCCCGATGGCCTGATCGACCGAGGTCAGGAAACCCTGGGTGATCTGGCTGATGTCGCGTTCGCGCAACATGACGTCCTGGGGTTCGACGATCCCGGCCCGCTTGAGCGGACGGGTGGTGGTGACAATTTCCCGGAACAGGCGCACTTGAGCGGGCACGAACACCGTCCAGGGCGCGGCGCTGTCGCAACGGACCTTCACCGTGACGCGCCCCAGGGGCCGGGCCGGGCTCTCCAGGGAAGCAGTCAATTCCTTGTCACACATGGGCATGCGCAGGCGCGGGTCGAGTTGGTTGACTTCGATTTCGTAACGACCTTCGGTTTGACTGGTTGCCAGATAGTCTTCTACGGTGAATTCAAGAAAGCCCTGAGTGACGCCGATAAGGAGATCAGGCAAGGTAACCGGAACCGCCGCAAGGGCAGGACTGCCCGAGGTGAACAGGCAGGCAGCCAACAGTGCACCGAGCCAGTGGCGGCAGTGAGTGGTCAGGCGTCGAGAAAATGTCGTTTGTGCGTTCATGCCGGTTCAATAGCAAGCCCCGTGCCGTTTAGTGATGAATGCGCGTCGGACACATTAGCGTTAGGTAGGAGTCAGGGCATGGCGGGAGTAATGGATTCGGTAAACCAGCGCACTCAGCTGGTCGGTCAGAATCGCCTGGAGCTGTTGTTGTTCCGTCTCGACGGCCAACAAATGTATGGGATCAACGTATTCAAGGTCCGCGAGGTGCTGCAATGCCCCAAGCTGACCCTGATGCCCAAGTCCAGCCCCGTCGTGTGCGGTGTGGCCAATATCCGGGGTGCGACCATCCCGATTCTCGACCTGGCGATGGCGACCGGTTCCGGTCGGCTGCTGGACCAGAGCAATCCGTTTGTGATCATCACCGAGTACAACACCAAGACCCAGGGTTTCCTGGTGCGCTCGGTGGAACGCATCGTCAACATGAACTGGGAAGAGATCCATCCGCCGCCCAAGGGCACCGGTCGCGATCACTACCTGACGGCGGTGACGCGGGTCGATAACCAGTTGGTGGAAATCATCGACGTGGAGAAAATCCTCGCCGAAGTGGCACCCACGCCGGAAGCGATCTCCGCGGGCGTGGTGGACGCCGAGACCCAGCACAAGGCGATTTCGCTGCGGGTGCTGACCGTCGACGATTCTTCGGTGGCCCGCAAGCAGGTCACTCGTTGCCTGCAAACGGTCGGCGTCGATGTGGTGGCGTTGAACGACGGGCGACAGGCGCTGGATTACCTGCGCAAGCTGGTCGATGAGGGCAAGAAGCCCGAGGAAGAGTTCCTGATGATGATCTCCGACATCGAGATGCCGGAGATGGACGGGTACACCCTGACCTCGGAAATCCGCAGCGACCCGCGTATGCAAAAGCTGCACATCATCTTGCATACTTCGTTGTCCGGTGTTTTCAACCAGGCGATGGTCAAGAAGGTCGGTGCCGACGATTTCCTGGCGAAATTCCGCCCCGATGACCTGGCTTCCCGGGTCGTCGATCGGATCAAGGCAGCAGAATAAAGTAGAGGTCGGGCGCGTTGTGCGTCCGGCAAGTCAACACGAATGAAAGAGGCGGTATCTTGTCTACGGGTAATTTGGATTTCGAACAGTTCCGGGTCTTCCTGGAAAAAGCCTGTGGCATCCTGCTTGGTGAAAACAAGCAGTACCTGGTGTCGAGCCGTCTCAATAAATTGATGGAGCAACAGGGCCTCAAGTCATTGGGCGAGCTGGTGCAGCGTATCCAGACCCAACCGCGCAGCGGCTTGCGCGAGATGGTGGTGGACGCGATGACCACCAACGAAACCCTGTGGTTTCGTGACACCTATCCATTCGAGGTACTGAAGAACAAAGTGCTGCCGGCGGCCATCAAGGCCAGCCCGGGCCAGCGCCTGCGGATCTGGTCGGCGGCCTGTTCGTCGGGGCAGGAGCCCTATTCGTTGTCGATGTCCATCGATGAGTTCGAGCGGACCAACCTGGGCCAGTTGAAAGGTGGCGTGCAGATCGTTGCCACCGACCTGTCCGGCACCATGCTCAATAACTGCAAGACCGGCGAGTACGACAGCCTGGCCATCGGCCGTGGCCTGTCGCCGGACCGCCTGCAACGCTACTTCGACCCGAAAGGGCCGGGCAAGTGGGTGGTCAAGGCGCCGATCAAGAGCCGGGTCGAGTTCCGTTCGTTCAACCTGCTGGACAGCTACGCCAGCCTGGGCAAGTTCGACATCGTGTTCTGCCGCAACGTGTTGATCTACTTCTCCGCCGAAGTGAAGAAAGACATCCTGCTGCGTATCCATAGCACGCTCAAGCCGGGTGGCTACCTGTTCCTTGGCGCCTCCGAGGCGTTGAACGGTTTGCCGGATCATTACCAGATGGTCCAGTGCAGCCCGGGGATCATCTACCAGGCGAAGTGATTGGCTTGGTTTCAGAAAAAACGGGAGTCCCATGGGGCTCCCTTTTTTTTGCCCGCTGTTTTTCATTCACCCGCGTCCCCTGTGGAAGCGAGCTTGCTCGCGATAGCGGTATTGCAGACGACATCAATCTTGACTGACACACCGCCATCGCGAGCAAGCTCGCTCCCACATTTGCTCCCCATTGCCTGGCGAAAGCGGCAGAAAAGCGGCAGCCAGCGGAAGCCGATTGCCGCTTTTCTGGCATTGCCGCTTTGCCGATCCCCGCAAAGCCCCGGTTTACGGGGCTTCTGAAAGTGGCACGACGCTTGCTAAAGCCATCGTACGTACATTCTGGTCACCCAAAGGTTTCCGACATGAGCATCAGCTTCGATAAAGCGCTCGGTATCCACGAACAGGCCCTGAGCTTCCGCGCCCAACGTGCCGAAGTCCTGGCCAACAACATTGCCAACGCCGATACCCCGAACTACAAGGCGCGTGACCTGGACTTCTCCAAGGTGCTCGCCGAGCAGAACGAGAAGACCAAGAACGGCCACTTCGCCTTGAACATGACCAACAACCGTCATATCGAAGCCGAAGGCGTGGGCAGCGGCGACGAATCGCTGATGTATCGCACGCCGATGCAGCCGTCGATCGACCAGAACACCGTGGACGCTCAACTGGAACAGTCCAACTACGCGGAAAACTCCGTGAACTTCCAGGCCAGCTTCACCCTGCTCAACAGCAAGTTCAAAGGGCTGGTATCGGCCCTGCGCGGAGAATAAGCCATGTCGATCGCTAGCGTATTCAACATTGCCGGCAGTGCCATGAGTGCCCAGACCACTCGCCTGAACACCGTCGCCAGTAACATCGCCAACGCCGAGACCGTTTCGTCGAGCATCGACCAGACCTACCGCGCCCGCCACCCGGTATTCGCCACCATGTTCCAGGGCGGCCAGTCCGGCGGCAGCGACTCGCTGTTCCAGGACCAGGACGCGGCGGGGCAGGGCGTGCAAGTGCTTGGCGTGGTCGAAGACCAGAGCAACCTCGAAGCACGTTATGAGCCAAACCATCCGGCCGCGGACGCCAAGGGTTACGTCTACTACCCGAACGTCAACGTCGTCGAAGAAATGGCCGACATGATTTCCGCCAGTCGTTCGTTCCAGACCAACGCCGAAATGATGAACACCGCCAAAGCCATGATGCAGAAGGTCCTGACCCTCGGTCAGTGATAAGGGGCGAGTCACATGAGCGTTACCAACACTACCAGCGGTTTGAGCCTCAACGAGATTCTGGCCAACTCCTCGGTCAAGACCAACACCACGACCGATGGCCTGGGCGCAGCGACCACCGCTGCCACCGGCAAGAAGGAATTGGGCAAGGATGCGTTCCTGCAACTGCTCGTGACCCAGCTGAAAAACCAGAACCCGCTGGAGCCACAGGATAACGGCGAGTTCGTTGCCCAGTTGGCGCAATTCAGCAGCCTGGAAGGCATCACCACGCTCAACGATACCGTGAGCGGCATCGCCGGCAACTACAACTCGTCCCAGGCGCTGCAGGCTTCGTCCCTGGTCGGTCGCTCGGTGATCGCGCCCGGTGACAAGGCCGTGGTCGACACCTCCAAGAGCCTCAACGGCACGGTGGTGGTACCAGCATCGGTGTCCTCCGTCGCCGTCAAGATCGTGGACAAGGACGGCAAGACCGTTCGCACCATCGACCTGGGCAGTCAGAACGCCGGCAATTCCGCCTTCATCTGGGATGGCAAGAACGATGCGGGCACGGTCGTTGAATCGGGCACTTACACCTTCGCGGCCTCGACCACCATCGATGGCAAGGCCACGTCGCTGATCACCAACCTGCCGGCCACGGTCAGCAGCGTGACGATCAGCCAGACGGGCGGTGAGCTGATGCTCAACCTGGCCGGGCTGGGCAGCATTGCCCTGTCCAAAGTACAAACTATTGGTATGTAGAGCCGACTAACCGGCAAAAGGAGTCAACATGTCTTTCAACATCGGCCTTAGCGGTCTCTATGCAGCCAACAAACAGCTGGACGTGACCGGCAACAACATCGCCAACGTGGCGACCACCGGTTTCAAATCGTCCCGCGCGGAATTCGAAGACGTCTACTCGGCCACCAAGCTGGGTTCGGGCAGCAAGACCGTCGGCAACGGCGTGCGCCTGGCCAACGTTTCCCAGCAGTTCGGCCAGGGTGACGTGAACAACACCGGCAACGTGCTGGACATGGGCATCCAGGGCCAGGGCTTCTTTGTCCTGAGCAACGACGGTTCCCTGAGCTACACCCGTGCCGGTACGTTCAAGACCGACAAGGAAGGCTTCATCACCAACAGCGATGGCACCTCGCGCCTGCAGGGCTATGGCGTGGATGCCAACGGCAAGATCCAGAACGGCATCCTGACCGACCTGCGCATCGACACCTCGAACCTGCCGCCAACCGCCACCAGCCTGGTATCGTCGACCATCAACCTGAACTCGACAGCGACGCCGATCACTGCCGCGTTCAATCCGGCCGACACCGCTACCTTCACCAAGCAGTTCACCACCCCGATCTACGACACCCAGGGTAACCAGCACTCGATGGACCAGTACATGGTCAAGACGGCTGGCAACACTTGGAATGTCTACACCTTGATCGACGGCCGTAACCTCAACGGCACCGCACCGACCACGACTGGTGCGACCGCGCCTGTTCCTTCGACCATGAACTTCGATTCGAGCGGCAGATTGACCACGGTCACCACTCCGCCAGCGACCGTCAACAGCGATCTGGTATTGACCGGCTGGGTTCCGGGCACCGTGACCAACGGGACATGGACCGCCAACGGCGCTTCCAGCGCACCGACCATTACGATTTCCATGGGCAACACCACCCAGTTCAACGCCGACACTGCCCGCTCGATCCCAACCCAGAACGGCTACGCCACCGGCCAGATCACCAACCTGACCATCGACGGCAGCGGCGTCTTGCTGGCCAACTTCAGCAACAACCAGACCAAGCCGATCGGCCAGCTCGCCCTCGCCAGCTTCACCAATGAGCAGGGCCTGCAGCCTGTAGGCGGCACCAGCTGGAAAGAAACCTTCGCCTCGGGCATCCCGGGCTACGATGCGCCACAGACCGGTACCCTGGGTTCGATCGTCTCCAACTCCTTGGAAGAGTCCAACGTCAACCTGACCAACGAACTGGTCGAGCTGATCAAGGCGCAAAGCAACTACCAGGCGAACGCCAAGACCATCTCCACCCAGAGCACCATCATGCAGACCATCATTCAGATGGCTTGATGTCGATGGCTGTTTGAAGGCTGCACAAGGAGCCCCTCGCAGAGGGGCTTTTTTGTGGCCGATGGTTTTGTATTGTTTGTGCCGCCCTCTTCGCGAGCAGGCTCGCTCCCACAGGGTCACGTGTACGCAGGTCAAATGTGGGAGCGAGCCTGCTCGCGAAGAGGCCAGCCCAGGCGCCGAATTTTCTTCAGGCAAAAGAAAACCCCCGATAAACCAGCGGTCTATCGGGGGCTTCTTCAGCGGGCGCTTTTACACGCTCACCCGCTCAGCTTATTGGCAAGCTTCGCAATCCGGCTCGTCGATCGCGCAGGCCTTCGGCACTGGCGCAGGTCCGGCTGGAGCAGCCAGGACCGAATCGTCACCGTGGTTGCCGCCGCTGGAAACCGCGTTCAGCTTGCCGGTGTTGATGGTCGACTTCTCGGTGCTGGTGGCGGCCAGGGCACGGAGGTAGTAGGTGGTTTTCAGGCCACGGTACCAGGCCATGCGGTAGGTCACGTCCAGCTTCTTGCCCGAAGCGCCGGCGATGTACAGGTTCAGCGACTGAGCCTGGTCGATCCACTTCTGGCGACGGCTGGCGGCGTCGACGATCCACTTGGTGTCCACTTCGAACGCGGTCGCGTAGAGCGCCTTGAGCTCTTGCGGGATGCGTTCGATCTGCTGCACCGAACCGTCGTAGTACTTCAGGTCGTTGATCATGACCGAGTCCCACAGGCCGCGAGCCTTGAGGTCGCGAACCAGGTACGGGTTGATCACGGTGAATTCGCCCGACAGGTTCGATTTCACATACAGGTTCTGGTAGGTCGGTTCGATCGACTGCGACACGCCAGTGATGTTGGCGATGGTGGCGGTCGGTGCGATGGCCATGATGTTGGAGTTACGGATGCCTTTCTGCACACGGGCGCGAACCGGTGCCCAGTCCAGGGATTCGTTCAGGTCGACGTCGATGTACTTCTGGCCGCGCTGGGCGATCAGGATCTGTTGCGAGTCCAGCGGCAGGATGCCCTGGGACCACAGCGAACCCTGGAACGTCTCATAGGCGCCACGCTCGTCGGCCAGGTCGCAGGAAGCCTGGATCGCGTAGTAGCTGACCGCTTCCATGGACTTGTCGGCGAACTCGACCGCAGCGTCCGAACCATACGGGATGTGCTGCAGGTACAGCGCGTCCTGGAAGCCCATGATGCCCAGGCCCACCGGCCGGTGCTTGAAGTTGGAGTTCTTCGCTTGCGGCACCGAGTAGTAGTTGATGTCGATCACGTTGTCGAGCATGCGCACGGCGGTGTTCACGGTGCGTTGCAGCTTGGCGGTGTCCAGCTTGCCGTCGACGATGTGGTTCGGCAGGTTGATCGAGCCCAGGTTGCAGACCGCGATCTCGTCCTTGTTGGTGTTCAGGGTGATCTCGGTGCACAGGTTCGAGCTGTGGACCACGCCCACGTGCTGCTGCGGGCTGCGCAGGTTGCACGGGTCCTTGAAGGTCAGCCATGGGTGGCCGGTCTCGAACAGCATCGACAGCATCTTGCGCCACAGGTCTTTGGCCTGGACGACTTTGAACAGCTTGATCTTGTTGTACTCGGTCAGGGCTTCGTAGTACTCGTAGCGCTCTTCGAAAGCCTTGCCGGTCAGGTCGTGCAGGTCCGGCACTTCGGATGGCGAGAACAGGGTCCACTTGCCGTCATCGAAGACGCGCTTCATGAACAGGTCCGGGATCCAGTTGGCGGTGTTCATGTCGTGGGTGCGACGACGGTCATCACCGGTGTTCTTGCGCAGCTCGATGAACTCTTCGATGTCCATGTGCCAGGTTTCCAGGTAGGCACAGACCGCGCCCTTGCGCTTGCCGCCCTGGTTGACCGCAACGGCGGTGTCGTTGACCACTTTGAGGAACGGCACGACGCCCTGGGATTTGCCGTTGGTGCCCTTGATGTACGAGCCCAATGCGCGAACCGGGGTCCAGTCGTTACCCAGGCCACCGGCGAATTTCGACAGCATGGCGTTGTCGTGGATCGCGCCGTAGATGCCCGACAGGTCGTCCGGAACGGTGGTCAGGTAGCAGCTCGACAGCTGCGGACGCAGGGTGCCGGCGTTGAACAGGGTCGGGGTCGAGGCCATGTAGTCGAAGGACGACAACAGGTTGTAGAACTCGATCGCACGGTCTTCACGCTGCTTCTCTTCGATGGCCAGGCCCATGGCCACGCGCATGAAGAAGATCTGCGGCAGTTCGAAACGCACGCCATCCTTGTGGATGAAGTAACGGTCGTACAGGGTTTGCAGGCCCAGGTAGGTGAACTGCTGGTCGCGCTCGTGGTTGATCGCCTTGCCGAGTTTTTCCAGGTCGAATTCGGCCAGGACCGGGTTCAGCAATTCGAATTCGATACCCTTGGCGACGTAGGCTGGCAGGGCCTTGGCATACAGGTCGACCATTTCGTGGTGGGTCGCGCTCTCGGCGACTTCCAGGAAGCTCAGGCCTTCGGCACGCAGGGTGTCCATCAGCAGGCGGGCGGTCACGAAGGAGTAGTTCGGCTCGCGTTCCACCAGGGTCCGCGCGGTCATCACCAACGCGGTGTTGACGTCCTTGAGGGCGACGCCGTCATAGAGGTTCTTCAGGGTTTCGCGCTGGATCAGGTCGCCATCGACTTCTTCCAGGCCTTCGCAGGCCTCGGTGACGATGGTGTTCAGGCGGCCCATGTCCAGCGGCGCCAGGCTGCCGTCGGCGCGTGCGATGCGGATCGAAGGGTGGGCCTGGACCGGGGCGTCGGCAGGGGAGCGGGTAGCACGCTCCTTGGCGCGGGAGTCACGGTAGATCACGTAGTCGCGGGCCACTTTCTGCTCGCCGGCACGCATCAGGGCCAGTTCGACCTGGTCCTGGATTTCTTCGATGTGGATGGTGCCGCCCGACGGCATGCGACGCTTGAAGGTCGCGGTGACCTGTTCGGTCAGGCGGGCCACGGTGTCGTGGATTCGCGACGAAGCGGCAGCGGTGCCGCCCTCAACTGCGAGGAACGCTTTGGTGATGGCGACGGTGATCTTGTCATCGGTGTAAGGAACGACAGTGCCGTTACGCTTGATCACACGCAGTTGGCCCGGCGCGGTGGCGGACAGATCCGGGCTCGAATCGGCGGCCAGCGGCGCGGTGCCCTGCGGGTTCTCGCGAGTTGTGTCGGTGTGCATGGGTGTCTCCACGTTCTCTATGTTTGTTTGGGCACCATCACGGTGCCCACCGTTCCGTCCTGAAGCACTACAACCGACTGGCGCCGGGCATAACAACTTCGGGACAGTAGGAAGCAGGCGTTTAATGCCGCTTCCATCCGAAGTTCTCAGGTTGCGAGCGGGGCTCGAAACCGGGTTGCCGGGGTGGCAGCAATTGACTGCAACACCCGTACCGTTTCGGTCGTTTCGGACCTTGAAACAGTTGCCATCCGCAGGGGCGGTCTGGGCTTGGGGAAATGCGATGTTTCAGTTGGACAGAAGCAAGAAAAGCGCTTGAATTCTCTGCCCGACTTGTGTTTGGTTTTTGGCCTGAAACCCTACATGTAGGGTTTTTTGCGCGGCGGGCTACAAGATAATGCGTTTTGGGGGGGTATGCAACGTACTACCTGTGGATAAGCCTGTGCGTAATTTGTGTGCGAAACGCGGAACAGCTCTGTAGGCCGCGACCTAGCTGGAGTGGACCTTTTTTCATCGGTTTCGACGATCCGAAAACAGCTTGAAGGTTTTTGCGGGCGCGGACGTTACCACAGAAAACCCACCCGATCGAAACGCATTTGTCTGCTTGTTTTCTGCGCAGGCGACGTTTATACAATCGGCCCATGCATGGGTGTGTTTATCCTCCTTTAACATGACAAAAAGATGGGTGGGAGGCACAGGACCCAACCTGTGGGAGCGAGCTTGCTCGCGATAGCGGCCGACCAGTTGCAGGGAGGCTGGCAGACACATCGCCATCGCGAGCAAGCTCGCTCCCACGGGGTTCGTGCCTTGTCAGTGATATTGGCAACATGCCTCTCTTTATTTAGCTAATCAGCCAAAAGGTCCCCCAGTGGAACAAGAAGCCTGGCAGGTATTGATCGTCGAGGATGACCAGCGTCTGGCCGAGCTGACCCGGGAATACCTCGAAAGCAACGGATTGCGTGTCGCCATCGAAGGCGACGGCGCGGTGGCGGCGGCGCGGATCATTGCCGAGCAGCCGGACCTGGTGGTCCTCGACCTGATGCTGCCCGGCGAAGACGGCCTGAGCATTTGCCGTAAAGTGCGCCAGCAGTATGACGGGCCGATCCTGATGCTCACCGCTCGCACCGACGACACCGATCAGATCCAAGGCCTGGACCTGGGCGCCGATGACTACGTCTGCAAGCCGGTTCGCCCGCGTCTGCTCTTGGCGCGCATCCAGGCCCTGCTGCGGCGCAGCGAGCCGGAGCCGAGTACGGCGCAGAAGCCGCGGCGCCTGCAATTCGGCCCGCTGGTGGTCGACGATGCCCTGCGCGAAGCCTGGTTGCAGGGCAACGGTATCGAGCTGACCAGCGCCGAATTCGACCTGTTGTGGCTGCTGGTGTCCAATGCCGGGCGCATCCTGTCCCGGGAAGAAATCTTCACCGCCCTGCGCGGCATTGGTTATGACGGCCAGGACCGTTCCATCGACGTGCGCATTTCGCGCATCCGCCCCAAGATCGGCGACGACCCGGACCATCCACGGCTGATCAAGACCATCCGCAGCAAGGGCTACCTGTTCGTTCCTGAAGCTTGCGTAGACCTGGCGCCGTGAATTCGATCTTCCTGCGTATTTACGGCGGCATGTGCGCCGCGCTGGTGTTGGTGGCGGTCCTCGGTGTGCTGGCCCTGCACCTGCTCAACCAGACCCGCGGCGAGCAATACCGCGAGCGCCTGGCCCACGGCACGTTTTCGTTGATGGCCGACAACCTGCGGCCGATGAACGACACCGAGCGCCGCCGGGCGCTGGCAGTGTGGGAGCGCCTGCTGGGCATTCCCCTGGCGTTGCAGACCTTCACCCAGACCGACCTTGACCTCGGCCAGCGCACCCGTGTGCTGCGCGGCCAGGCGCTGGTCGAGCAGACCGGGCCGCACGCGGCAAAAGTCTACCGGTTGGTCAATGATGCCGAGCAATTGATGTTGGTGGGGGAGGTCCAGCAGATCAGCGAGCAACTGGCCCGCGCGACCATTTACCTGTTGGCCGACGAACTGGTGCGTTACCCGGTGGCCGAGCAACCCAAGCGGTTGGCGCAACTGGAGCAGGAAAAAGGCTTTGGTTTCGACCTGCGACTCATGACCGCCGAGCAGGCTGACATGGACGAAGACCAGCGCCGTCGTGTGTCCGAGGGCGACACGGTGATGGCCCTGGGCAAGGGCGGCGACTCCATCCGGGTCTTCGCTGGCATGGTCGGTACGCCGTGGGTACTGGAGATCGGCCCGCTGTACCAGATGAACCCTTATCCGCCGCAATGGCTGGTGTTGATCGCGGCGCTGGGCTTGAGTCTGATTGGCTTGATCGTCTATCTGTTGGTGCGTCAGTTGGAGCGACGTTTGCGTGGCCTGGAGTCGGCCGCCACCCAGATCGCCCAGGGCAGCCTGGAAACCCGGGTGCCCGCCCGAGGCGCCGACTCGGTCGGGCGACTGGCTGCGGCGTTCAACGGCATGGCCGAACACCTGCAGCAACTGTTGGCGATCCAGCGCGAGCTGGTGCGGGCGGTGTCCCACGAATTGCGCACCCCGGTGGCGCGCCTGCGCTTCGGCCTGGAAATGCTCGGCAGCGCCACCACGCCCCAGGCCCGGGACAAATACCTGGCGGGCATGGACCACGACATCGAAGACCTGGATCGGCTTGTGGACGAAATGCTCACCTACGCGCGACTGGAACAAGGTTCACCGGCCTTGAATTTCCAGCGGGTGGATCTGGATGCGCTGGTCAATCAGGTGATCGATGAACTGGGACCGTTGCGGGCCGGGATCACCGTTGAACGCGGTCTCTGCCTGTCGGCCGCTGATTGCGACGGCGCCTGGGTCGAGGCCGAGCCACGCTTCCTGCATCGCGCGTTGCAGAATCTGGTGGGCAATGCCATGCGCCACGCCCATTCCAAGGTCACGGTCAGTTACCAGGTGGGCCAGTTGCGCTGCCGGGTGGATGTGGAAGACGACGGGCCCGGCGTGCCGGAAGCGGCGTGGGAGCGAATTTTCAAGCCGTTCCTGCGCCTGGACGACAGTCGCGCCCGTGCGTCGGGCGGCCATGGGCTGGGGTTGTCGATCGTGCGGCGGATCATCCACTGGCACGACGGCAGGGCGCTGATCGGCAAGAGCAAGAGCCTGGGTGGGGCGTGTTTCAGCTTGAGTTGGCCGAGGCATCAGGACAGGTCTTGATATATGCGGCGCCTGTGCTGGCCTCATCGCGAGCAAGCGCGCTCCCACAGTGGATTTATGTTGTGGCCAAAACTTGAGGCCATCCCAAATAATCCTGTGGGAGCGAGCTTGCTCGCGATGAGGCCCTCCCAGACACCAAAAAATCTCAGGCCCTGATCCCCACCAGGCTCAACAGCTGCCCATCCTTCACCCCAAACTGCGCCTGCAATTCACTGCCATGGTGCCATTCGGTCGACAGGTCCGTCAGCAAGCGCAGCCGCACCTGGCCGTCATGTGTCCAGTCCAGCACCTCGGCATGCTCGAAATAAAAACGCTGCCTGACAATGGGGTACAGCGCCTTGAACAGACTTTCCTTCACTGAAAAGGTCAGGGTCACCAACAAGGCCTGGTCATCACGGGCGAGCCGGGTCATGCGTTGCAGCTCTGGCGAGGTCAGGATTTCACCGGCCAGGCGTTCGGCGCGTTCGGGGTCGAGCAGGTTCTCCACGTCCATGCCCAAGCCTTGCCAGTGTTCTTTTTTCGCGACGATGGCCGCTGCCCGGCCCGTGCTGTGGGTGATCGAGCCGCTGATATGCGCCGGCCACACCGGGGCGCGGTCTTCGCCAATGGCCGGTACGCAAATCTGGCCGTCGAGTCGCTGCAACGCCGCCCGAGCGCAGATCCGCCCGGCCAGGAACTCTGCCTGACGCTTGGCCACTGAACGCTGGATGCTCGCCGGCGGCTCGATGACGCTGTTGGTGAAGTCGGCGCCCACCAGCAACAACGGGTCGAAGCGGGTGCTCAGCAGCACCGTATCGGGCAGGGCGTCGGGCAATAGCCAGTGCTCATCCAGGGGCGAGCAACAGGCGGGGAGGGTGGGGAGTGTCTTCATGCCGGGCATTTTGCCGGGTTGGTGGAAGGCTGGGTAGTGGGGGGCGCGTGTATGGGGCAGAGGCTGGCTTTTGTGGCGAGGGAGCGTGCTCCCGCTGGGCTGCGAAGCGGCCCCAAAAGATCTGTGAGCGCTACGCACTCAAGCGGGAGCAAGCTCCCGCGCCCCAAAAACATAATTTTTTAATCTGAAAGAAGTGTGCTCAGCCAAAGATTTTCTTGAAGAACTCCTGCATATCCGCCCACGATTTCTCATCGGCTTCCTTGTTGTAGGCGATGTCCGGTCCGCCATGGTCGCCGTGGCTCAAGCGGTCGGCGTCGGGGTTGCTGAAACCGTGCTTGGCGCCTTCGAGGTTGACGAATTTATAGTCGGCACCGGCCTTGTCCATCTCGCTCTTGAACGCGGTCACGTTGTCCTGGGTAACCATGCTGTCCAGGGCACCATGCTCCACCAGCACCTTGGCCTTGACGCTGCCTGGCGTGGCCGGGGTGTTGGTCACCAGCGCACCGTGGAAGCTCACCACGCCGGCCAACGGCACACCCTGGCGCGCTGCGTCGAGCACGACTTTGCCGCCGAAGCAGTAGCCGATGGCGGCGAGTTTGTCCGGGTCGGTCTGGGGCTGTTTCTTCAGCAGGTCGAGACCGGCCTGGAAGCGGGCGCTGGCCGCCTTGCCGTCCTTGAGCGCCGCCTGCATGAAGGCCATGGCGTCCTTGGGGTGCTCGGTGTTCTTGCCGTCGCCGTACATGTCGATGGCCAGGGCGCTGTAGCCCAGGCCCGCGAGATCACGGGCGCGGCGCTTGGCGTAATCGTTCAGCCCCCACCATTCATGCACCACCACCACGCCTGGGCGCGGGTCTTTGACGGCGTCGTCATAAGCGTAATAACCGATCAGCTGGGTGCCGTCGGCACTGGTGTAGGGGATCTCCTGGGTCTGGATGGCGGCGTGGCTCACACCGCTCATGGCCAGAAGTACAACAGCTAGCAGCCTGCGCATGACGGATCTCCTTATAAAAAGTGGTCCGCACAGATTAGCCGATTCATTCAGCGCCGGTTCAGAGAACGTTCAACGGGTGTTCAGGGACCGCTGGTTAAGGTGACGGCGACTCCACAACACATCCACGCTGCAAAGGAACTTGATCATGACTGCTATGAAAAAACTGCTGCTGGCTTTCACCGTGCTGGGCGCCAGCGCCATGGCCCACGCCGATGACAATTTCGCCAGCCTGACCCTGGGCCAGACCAGCGACAAGGTGAAGAAGTCCGACGCCTTGAACAGCGCCCTGAACAACCCGAACGCCGACGGCATCATCGGCAAGGACACCACTTATGGCCTGCGACTGGGCAAGCAGAACGACCAAGGCCGCTACTACGCCACCTACGACAACGTCTCTGGCACCCACAACGGCATCAAGTTGCGCCAGGAAAACCTGTTGGGCAGCTACGATGTGTTCTATCCGGTCACCGGCAGCACCAAACTGTTCGGTGGCGGCACGGCGGGCCTGACCAAGCTGACCCAGGATTCGCCTGGCTTCAGTCGCGACAGCGACATCGGCTACGCGGTGGGCTTGCAGGGCGG
This sequence comes from Pseudomonas sp. LARHCG127, assembly GCF_052871455.1. Taxonomy (NCBI): domain Bacteria; kingdom Pseudomonadati; phylum Pseudomonadota; class Gammaproteobacteria; order Pseudomonadales; family Pseudomonadaceae; genus Pseudomonas; species Pseudomonas sp. LARHCG127. The sequence continues at coordinate 293,337 of NZ_JBIXJT010000007.1, forward strand.
CGTGCTGCAACAAATTTCGCAAAACACCTCGATTGAACTGGGTTACCGTTACCTGCGCAGCAACGCCAGCACCGAGATGAGCCCGCACGGTGGCGCCAAGGTTGGCTCGCTGGACCTGACCAGCAGCGCCCAGACCTACCTGTCCGCCAACTACACGTTCTAAGCAGGCGAGGGCACGGTGAGGAAATCCAGCCGGATCGGTCGAAGACGATCCGGCGCCTTTCGTTGAGGTGCGCCGCGCCGGATTGTTTGATTTGCCTGGGGAGAGGCTCCATGAAATTACTGGTCGTCGAAGACGAAGCGCTGTTGCGTCATCACCTGCAAACCCGGCTCACCGACAGCGGCCATGTGGTGCAGGCCGTGGCCAATGCCGAAGAGGCCTTGTACCAGGCTCGGGAGTTCAACCATGACCTGGCGGTGATCGACCTGGGCCTGCCCGGCATCAGCGGGCTGGAGCTGATCCGCCGGCTGCGCGCCCAGGACAAGACGTTTCCGATCCTGATCCTGACCGCCCGCGGCAACTGGCAGGACAAGGTCGAAGGCCTGGCCGCCGGTGCCGACGACTACGTGGTCAAGCCGTTCCAGTTCGAAGAGCTGGAGGCTCGGTTGAACGCCCTGTTGCGCCGCTCCAGCGGCTTCACCCAGTCGACCATCGTCGCCGGGCCGTTGCTGCTGGACCTCAACCGCAAGCAGGCGTCCCTCGACGAGGAGCCGCTGGCGTTGACCGCCTACGAATACCGCATCCTCGAGTACCTGATGCGCCATCACCAGCAGGTGGTGGCCAAGGACCGCTTGATGGAGCAGCTTTACCCCGACGACGGCGAGCGCGATCCCAATGTCATCGAAGTGCTGGTAGGACGCCTTCGCCGTAAGCTGGAGGCCCCGGCCGGCTTCAAGCCAATCGACACCGTGCGGGGCCTGGGTTATCTGTTCAACGAGCGCTGCCAGTGATTCGTTCGCTTCGGCTGCGGCTGATGCTGGCCGCCATGACCCTGGCGGTGCTGTTCATGCTGGCCTTGTTGCCGGCCATGCAAGGGGCGTTCAGCCTGGCCTTGCAAGAATCCATCGAGCAACGCCTGGCCTCGGACGTGACCACGCTGATTTCCGCCGCCCGGGTGGAAAACAACCGCTTGAAGATGCCGGCGCAGTTGCCCGATGAACGCTTCAACCTCGCCGACGCCCGCCTGCTGGGCTACATCTATGATCGCGAGGGGCGGCTGGTCTGGCGGTCGAAGGCGACCCAGGAAGAAAACATCAACTACACGCCGCGTTATGACGGCCAGGGCAACCAGTTCGCCCGCATTCGCGAGAGCAATGGCCAGGAGTTTTTTGTTTATGACGTCGAGATCAAGCTGCTCGGCGGCCAGAGCGCGGCGTTCAGCATCGTCACCCTGCAACCGGTGCGCGACTACGAAGTGACCTTGCAGGGACTGCGGGACAATCTCTACCTGGGCTTTGGCGCGGCCCTGGCGGTGTTGCTGGCGCTGTTGTGGATCGGCCTGACCTGGGGCCTGCGGGCGTTGCGGCGCCTGAGCCAGGAGCTGGACGAAATCGAAAGCGGGGCCCGGGAAAGCCTCAGCACCGAGCACCCCCGGGAACTGTTGCGCCTGACCGGCTCCCTCAACCGCTTGCTTTATAGCGAGCGGGAACAGCGCAGCCGTTATCGCGACTCCCTCGATGACTTGGCCCACAGCCTGAAAACCCCGCTGGCGGTGTTGCAGGGCGTCAGCGAAGACATGGCCCGGCGCCCCGAGGACCGTGGCCAGGCCTGGGTGCTGCAAACCCAGATCGAGCGCATGAGCCAGCAGATTGGCTACCAATTGCAGCGCGCCAGCTTGCGTAAGAGCGGGCTGGTGCGTCATCAGGTGCGCTTGCGCCCGGTGCTGCAAAGCCTGTGCGACACCTTGGACAAGGTCTATCGCGACAAGCGGGTCACCGTCAGCTTCGATCTGCCGGAGCACTGCCAGGTGCCGATCGAACAGGGTGCCTTGCTGGAAATGCTCGGTAACCTGCTGGAGAACGCCTATCGGCTGTGCCTGGGCGAGGTGCGCGTCAGCATGCACCAGACCCTCGGCGGCACGGAGTTGAGTGTCGAGGACGATGGGCCGGGCGTGCCGCCGGATCAACGGGCGCGGATTCTCCAGCGTGGCGAGCGGCTGGATCGCCAGCATCCGGGGCAAGGCATTGGCCTGGCGGTGGTCAAGGACATCATCGACAGCTACGGCGCCCGCTTGACCCTGGGGGATTCAGAGCTGGGCGGGGCGGCGTTCCGGATTCACTTTCCGGTGGTTTGACTGGAATATTTTCGGTGTGTTTGCTGGCCTCATCGCGAGCAAGCTCGCTCCCACACTGGATTTTCGGCGCACACAAATCCCCTGTGGGAGCGAGCGTGCTCGCGATGAGGCCAGCCAGCACACCACAAAAAACCAATCCAGAAAATCAGCTCTCCAACTCCCGATAAGCCCCCGGCGTCACACCCGTCCACTTCTTGAACGCCCGGTGAAACGCCGAAGGTTCGGAGAAACCCAACTCCTCGGCAATCTGCTGCAACGACAGCTCGGCACGCCCCAGATGGTAGATGGCGATATCCCGCCGCAGTTGATCCTTGAGTTCCTGGAAGCTGGTGCCTTCTTCCCGCAGATGCCGGCGCAAGGTCTGCGGGCTGATGTGCAAATGGGCGGCGACGGTGTCCAGGTCGGGCCAGCGCGCCGTGTCGCGGCTGAGCAGGCGGCGCAGCTGGCTGCTGAGGCTGTGGCCATCGTCCGGGCGCGACAGCAGGTCGGCGGGGGAGTGTTCGAGGAAATGCTTGAGGGTGCGTTCGTCCTGCAACAGCGGCATGTCCAGGTAGCGGCTGTGGAACAACAGGCTGCTGCCGGGTGCGTCGAACGCCAATGGGTAGGGGAACAACAAGTCGTACTCAGCCGCGTGGGCGGGCTTGGTGTAGCCGAACGTCACCTGCTCCAGGCCGATCCGCTGGCCGATCAGCCAACTGGCGAGGCGATGCCAGACCACCAGCAGGCTTTCGGTCAGGAAGTGATCCGGGTCCCACAGCGTCGAATCGTCCAGTACCAGCCGCACGCGTTCGCCTTCGGTTTCCAGCGTCAGGCGCGGGGCGTCGGGGAATAACCCATAGAACAACAAGCCGCGCTGCAGGGCCTTGCCCAGGGTCCGACAGTGGATCAACGCGTGACACATCATCGCAAACGTCCCGGGTTTACTCGGTGCCCGGCCGAACCCCAAATATTCGTCCTCCATTGCCAGCCACAGGGCCTGCAACAGGCGGGCGAACTGCTCCGGCGCAATCCGCGCGCGCGGCTCATCCAAGAGTTCGGGGCTGATGCCCAGCTGTTGCAGCAAAGGCAAATAGTCGAAGCCTTGCCGACGCGCACCGCCCAAGGCGGCGCGGGCGAAGTGGCTGGCGATCGTGCGTTGGCGCATGGCAGAAATCCGTCCGTTAAGCGGGCGATGGTAGCAGGGGGCCGAGGTTGGACAAGGCGGATATCCGCCAAATCCCGGAGTGATAAACACCCTGTTGGCGGAAATCCGCCATGTTCTGCCGCCGTGTTTAACCGCTGAGGAATCCACAACGCCTTCTGTAATAACGGTTGTAGGGCATTTCCAGAAAATGGCACGGGCTTTGCGATAGAGCCTGCAGGTCTGCCGCGTGCAGCCGAACAAAACAAATCCCTCCAGTGCAGGAGGGTTCGCAATTGAGGTGCCGTGGACGACAGGTGGAAGTCGTCATGCGGGACTCTTGAGGAAGGTTTGCCATGACGACTCGTCAGCCACTGTACAAATCCCTGTATTTCCAGGTGATCGTAGCCATTGCCATCGGCATTTTGCTCGGCCACTTCTACCCGCAGACCGGTGTTGCCCTCAAGCCATTCGGCGACGGGTTCATCAAACTGATCAAAATGGTCATCGCTCCCATCATCTTCTGTACCGTCGTCAGTGGTATCGGCGGCATGCAGAACATGAAATCGGTGGGCAAGACCGGCGGCTACGCGCTGCTGTACTTTGAAATCGTCTCCACCATTGCCCTGCTGATCGGCCTGGTCGTGGTCAACGTCGTGCAACCAGGCGCCGGCATGCACATCGACGTGTCGACCCTGGACACCAGCAAGATCGCTGGTTTCATCAATGCCAGTAAAGACCAGAGCATCATCGCCTTCATCCTCAACGTGATCCCGAACACCATCGTGGGCGCGTTCGCCAACGGCGACATCCTGCAAGTGCTGATGTTCTCGGTGCTCTTCGGTTTTGCCCTGCATCGCCTGGGTGCCTACGGCAAGCCGGTCCTGGACTTCATCGATCGCTTCGCCCACGTCATGTTCATCATCATCAACATGATCATGAAGCTGGCGCCTATCGGTGCGTTCGGTGCCATGGCCTTCACCATCGGCGCCTACGGTGTCGGTTCGCTGGTGCAACTGGGCCAGCTGATGATCTGCTTCTACATCACCTGCGTGGTGTTCGTGCTGGTAGTACTGGGCGCCATCTGCCGCGCCCACGGCTTCAGCGTCGTCAAGCTGATCCGCTACATCCGTGAAGAACTGCTGATCGTGCTGGGTACTTCCTCCTCGGAATCGGCCCTGCCGCGCATGCTGATCAAGATGGAACGCCTGGGTGCCAAGAAGTCGGTCGTAGGCCTGGTCATCCCGACGGGCTACTCGTTCAACCTCGACGGTACGTCGATCTACCTGACCATGGCTGCGGTGTTCATCGCCCAGGCCACCGACACCCCGATGGACCTGACTCACCAGATCACCCTGCTGCTGGTGCTGTTGCTGTCGTCCAAAGGTGCGGCTGGCGTGACCGGTAGCGGCTTCATCGTACTGGCGGCGACCCTGTCGGCCGTAGGCACCTTGCCGGTGGCTGGCCTGGCACTGATCCTGGGTATCGACCGCTTCATGTCCGAAGCCCGCGCCCTGACCAACCTGGTGGGCAACGCTGTTGCCACGATCGTGGTTGCCAAGTGGGTCAAGGAACTGGACGAAGACCAGTTGCAGACCGAGCTGGCTTCCGGCGGTCGTGGTATCTCCGACGTCCGTGAAGATGACGAGCAGATCGCGGCGGCGCAGATTGCAGCGGCTGAAACCTCTGCTCCAGGCGCTATGAAGTAATCTTCAGGCTGCAATGAAAAACCCGCTTCGGCGGGTTTTTTATTGGTTCTCGATTTTGAAGCTGGCGCGCTTCTGTGGCCAGAGATTGCTCCCGCTGGGCTGCGCAGCGGCCCCCTGCGAATTACCTGAAGCTACGCGGTGGCAGATACATATTGGGGTTGCTTCGCAACCCAGCGGGAGCAAGCTCCCTCGCCACAATGGTCCCGGACTGAGCGGATTGGTCAGCCCGAACGATGCCCCCGGTGATTGCCCCACCCTCCATCCCTGCCTAGTCTTTCACCATCACCCTCTCGGAGATCGCCCATGCAAGGTCCACTGGCATCGCTCAAGGTTCTGGACTTCTCGACGCTGTTGCCCGGCCCGTTCGCCTCGCTGTTGTTGGCGGACTTGGGGGCCGAGGTGTTGCGCGTCGAGTCGCCGACCCGCCAAGACCTGCTGCGGGTGCTGCCGCCCCATGACCAAGGCGTATCGGCCAGCCATGCCTACCTCAACCGCAACAAGCGCAGCCTGGCCCTGGACCTCAAGCAGCCGGAAGCGTTGGAGGTGGTCACGCAGTTGCTGGGGGACTACGACATCCTGCTGGAACAGTTTCGCCCCGGCGTGATGGAGCGGCTGGGCCTGGGCTACGAGACCTTGAAGGCCATTAATCCGCGGCTGATCTACGTGTCGATCACCGGCTACGGCCAGACCGGCCCCTATAAGGACCGTGCCGGTCACGACATCAACTACCTGGCCCTGGCGGGGCTGGCCAGCCACACCGGCCGTGCCGGCAGCGGGCCGTTGCCGCTGGGGATCCAGGCGGCGGACATCGCCGGTGGTTCATTGCACGGCGTGATCGGGCTGCTAGCGGCAGTCATCGCCCGTCAGCAGACCGGGCAGGGCCAGCACCTGGACGTGAGCATGACCGACTGCGTGTTCAGCCTCAACGCCATGGCCGGCGCCGGTTACCTGGCCTGTGGCGTGGAACCGGGTTGGGAGAACCAGATGCTCAACGGCGGCAGCTTCTATGATTATTACCGCACCCGTGATGGTCGCTGGATGTCGGTGGGCAGCCTGGAGCCGGCCTTTATGCAGGCGTTGTGCGAGGCTTTGGGGCGGCCGGAATTGGCGGCCACGGGGTTGTCGCCCAAGCCTGAACAGCAACACATCCTCAAGCAGGCGTTGCAGGCCGAGTTCGAGAAACGCGATTTCGCCGAGCTGTGCAGTTTGTTTGCCGGGATCGATGCGTGTGTCGAGCCGGTGTTGAGCCTGGAAGAAGCCGTGCGGCATCCGCAGCTACAGGCTCGGGAACTGGTGACACAGGTGCCCCGTGGGGAGGGTTCAAGTCAGGCGCAGATGGCCTGTCCATTGAAGTTTTCCCAAGGGCTGCCCGAGCCTCGGCATATAGGGGCGAGGCTGGGGGCGCATACGGATCAGGTGTTGGGGGCGTTGGGGTTCAGTGTTGAGCGGATCGAAGCGTTGCGTAAGCGAGGGGTGGTTTTGTAGCGTCTATCAGGCCGCCATCGCGAGCAAGCTCGCTCCCACATTGGATCTTCGGCGTTCACAAAACCCCTGTGGGAGCGAGCTTGCTCGCGAAGGGGCCAGTCCAAGCACTACAAAAAATCGCTATTCGACTCGAGTCTCCCCACTGAACACCAAGGTACCGCGACAGCTGCGGCACAAATACCGCCGCCCCTGGCGCACCAGGCTGTGGCGCTGGGCCGTGAACGGAAAGTCGCTGCCGTCGCAAGGGCATTTATAGATATAGCGGGTCACGCTGCGGCGTTTGATTTCGTAGGTGTGGCAACGGTTGGGCGGCAGTTCGTACACCCCGCGCATGATCAGCTGCCATTCCTCGCCATGGGCTTGGATACGGTCGCCAAACAGTTGGTGGGCGATCAGGTGCGCGACTTCGTGGGCGACGGTCTGCTTGAGGAAGTCCTCGGCATTTTCCCGGTACAACTGAGGATTGAAGCGCAGCAGATTTTCATGCAGGTGCGCGACACCGGCCTTCTGGCCGCGCAATTTGAAGCTGACCACCGGGCGTTTGAAAGGACGTTTGAAAAAGGCTTCGGCTTGTTGGTAACACTCTTCGACGCGGGTATTGAGTTGCTCGAGCATGCTTTACGGGTCTCCAGAAGCCCGAGTATGCCGCAAGCGCCGGCCGTTGCGAATCGTCCAGGTGCCCAATGGTCGTTTCGCACACAGGAAGGCCGCCTTGCGGCGGCCTGTGTCGGCAGATCCTGCTTTTTTATGGGAGGGCGCTACGTCAGTTGGTATAGACCGGGCCGACGCCCAGCCCCCAGACGATCACTGTGAACGCCATGATGGCCACCAGCACCACCAGGCCGACGGCGAGCACCGAGCTGGAAAACAGAAAACCTTCGTCCTGGGGAATGTTCATGAACGTCGGCAAGCCGACGTACAACAGGTAGACCGTGTAGCAGATTGCTGCCGTGCCAACGATCATCCCCAGCCACATGTGCGGGTAGAGCGCCGCGAGGCCGCCGATGAACAAAGGGGTCGCGGTGTAGGTGGCGAACGCAACGCAACGGGCCAGGCTCGGATTGGCGTCATAGGTGCGCGCCATCCAGTGGATGAAGGCCCCCATGACCGCCACGCCGCCCAACATGGCCAAGTACGACATGATGGTCATCCACAGCGCGCTTTCCTGCGTGAGCATGACCGGTGGACGATTGCCGATGACCCATCCCACCTGCGTGGTGCCGATGAACGCCGAAACCGCGGGAATGGCCGCCAGGATCAGCGTGTGGGTGAGGTACATGTGGCTGATGCTTTCCTCCTGATCGCCACGGATTTCTTTCCATTCTTGATCAGGGTGGGTAAAGAGCCCCACGACATGATGGATCATAGTCAGTCACTCCTTTGTTATTGCCATCGCCCCCCAACGGAGCGCCTACGGGCCAAGTGGCCGGGTAAGTGAAGGTCTGTAAGTGTGTGCGACCTTATGCCGCAGTATAGAAAGGAGTTACCCCGAGGGGGATGGGGGGCTTAGAGCAAATCGCGCTGTAGCGGGACCGGTTAATCGCGGCTTGATCTGTATGCACAATTTCGCTGGCGAACAGATTCCCCTGTGGCGAGGGAGCTTGCTCCCGCTGGGTTGCGAAGCGACCCTCTGGGGCCGTCCTGTTGACGTCTGCTTCGCAGCCGAGCGGGAGCAAGCTCCCACGCCACAAGGGCCGTGCCACAGCGGGGATTTTTTGCGTAAAATGCCGGCCTTTCGTCACACCTCACGGATTTCGCGTCATGGGCACTCTTACGGTCAACCAGAACAAACTGCAAAAGCGCCTGCGCCGCCTGGCCGGTGAGGCGGTCGCCGATTTCAACATGATCGAGGACGGCGACAAGGTCATGGTCTGCCTGTCCGGCGGCAAGGACAGCTACACCTTGCTCGACGTGCTGATGCATTTGCAGAAGGTGGCGCCGATCAAGTTCGACATCGTCGCGGTGAACATGGATCAGAAGCAGCCCGGGTTCCCCGAGCACGTGTTGCCGGCCTACCTTGAGTCGCTGGGCGTGGAATACCACATCGTCGAGAAAGACACCTATTCGGTGGTCAAGGAACTGATCCCCGAAGGCAAGACCACCTGTTCGCTGTGCTCACGCCTGCGCCGCGGCACGCTCTACACCTTCGCCGACGAGATTGGTGCGACCAAGATGGCGCTGGGGCACCACCGCGACGACATTGTCGAGACTTTCTTCCTGAACATGTTCTACAACGGTTCGCTCAAGGCCATGCCGCCCAAGCTGCGTGCCGATGACGGGCGCAACGTGGTCATTCGCCCGCTGGCCTATTGCAACGAGAAAGACATCCAGGCCTATTCGGATTTCAAGCAGTTCCCGATCATCCCCTGCAACCTGTGCGGCTCCCAGGAAAACCTGCAACGCCAGGTGGTCAAGGAAATGCTCCAGGAATGGGAACGCAAGACCCCGGGCCGCACCGAGAGCATTTTCCGCGGCTTGCAGAACGTCATTCCGTCGCAACTGGCGGACCGCAACCTGTTCGATTTCACCAACCTGCGCATCGACGAAAACGCCACGCCGCGGTTCGTCAATGTGGTGAACCTCTGACGGTCGCAGCGACGTCTATTCACGGCGCTTGCGAGCGCCGTTTTCATTTTTTAACCCAGGAGAGGGCATGCGCGATTACAAGTGGCTGCACGAGTACTGTCTGAACCGCTTCGGTTCGGCGGCTGAACTGGAAGCCCACCTGCCTGTTCCCAAGACCCCGGCGCAACTGCGCAAGATCAGCGACGACCGCTACCTCTCGACCATGGCGCTGCGAGTGTTCCGCGCCGGGCTCAAGCACAGCCTGGTGGACGCCAAGTGGCCGGCCTTCGAAGAAGTGTTCTTCAAGTTCGACCCGGAAAAAGTCGTGCTGATGAGCGCCGAACACCTGGAGCGGCTGATGCAGGACGCGCGGATCATCCGCCACCTGGGCAAGCTCAAGAGCGTACCGCGCAACGCGCAGTTGATCTTGGACGTGGCCCATGAAAAGGGCAGCTTCGGCGCGCTGGTCGCCGACTGGCCGGTGACCGATATCGTTGGCCTGTGGACCTACCTGAAGAAGCACGGCCATCAATTGGGCGGCCTGTCGGCGCCGCGCTTCTTGCGGATGATGGGCAAGGACACCTTCGTGCCCAGTTATGACGTGGTGGCGGCGCTCAACGCCCAGGACATCATCGAAAAAGTCCCCACCAGCCTGCGGGACCTGGCGACGGTGCAGAATGCCTTCAACCAGTGGCATGAAGAAAGCGGTGGGCGGCCGATGTCGCAGATATCGATGATGCTGGCTTACACAGTGAATCATTGAGACCGCGTCGCGCCAATCGCGAGCAAGCTCGCTCCCACAGGGGATTTTCAGCGTTCAAAAATCCAGTGTGGGAGCGAGCTTGCTTGCGATGGCGGCCTATCAGGCAACGGAGGGTTCGCCTTCGCCAGCCAACCGCCGATTCAACTGAAACCGCCAGCGCACATACAGCAAGGCCGAGCAGAACACGGCCACGCTCGCCGCCATTTCCAGCACGCCGAACAGCTGCCGGTTCGGGTCATAGGCCGCCAATGCGCCCTTGATGAAATACAGGTTCACCACGAAGCACATCCACGAATGTCCACGGGCACTGCCGCTGAGCATGCCGGGTGCAAGTATCAGCAGCGGCACCAGTTCGATCAGCAGAATCACCCAGGGCCGGGCGCCGTGCAGGTCGGCGATCAGCAGGTAATACGCGCTGAGCAACCCCACCAGGCCGAAGAAGCACAGCAGGCTGAGGACGCGGGCCAGGCGTACGCGCGGTTCCAGCCATTGGATCGCAGGCAATATCTTCGGCTTCTTAGCCACGGCCGTTCTCCAGCAACAGGGCGGTTTTCGCCAGGCGCGAACCCAAGGCGCGGCAGAGGGCGACTTCATGCTCGTTCAAGCCACTTTTCCCGTCGGCCCCGGCGTGATGGCTCGGGCCGTAGGGCGTACCACCGCCCTGGGTGTCGATCAGGGCCGACTCGCTGTAGGGCAGGCCGGTGATCAGCATGCCGTGGTGCAGCAGTGGCAACATCATCGACAGCAGGGTGGTTTCCTGGCCGCCATGCAGGCTTGCCGTGGAGGTGAAAACCCCGGCCGGCTTGCCCACCAGCGCGCCGGTCAGCCACAGGTTGCTGGTGCCGTCGAGAAAGTACTTGAGCGGCGCGGCCATGTTGCCGAACCGGGTCGGGCTGCCCAGGGCCAGGCCGGCGCAGTTCTTCAGGTCATCGAGGCTGGCGTAGAGCGGGCCTTGCTCCGGAATGTCCGGGGACACCGCTTCGCACTCGGTGGAAATCGCCGGCACCGTACGCAGCCTGGCCTCCAGCCCGGCCTGCTCGACACCACGGGCGATCTGCCGGGCCATTTCGTTGGTGGAGCCGCTGCGGCTGTAATACAACACCAGGATATACGGCGTGGTCACGGCAGGATCTCCAGGATCTTTTCCGGCGGACGGCCGATCACGGCCTTATCACCGGCTTCCAGGATCGGCCGTTCCATGAGTTTCGGGTGGGCGGCGATGGCGGCGATCAACTGGTCCTGGCTCAGGCTTTCGTCGGCCAGGTTCAAGTCCTTGTATTCGTCCTCGCCGGTGCGCAGCAACTGCCGGGCGCTGATGCCGAGCTTGGCCAGCAGGCGTTCCAGTTGCGCGGCGTCGAGCGGAGTTTCCAGGTAGCGGACCACGGTCGGGTTCAGGCCGCGGGCCTGCAACAGTTCCAGCGCACCGCGGGATTTCGAGCAGCGCGGGTTGTGATAAAGCGTCAGATCGGTCATGAGCGGGTCGCATCTTGCGTAAGGTGGCGGCTATTCTACTGTGCCGCGAAGTCCCTAGCACCTTAGAGAGGCGAAGGGTCGCAGCAGCGTTCACATTCAAACAAGGATTGGCAGATGACAAGGCGATTGACGGCGGCACTGACATTCATGGGCATCCTGTTGCTCGCCGGTTGCGGAAACGACTACGGGGTGGACCAGAACGGCCAGGCTATCGCCTCCCAGCGGCTGGACAAACAATGGCTGGTGCTCAACTACTGGGCGGAGTGGTGCGCGCCGTGCCGCACCGAGATCCCGGAGTTCAATGCCCTGGCCGAACAGCTCAAGGGGCGCAACATCGGCGTATTCGGGGTCAACTTCGACCAGGTGCAGGGCGAAGAACTCAAGAGTGCCAGCGACAAGATGGGGATTCGCTTCACGGTGCTGGCGCGAGACCCGGCCGAGATCTTCGACCTGCCTCGCAGCGAAGGGTTGCCGGTGACCTACATCATCGACAACCAGGGCAAGGTGCGCGAACAGTTGCTGGGAGAGCAGACGGCGGCGGGGGTGATGGCCAAGCTTGAGGCGTTGCAGGCACTCAAGTGATCCCCAACTGACATAGGGCGTTTGGTTATATAGGTTCTTTGTGACAGGGAGCTTTTGTGGCGAGGGAGCTTGCTCCCGCTGGGCCGCGAAGCGGCCCCAGATGTACCTGTCACTTTGATGTGTCAGACAGAATGGAGGGGGCCGCTGCGCAGCCCAGCGGGAGCAAGCTCCCTCGCCACAGGGTCAACCATGTCCCTGCGCAGGCTCAGGCCTCAGCCTTCCTCCAGCCACCACCGCAACGGCTTGCCTTGGGCCGGCCAGAAGCGCATTTGCTCGATGGGCGAGACGTCCCAGCGTTCGACCTTTTCCAAGGCCTGCAAGAAGCGCGTCTCCTGCTCCATCACCGCCGGGGCGCAGAGTTTACGGGTGCTGCCGATCTTGCCGAAGCTCAAGCGGTGGCCTTCCAGTGTGTAAGGCGCGAACCAGTGGTTGCAGCCGCCGTTGCCGTAGGCGCGGCCGTCATCCCCAAGGGTGATGGTCAGGTGGCTGTAGTCCATCAATGGCCGTTCGCCGATCCACTCCAGGATGTAGCTGCGGTTAGGTTGCAACTGCACAGGTTCAGCGGCACACCCCATCAGGCTCATGCCGATCGACGCGGACAGGGCCAAACGTTTCATCAGGCGGCTTCCTGGCATTTCGGGCACAGGTGTTTTTCACCCACGGTGGTCCAGCCCAGCTCGGCGATTCGCGCGGTGGCGGCCGGCTTCTCGGCCTTGACGCCAAGCTTGGCATCGACGGCGAATTCGAAGCTCAGTTCTTTGGCGCAACTATCGCAGTTGACCTGCCAGGTATGGATCGCCAGTTCGCCGAACACCGGGCCGGTGGTCATGGCGGTCCATTGGCCCATGGGCTTGAGCAGGTGCCGCACGGTGTCCACGGTCAGTCGCATGGACAAGTCCTTGCTGCCCTTGAGCGTGACGAGCAACACATCGTTGGCCTGGATCGAACCGCCATTGCCGGTGACCTGGTAGCGACCCGGCGCCAGGGCGCGGACTTCGGTCAAGGTATGCTGCGGGTTCATCAGGGTGTAGCGGAAATCGTGTTCGGCCATGGGTCCTCCAAATAGGCGCGACATGCTAGCACGGGGCATGGGTTGGGATGGTCTCGATGGCGGCATCGGGAGATCGGGCCGACGAAACTCCATCCCCTGTGGGAGCGAGCTCGCTCGCGATAGCGGTGGGCCAGTCAACATGAATACTGACTGATCCGCCGCCATCGCGAGCAAGCTCGCTCCCACAGGGGGTGTGTTGGCTCGGGTTAGCTGTCTACCAGGTTTTGTGGCGTGCCAGCCGCCCAGGCGGCGATGTTGTCCAGGGTGGTCATGGCAATGGCGGCCAACGCCTCGTGGGTCAGGAACGCCTGGTGTGCGGTGACGATCACGTTGGGAAAAGTCAGCAGCCGTGCCAGCACGTCATCCTGCAAAGGCAGGTCTGAGCGGTCCTTGAAAAACAACTGGGCCTCCTCCTCGTACACATCCAGGCCCAGGTAGCCCAACTGGCCGCTTTTCAAGGCCGCGATCAGGGCCGGTGTGTCCACCAGGCCGCCGCGCCCGGTGTTGATCAGCATGGCGCCGCGTTGCATCGCGGCCAGCGTTCGGGCGTTGATCAGGTGTCGGCTCTGTTCGTTCAGTGGGCAGTGCAGGCTGATGATCTGTGCTTGCGCCAGCAATTCGTCCAAGGGCAAATAGCGGGCGCCCAAGGCTTCGACCTGCGGGTTGGGGTAGGGGTCGTAGGCCAGCAACTGGCAGCCGAAACCGGCCATGATCCGTGCGAACGTAGCGCCAATCTGCCCAGTGCCGATCACCCCGACGGTCTTGCCCACCAGGTCGAAGCCGGTCAGCCCATGGAGACTGAAATTGCCGTCCCGGGTGCGGTTGTAGGCGCGGTGCAGGCAACGATTGAGGGCCATGATCAACGCCACGGCATGTTCGGCCACGGCGTGAGGCGAATAGGCCGGGACCCGGACGATGCTCAAGCCCAGGCGCTTGGCGGCGAGCAGGTCGACGTGGTTGTAGCCGGCCGAGCGCAGGGCGATCAGTCGCGTGCCGCCTGCGGCCAGCCGCTCCAGCACCGGGGCGCTGAGGTCATCGTTGATGAAGGCGCACACCACGTCATGCCGTTCGGCCAGGGCCACGGTGTCCAGGTTCAGGCGGGCGGGCTGGAACTGCAACTGAAGGCCGGCGGGTGTCGGGGCCTGGGTGAAACTGTCGCGGTCGTAGGTCTGGCTGCTGAAAAAAATCACGCGCATGGCGGCCTCCTGGCAGAAAAAACAAGCCCGTAGGAGCTGTCGAGTGCAACGAGGCTGCGATCTTTGCGCTGACCATTGAATTGCAAGTGAAAGATCAAAAGATCGCAGCCTCGCTTCGCTCGGCAGCTCCTACAGTCCGGGGTAGGAGCATGGATTTTCAGCGATTCCGGTTCCAAGGATATTGCCCTGGATCAGGCACTGATACGCGCCTCGCTGGCCAGGCGATTGATGGCCCGCTCCAACTCTTCCAAGGCGACGGCGGCCTTGGGGTCCTGTTGCTTGAGCAGGGTTTCGCTGCGCTGGCAGGCCGCACGCAATTGCGGCACGCCGCAGTAGCGGGTGGCGCCGTGCAGGCGGTGGACCCGTTCGATCAAGGCGTTGTGATCGTTGGCCTCGCTGGCCTGGCGGATGGCTTCGCGGTCGGCTTCCAGGGACGCCAGCAGCATCGCCAGCATGTCCGCCGCCAGGTCGGCCTTGCCGGCGGCCAGGCGCAAGCCTTCTTCATGATCGAGCACCAGCAGCTCGCTGGCACCCTGGGCATCGTTGCTGCGCTCCGGCGACTGGTTGCGCAGGGCCAGGCCGGTCCACTTGAGCACCACCTGGGCCAGTTGCCGTTCGCTGATGGGTTTGGTCAGGTAGTCGTCCATACCGCTTTGCAGCAGGGCGCGCTTTTCGTTGGCCATGGCATGGGCGGTGAGGGCGACGATCGGCAGCGGCGTGCAGTGCCGCTCGCTTTCCCACTGGCGGATCGCCTCGGTGCTCTGGCGACCGTCCATGCCAGGCATCTGCACGTCCATCAACACTAGGTCGAAAGTTTCCTTCTGCACGGCCTTGACCGCCGCGTAGCCGCTTTCCACCGCCAGCACCTTGGCGCCCATGTCTTCGAGCAGGGTCTGCACCAGCAACAGGTTGGCCGGGTTGTCGTCCACGCACAGCACTTTCGGGGCGCGGCTGGAAACCGGCTCGCTGGGTTCGCTGCGGGTCGGGCGCGGGTTGACCAGGTCGGACAGCGAACGACGCAACTTGCGGGTGCAGGCCGGCTTGGCCTGCAACTGACTGTGAGGGTTGGGCACCGAGAGGTGGTACAGGGTCTGTTCGGTGGTGGGGCACAGCACGAGCACTTTGCAGCCCAGGTGCTCAAGGTCCCAGATGTGCTGGTTGAGGCGCTCCGGCGGCATGTCGTTGCTGGTGATGCCCAGCACGGCCAGATCGACCGCCTGGTCGGTCTGGTGGGCGACGGTGATGCCGTTGGTCAGGCTCTCCAGGGTGTTGAACGGCGTCACTTGCAGGCCGCAGTCTTCGAGCTGGTGCTGCAGGGCCTGGCGGGCCAGTTCATGATTCTCCAACACCGCCACGCGCCGGCCCAGCAATGGCGGGCCCGGCAGGTCCTCGGCATCGTCACGGGTCTTGGGCAGGCGCAGGCTGATCCAGAACTCCGAACCTTCGCCCGGTGTGCTGTCAACGCCGATCTCGCCACCCATTTGTTCCACCAGGCGCTTGGAAATCACCAGCCCCAGCCCGGTGCCACCCGGTTGCCGCGACAGTGAGTTGTCTGCCTGGCTGAACGCTTGGAACAGTGCCCGCACGTCCTGGCTGGACAGGCCGATGCCGGTGTCCTGGATGCTGATGCGCAACTGCACGCTGTCTTCGTGCTCGTCCTCGAGCATGGCCCGGGCGACGATGGTGCCCTCGCGGGTGAACTTGATGGCGTTGCTCACCAGGTTGGTGAGGATCTGCTTGAGGCGCAGCGGATCGCCCACCAACGACAGTGGCGTGTCCCGGTAGACCAGGCTCACCAGTTCCAACTGCTTGGCGTGAGCTGCGGGGGCGAGGATGGTCAGGGTGTCCTGCAGCAGGTCCCGCAGGTTGAACGGAATGTTGTCGAGCACCAGCTTGCCGGCCTCAATCTTCGAGAAGTCGAGGATCTCGTTGATGATCCCCAGCAGGCTGTCGGCGGATTTCTCGATGGTGCCCAGGTAGTCGAGCTGGCGCGGGGTCAGTTCGCTTTTCTGCAACAGGTGGGTAAAACCAAGGATGCCGTTGAGCGGTGTGCGGATTTCATGGCTCATGTTCGCCAGGAACTCGGATTTGATCCGGCTCGCTTCCAGCGCTTCCTTACGGGCCAGGTCCAGCTCGATGTTTTGGATCTCGATGGTTTCCAGGTTCTGGCGCACGTCTTCGGTGGCCTGGTCGATGCTGTGCTGCAATTCTTCCTGGGCGTTCTGCAAGGTGCTGGCCATGCGGTTGATGCCCGAGGCCAACTCATCCAGCTCCTGGCTGCCCAGTGGTGGCAGGCGCGTTTCCAGGTGGCCGTCCTTGAGTTGCGCCACGGCTTGCTTGATCTGGCTCAGCGGACGGTTGATCGTGCGGCCCATGCGCAAGGCCAGCAGCGCGGTCAGGCACAGGCCGGCGCCGATCAGCAACAGGCTGGCGAACAGGCTGCGATAACCGCGCAGCAACATGCCGCTGTGGGACAACTCCAGCTCGACCCAGCCCAGCAGGCGGTCGGCCTCTTCGGGGATCAGCTCGCCCGCCAGGTTGCGGTGCTTGCCGAATACCGGCAGCAGGTAGCGCGTGGCGTCATTGCCGGTGCGTTGCAGCAACTGCGCACCGTTGCCCTCCGGCGCCCGGTTGAGCATGGTCGGGCCGGCATGGGCCAGCGGCGCGCGGTCAGGGGCGAGGAAGGTCACGGCGCGCACGTCCGCCTGCTCGAGGGACTGGGTGGCGACGCGCTCCAGCAGATCGATGTCCTGGCGGCTCATGGCCGGAGCGACCAGCGGGGCCAACTGTTCGGCGATCATCTCGCCCCGTTGCAGCAACTGGGCATGCAGGTCCGCTTGCTGCATCCAAGTGAAATAGCCGCCCAGGACCAGCGCCATCAGGCTGGTCGGCAACAGGGTCAGCAACAGCACACGGCCTTTGATTCCCAGTTTCTTGAGCACACTTGTCTCCTGCATCCAGCGGTCTGATTGAACTGTGCGCGCATCCGGCGCGCACCACCTGCGCAGTGTAGCGATTTGCGGGCGGGTGATCTTTGGAAAATTCGTGTCCGCTGTGCATCGCCAGGCTCAACCCTGGAAACCCGTTTGATTCTGTTCTACCTCCCGACGCCTGTCTCCTGCCCGCTCACCCTCCCCAGTCACCAGCCACACTTCACTGACACTCAGCAACCGTGCCAATGGCTCCACCCGCTGTCGAGGTATACCCCGCGTGCTCCAGTTCGTCAGGCATTGCGGGCTGATACCGAGCACCTTGGCAAACCCTGAGGGAGAGATGCCGTACTCTTCCAATAGGTTGCGCAAGCGTTGCCCGCAAGCGCGCCGGGTGCTGGGTTGTGGATCCTTTTGTTTCGCGTCGACCATCGTTATTGCTCACATCTACTAATACGTTTAGCGGTACAACTTAGAGAACACGGAGCAAAGCCAGATACTCCTGACTGCTTGGTCATCAATACAAAAGGAAAGAGCCCACAAACAGGCAGGAGGAGTGCTTACAGACGATGCTTACAACAGAATGCATCGGCGATTTGAGCGCTAGGGTCTGTAGGAAAAGGACTGCGTGGTGTACCGAATCGACTCCACGAGCCTGAGCATTCCGCGCGCGCGAGGATCCGGTGGCGAGTGATCAAGCTCCCCCGCAAAGCAGCACACGCCTCGCTTATTCCCATAAGCCATAACCCCCTTACTTTGCGTGATATGGCCTTGCCGGGTTTGCCGGTATGATAGGCGCCCCCGCAGCCCGGATTGCGAATACGCCATGACTTTGCAGTACCCCACCATCGCCGATTGCGTCGGCAACACTCCGCTGGTCCGCTTGCAGCGCTTGCCCGGCGAGACCACCAATACGCTTTTGCTCAAGCTCGAAGGGAACAACCCGGCGGGCTCGGTCAAGGACCGGCCGGCGTTGTCGATGATCACCCGTGGTGAATTGCGCGGGCAGATCCGGCCTGGCGATACGCTGATCGAGGCGACTTCCGGCAATACCGGGATTGCCTTGGCGATGGCGGCGGCGATCAAGGGTTACAAGATGATCCTGATCATGCCCGATAACTCCAGCGCCGAGCGCAAGGCGGCGATGACGGCCTATGGCGCCGAGTTGATCCTGGTGACTCAGGAGGAGGGCATGGAAGGCGCCCGGGACCTGGCCGAGCGCATGCAGGCCGAGGGGCGTGGCAAGGTGTTGGATCAGTTCGCCAACGGCGACAATCCCGAGGCCCACTACACCACCACTGGCCCTGAGATCTGGCGCCAGACCGACGGCACGATCACCCATTTCGTCAGCTCGATGGGCACCACCGGCACCATCATGGGCACCTCGCGCTACCTGAAAGAACAGAATCCGAACGTGCAGATCATCGGCCTGCAGCCGATGGAAGGCTCGGCCATCCCCGGTATTCGTCGCTGGCCCGAAGAGTATCTGCCGAAGATCTACCAGGCCGACCGCGTGGACCGCATCATCGACATGGCCCAGAGCGAAGCCGAGGACGTGACCCGTCGCCTGGCGCGTGAAGAAGGCATCTTCTGCGGCGTGTCTTCGGGCGGTGCCGTGGCGGGGATGCTGCGCCTGTCCAAGGAAGTGGAGCATGCGGTGATCGTCGCGATTATCTGTGACCGTGGCGACCGTTACCTGTCGACCGGCATTTTCGACGCGCCTAACTGATGGCCAAGCAAGAGAGAGGCCTGCGCTTCCAGCCCAGCGGCGGAAGCCGGGCCCCGCAAGTGCCCACCGGTAAAAAGCAGCGCTTGACCATTGAACGCCTGGCCAACGATGGCCGGGGCATTGCGTTTGTCGACGGGCGGACCTGGTTCGTCATCGGTGCCCTGGCCGGTGAAGAGGTCGAGGCGCGGGTGCTCGGTGCCCATGGCAAAGTGGTCGAGGCGCGCACCGAGCGTGTGTTCCTGCCCAGTGAACTGCGCCGACCAGCGCCGTGTGTCCATGCCGGTCGTTGCGGCGGATGCAGCGTCCAGCATTTGCCCCATGACGAACAACTCGCCCTGAAACAGCGCATGCTCGCCGAGCAGTTGTCGCGCGTGGCTGGGGTTGAGCCGCAAGAATGGGCCGCGCCGTTGAGCGGGCCTGAATTCGGTTACCGACGTCGCGCCCGGGTGGCGGTGCGTTGGGACCAGAAAGCGAAAAAGCTCGAAGTGGGTTTCCGCGCCGTCGCAAGCCAGGACATTGTCGCCATCGGTGATTGCCCGGTGCTGGTACAGCCCTTGCAGCCGATCATGAGCCGCCTGCCGGAGATGCTGCGACGCTTGAGCAAACCCCAGGCGCTGGGGCATGTGGAATTGTTCGCCGGTTCGTCCCTCGCGGTATTGCTGCGCCATATGGCGCCGCTGTCGGAGGCCGACCTGACGATCCTCAAGGATTTCTGCGCGTTTCATGAGGCCCAGTTGTGGCTGCACGGTGAAGGTGAGCCGCAACCGGTCGAACCCGGACAGGCGCTGGGGTTTCGCCTGGATGCCTGGGACCTTGAGCTGGCGTACCGGCCCGGGGATTTCATCCAGGTGAACGCCGGCGTCAACGAGGCGATGATCGCCCAAGCGTTGCAATGGTTGGCGCCCCGCCCCGAAGAGCGGGTGCTGGATCTGTTCTGCGGCTTGGGCAACTTTGCCTTGCCGCTGGCCAAGAACGTGCGCCAGGTGGTGGCTGTCGAAGGCGTGCAAACCATGGTGGACCGCGCGGCGGCCAATGCCTTCAGCAACAATTTGAATAACACTGCCTTTTTTCAGGCCGATTTATCCCAGCCTCTGGCGGATGCCGAATGGATCGGCGAAGGCTTTTCTGCGGTACTCTTGGACCCACCCCGTGACGGTGCTTTCGAGGTGGTGCGCAAGCTGTCGTCCCTGGGGGCCAAACGGTTGGTTTATGTCTCGTGCAACCCGGCAACTTTGGCCCGGGATACGGTCGAACTGATCAAGCAGGGCTACCGGTTAAAACGTGCCGGGATTCTCGATATGTTTCCTCAAACGGCGCATGTCGAGGCCATGGCGTTATTTGAAGCGAGCCAGGATGGCTTGTCCGACTGACCCGTTCGTGCCAACCCGCCACAGCCCTGGGCGGAAACACGGACAGCGAAGGTCAGCGAAGTTGACGCATTGAATCTGCGTCGTAGGGAAGGTAAGTAAAGATGGTACAGGTGAGAGCACACCAGCCGATCAACACCGACGGCAGTATCAATCTCGAGGCTTGGCTCGATCATGCGGTCAGCGTCGACATGGCACTGGATCGCGAAGCCTTGAAGGCCGCCTGCGAGTTTGCGCGCGAGGCGGAACAGCAACACAACGCGGCGAAGAACCTCTGGTCCGAAGGCACCTCGAGTTTCCAGACGGGCCTGGAGATCGCCGAAATTCTCGCTGACCTCAAGCTCGACCAGGACTCCCTGGTGGCGGCGGTGCTGTACCGCGGCGTACGCGAAGGGCAGATCCAGCTACCGGTGGTCAGCCAGCGCTTCGGCACCGTGGTGGCCAAGTTGATCGACGGCGTGCTGCGCATGGCGGCCATCAGCGCCAGCCTCAGCCCGCGCCAGTCCATGGTGCTGGGCACCCAGGGCCAGGTGGAAAACCTGCGCAAGATGCTGGTGGCGATGGTCGACGACGTGCGCGTCGCGCTGATCAAGCTGGCCGAACGCACCTGTGCGATCCGCGCCGTGAAGTCCGCCGATGATGAAAAGCGCAATCGCGTCGCCCGGGAGGTGTTCGACATCTATGCGCCCCTGGCCCACCGTCTCGGCATCGGTCACATCAAGTGGGAGCTGGAGGACCTGTCCTTCCGCTACCTGGAACCCGATCAATACAAACAGATCGCCAAGCTGTTGCATGAGCGGCGGCTGGATCGCGAGCGCTTCATCACCGACGTGATGACCCAGTTGCGCGAAGAATTGCAGGCCACCGGCGTCGAAGCCGACATCAGTGGCCGGGCCAAGCACATTTACTCGATCTGGCGAAAAATGCAGCGCAAGGGCCTGGAATTCAGCCAGATCTATGACGTTCGCGCCGTTCGCGTACTGGTCCCGGAAATGCGCGACTGCTACACGGCGCTGGGGATCGTCCACACCTTGTGGCGGCACATTCCGAAGGAGTTCGACGACTACATCGCCAACCCCAAGGAAAACGGCTATCGCTCGCTGCACACCGCGGTGATCGGCCCCGAGGGCAAGGTCCTGGAAGTGCAGATCCGCACCCACGCCATGCACGAGGAAGCCGAGCTGGGCGTCTGCGCCCACTGGAAATACAAGGGCACCGACGTCAAGTCCGGGTCCAACCACTACGAAGAGAAAATCTCCTGGCTGCGCCAGGTGCTCGAATGGCATGAGGAACTGGGCGACATCGGTGGCCTGGCCGAACAGCTGCGCGTCGACATCGAGCCGGACCGGGTCTACATCTTCACCCCCGACGGCCACGCCATCGACCTGCCCAAGGGCGCGACACCGCTGGACTTCGCCTATCGCGTCCACACCGAGATCGGCCACAACTGCCGTGGCGCCAAGATCAACGGGCGGATCGTGCCGCTCAACTACAGTCTGCAGACCGGTGAACAGGTCGAGATCATCACCAGCAAGCACGGTACGCCGAGCCGCGACTGGCTGAACCCGAACCTGGGGTACATCACTACATCCCGGGCGCGGGCGAAAATCGTCCACTGGTTCAAATTGCAGGCCCGCGACCAGAACGTCGCCGCCGGCAAGACCCTGCTCGAGCGTGAACTCGGTCGCCTGGGCCTGCCGCAGGTGGATTTCGACAAGCTGGCCGAAAAAGCCAACATGAAGACCGCCGAGGACATGTTTGCCGCGCTGGGTGCTGGCGATCTGCGCCTGGCGCAGTTGGTCAACCTGGCCCAGCAACTGGTGGAGCCGGAGCGGGGCAACGAGCAATTGGAGCTGATCCCGCGCAAGGCCACCGGCTACAAGCCGGGCAAGCGCGGCGATATCCAGATCCAGGGCGTGGGCAACCTGATGACCCAGATGGCCGGTTGCTGCCAGCCATTGCCGGGGGATGCGATTGTCGGCTACATCACCCAGGGGCGCGGCGTGAGCATTCACCGCCAGGACTGCGCTTCGGTGCTGCAACTGGCCGGTCGCGAGCCGGAGCGAATCATCCAGGTCAGCTGGGGCCCGGTGCCGGTGCTCACCTACCCGGTGGACATCGTCATCCGCGCCTACGACCGATCCGGTCTGCTGCGTGACGTGTCCCAGGTGTTGCTGAACGAGCGGATCAACGTGCTGGCGGTGAACACGCGTTCGAACAAGGAAGACAACACCGCGCTGATGTCCCTGACCATCGAGATTCCGGGGCTGGATGCGCTGGGACGGTTGCTGGGGCGGATCTCCCAGTTGCCGAACATCATCGAGACCCGGCGTAACCGGACGCCGGGCTAAAGGTCAGGCACAGTCCAACAATGTGGGAGCAAGCTTGCTCGCGATTGCGGTTTATCAGGCGCATCAAGGTGATCTGACACACTGCAATCGCGAGCAAGCTCGCTCCCACAGGGTTTTTTGTCATGGGATGAATTGATGTACAGCCTCGAAGACCTGCTCCATCTGATGAATCGCCTGCGGGACCCGCAGTACGGCTGCCCGTGGGACATCAAGCAAACCTACGCCACCATCGTCCCCCATACCCTGGAAGAAGCCTACGAAGTGGCCGACGCGATCGAGCGCGGCGATTTCGATCACTTGCAGGGGGAGTTGGGCGACCTGTTGTTCCAGGTGGTGTACTACAGCCAGTTGGCCCGGGAAGAAAACCGCTTCGAATTCGCCGGCGTGGTCGACAGCATCACCCGCAAGTTGATTCGCCGTCATCCCCATGTGTTTCCTACCGGTGACCTGTATGCGCCCGTGGACATCCCGCGCCTGAACGAAGACCAGGTCAAGCAGCGCTGGGAGGAAATCAAGGCAGAGGAACGGGCTGAGAAGGCCACGGCGCCCGAGCAATTGTCGCTGCTCGACGATGTACCGTCGGCGTTGCCGGCGCTGTCCCGTTCGGCGAAGCTGCAAAAGCGTGCCGGCCAGGTCGGTTTCGATTGGCCGGGGCCCTTGCCGGTGCTCGACAAAGTCCGGGAGGAACTGGATGAAGTGCTCGAAGCCATGGCTGACAACGATCCGGTGGCCATCAGCGACGAGATCGGCGATCTGCTGTTCAGCGTGGTGAACCTGGCGCGCCACCTCAAGGTCGACCCGGAAACCGCGCTGCGCGACGCCAACGGGAAATTCGAGCGACGCTTCCGATTTATCGAACAGGCATTGCGCGACACCCATCGCCCAATGGAAGATTGCACCCTCGAAGAGTTGGACGCCTTGTGGGGCGAAGCCAAACGTCAGGAAAAGAATTTGCCCAGCTGTGGCTGAGGCCGTTGCCTAAGTGAGTAAGCACCATGAGCCTTTCCCTTCGCGACCAGTTGCTCAAAGCAGGGCTGGTCAACCAAAAGCAGGCCAAGCAGGTCGGCAAAGAGAAACAGAAGCAGCAACGCCTGGCCCATAAAGGCCAGATCGAACTGGATGATTCCCAGCAGCGCGCAGCGCAGGAAGCCATGGCCGAAAAGGTCAAGCGCGACCAGGAACTCAACCGGCAGCAGCAGGAAAAGGTCGAGCAGAAGGCCCGGGCCGCGCAGATCAAGCAATTGATCGAGGTCTCGCGCCTGCCGAAGCTGACTACCGAGGACTACTACAACTTCGTCGACGACAAGAAGGTCAAGCGCATCTCGGTCAATACGTTGATGCGCAACAAGTTGAGCAGTGGCTCCCTGGCGATCGTCCACCACGCCGGTGGCTACGAAGTGATCCCGCGCGAGGCCGCCCTGAAAATCCAGGAGCGCGACCCCAAGCGCATTGTCCAGCTCAACACCCAGACCGAAGAAGTGGATGCCGATGATCCGTACGCGGCGTATCAGATTCCTGATGATTTGATGTGGTAAGGCTGAACTGATCGCAAGACCTGTGGAAAACCTGTGGGAGCGAGCCTGCTCGCGAAGGCGGTGTATCAGCCAATATTGTTTGACTGATGTACCGCTTTCGCGAGCAGGCTCGCACCCACAGTAGGGGATGTGTTGCTTTTAGGATTGCGCGGTCTCCCGCGAACGCTGCCGCTCCTCGCGCTCCAGCTCAGCCCTGTAGCTATGGGCGTCCGTCTCGGAATGGAACATCCCTACCAGCAAATCCTGTTGATGCACGTCCCAGATCCGGATACCGGCGGCAATGCCTTCGTGGGACATGTGGGCGTCGTCGCGTTCAGTTACTTTCACAGTCATCTTGCAAGCTCCAATCTCTGTTATCTGCAGCAAGGCGTGTGCAGGACTTTGTTATAGGTTTGGATAGCGTGCTAAGTAAATGCCCCGGTTCGTTAAGAAGATTTCATGGGAAGTGCAACAATCCTGCAGGCCTGGCGGTGCGCGGCATTCGGTCGCAGGTGGCGTTCATGAAGAAGGTTTCATGTTGCCAGGCGTGAGCGCAAATAAAACCTGTGGGAGCGAGCTTGCTCGCGATAGCAGTGTGTCAGTTGATAGTGGAGTTGGCTGATCCGGCGCTATCGCGAGCAAGCTCGCTCCCCCAGGGTTCTGCGGTGGGGATGAAGTCTTGGCAAATAAAAAGCCCCGCATCGGCGGGGCTTGTTGTTATTGTCGTCGATCAGCTGCCCTTCACAGCCTTGCCGTTGACCGTACCGTCCTGGAGCATGATGTTGTACTCCTTGCCGTCGGTCTCGACCTGTTGCAGGCGCACCAGCAGGTAGTCCCAGTCCTTGGCGAACCAGAGCACGGTGATGCGCTTGCTTTGTGTCGGGTCGCGCACGCGCTCGACCTTGATCGCATCGATCTGGCCGGCCTTGGTGTCGACCTTCTCCGAGCCCAGGACGCGGAAGTCATAGGTATCGATCTCGCCATCGTCCACGACCTGGTAGCTCATGCTTTTCTTGCCGGCGGCCACGTCATGCTGCAGGGCCAACTGGTAAGTGGATTTGTCGACCATGCCACGGTTGAGCGGCAGCTTGACTGCGTCACCGCGATCGGTGCCGGTGACCATCTTGGTGTTCCAGTCGAAGTCCAGGTCGGCCTTCTTGGCCTTGCCCAGGCCACCGCGTTCGAAGTGGTAGGACTGTGGCAGCAGGGTGTCCTTGTCCAGGGTCAGGGTACTTTCTTCGGTCAGGCTGGCGATCATCATCGAAGCCTTGAAGCTCAGCTTCCAGGTGCCGTTGGCTTCCTTGGTCAGGCTGCGCTCGGCAGTGCCGCTCATGGGCAGCTGCTTCCAGTCGGCGGTGTAGCTGGCGGAGAACGGTTGAAGGTCTGCGGCCTGTGCCAGGGGCAAGGCAAGCAGAGCGCAAGCGAAGAGCAGGGCGCGACGCATAAAATCTCCTAGTATCGAATCAAATGGCCGCTGGCGGCGAGCAACTGGCCGTCCAGTGAGGCACCGCGATCGTCGAGGGTCAGCCTTCCTTCGGCAAACCAACGCACGGCCATCGGGTAGATCTGGTGCTCGCGGGCGTGAACCCGTTGCGCCAGGCTTTGCGGCGTGTCGTGCAACTCTACCGGTATTACTGCCTGTACGACCAGTGGTCCGCCATCGAGTTCCTCGGTGACGAAGTGCACAGAGCAGCCGTGCTCAGTGTCTCCGGCCTCCAGCGCGCGCTGGTGAGTGTGTAACCCTTTGTATTTGGGCAGCAGCGACGGGTGGATATTGAACAGGCGGCCCTGGTAGTGACGCACGAAGCCAGCGCTGAGGATGCGCATGAAACCAGCGAGTACGACCAGTTGCGGATTGAAGGTGTCGATCTGTTCGATCAGCGCGGCGTCGAAGGCTTCGCGGCCCTCGAACGCCTTGTGATCCAGGACGCGGGTGTCGATGCCTGCGTCCTTGGCACGTTGCAGGCCGTAGGCATCGACGCGGTTGGAAATCACCGCGCGGATACGGACCGGGCTGTCGCCGGTCCGTGTGCTGTCGATCAAGGCCTGCAAGTTACTGCCGGTGCCGGACAGCAGCACCACCACGTCACAGGTTGCGGACATCAGTGCGCCTTAAGGTTTTGCAGCTCGACTTGTGCAGCGCCTTCCGCCGCGGTGGCGATCTGGCCGATGACCCAAGGCTGCTCGCCGGCTTCACGCAGGACGTTCAGGGCGGTCTCGACGTGCTCCTGGGCCACGCAGATGACCATGCCCACGCCGCAGTTCAGCACGCGGTGCATTTCGGTTTCATCGACGTTGCCTTTCTCTTGCAGCCAGTCGAACACGGCCGGGCGGGTCCAGCTCGCCACGTCGACCACGGCCTGGGCGCCTTTTGGCAGCACGCGCGGGATGTTGTCCAGCAGGCCACCGCCGGTGATGTGGGCCATGGCCTTGACGGCGCCGGTGTCTTTGATCAGCTTGAGCAGCGGCTTGACGTAGATACGGGTCGGGGCCATCAGCAGGTCGGCCAGCGGCTTGCCGTCGAGCTGGGTGTTTTCAATGTCGGCACCCGAGACTTCGATGATCTTGCGGATCAGCGAGTAGCCGTTGGAGTGCGGGCCGGAGGACGGCAGGGCGAGCAAGGCATCGCCGGCGGCGACTTTCGAGCCGTCGATGATCTCGGCTTTCTCCACGACGCCGACGCAGAAGCCGGCCAGGTCGTAGTCTTCGCCTTCGTACATGCCGGGCATTTCAGCGGTTTCGCCGCCGACCAGGGAGCAGCCGGACAGTTCGCAGCCGGCGCCGATGCCGGTCACGACCTGGGCGGCGGTGTCGACGTTCAGTTTGCCGGTGGCGTAGTAGTCAAGGAAGAACAGCGGCTCGGCGCCGCAGACCACCAGGTCGTTCACGCACATGGCCACCAGGTCGATGCCGATGCTGTCGTGCTTGTTCAGGTTCAGAGCCAGGCGCAGCTTGGTGCCGACGCCATCGGTGCCGGAGACCAGGACCGGTTGCTTGTAGCCGGCCGGGATCTCGCAGAGGGCGCCGAAACCGCCCAGGCCGCCCATGACTTCCGGACGCGCAGTGCGCTTGGCGACGCTCTTGATGCGTTCGACCAATGCTTCACCGGCGTCGATGTCTACACCGGCGTCCTTGTAGCTCAGGGAGGGTTGCTTGCTCATGATCCAGGCCTTTAGGGGGGATTTCTGGGTAACGACCGACGCCGGGGCCATTGAATAACCGTTGTACGAATTATTCCGGGAGCCCAGCCATTGCCGGTCTGCGAAGGCGCGCGATTTTATCAGGCTTGAGGGGCAGCGGCCATCCTCGCGCCGACGGGCAGGGACATAATCCACGGAAAAAAACCGATATTTCTTATATTGGTACTGCGCAACGCCTCTGTATAAGGTGTAGCGGTAACCGGTTATGGTGATGATCGTGCGAAACTTCCACCGGGCGTGTGAATGTTTTGCCGGGTGCTGTGGTCACAGCCATGCTCAATCTTCTTCACACGGCCTGTTCCAGCCGTTATGTCCGGGAATCTTCCATGCGTTTGTTCAAATTCTTGTCCGTGGGCTGCTTGTCGCTGATCAGCCTGGCGAGCCATGCCGAAACCGTCAATGGCCTCTATCAAGTGCTCGAACCGGTCACCAGCCAGACGCCGGAGGAGCGCAACCAGGCGACGCTGCGCGCCCTGGATACGTTGGTGCTGCGCCTGACCGGCGACGCCAAGGCGGCCCAGAATCCCGGTTTGGCGGCCATCCGCCAGGACCCGCAACAGATCATTCTTCAATATGGCTACGACGCCGGCCCGCCGGAAAGCCTCAAGGTGGACTTCGACCCGGCGAGCACCGACCGGGCGCTGCGCTCGGCAGGCTTGTCGCTGTGGAGCGCGAACCGGCCATCGATCCTCGGTTGGTGGCTGAGCGATTCGGCCGAAGGCTCCAGCCTGGTGGGCGATGGCCAGGCCAGCGCCACCCCGCTGCGGCGTGCTGCACAGCATCGGGGCCTGGCACTGCACCTGCCGCTGGCGGATTTGAGCGAGCAGATCGTCGCCACCGCGCCGAACCTGGAAGGCAGCGACCCGGCACCTTTGCGTGATGCTTCGGAGCGCTACGCGACGGACGCCTTGCTGGCGGTCCATGCCAAGGAAGAGGGCGGACAGTGGCAAGGCACCTGGCGCCTGTGGCTGGGGGACCAGCGCGAACAGGGTACCGCCCAGGGCGCAAATCCTGCGGCCCTGGCCGATGCGGTCATGCTCGCGGTGAGCCAGCGCCTGGCGCCGCGTTTCGTCGCCAAGCCGGGCGTGGCCACCGAGCAACTGCTGGAAGTGCAGGGCATGAACCTGGAGCGATACGCGGCGCTGGGGCGTTTGCTCGAACCGTTCGGTGGGCAGTTGCAGCGGGTCGAAGGAGACCGGATCGTCTATAAGGTCAACGGCAGCGCCGAGCAACTGAAGGCGCAATTGGCCCTGGCTAAATTGCAGGAAATTCCAGCAGGCGAGGCTGTGGCGCCGGTGCCTGAAGCACCGACCGCTGCCGATGACTCGGTCCCGGTTGCAACACCTGCGCCTGCACCGGCCGCCAACTTGCGGTTCCGCTGGTAGGTTGTCTTTCTTTATATAGCTAGGAGTGGTTCATGGGCGATACGCGGCGTTGGTTCTGGTTGGGTGGGGTCGCCCTGCTGTTCGCGTTTATCTATCTGCTGCACCCGATCCTCACGCCGTTCCTGGTTGCGTTGCTGCTGGCCTACCTGTTCGACCCGGTGGTGGATCGCCTGGAAAAACTCGGCCTGTCGCGGACATGGGGCGTGGTGACGGTCTTTGCATTGTTCACCTTGATCGTGGTCGCGTTGCTGCTGGTGCTGATCCCGATGCTCGCCAAGCAACTGCTGCGCTTGTACGAATTGGCGCCGCAGATGCTCGACTGGTTGCAGCACAGCGCGGTGCCGTGGGTGCAATCGAAACTGGGGTTGGCCGACGGCTTCTGGAAGTTCGACAAGGTCAAGGCCGCTATCAGCGAGCACATGGGCCAGACCACCGACATTGTCGGCGTGGTGTTGAGCCAGGCCACGGCTTCGAGCCTGGCGCTGATCGGCTGGCTGGCGAACCTGGTGCTGATTCCCGTAGTGGCCTTCTATCTGCTGCGGGACTGGGACTTGATGATGGCGAAGATTCGCAGCCTGCTGCCGCGTCATCGCGAAGAACGCATCATGACCCTGACCGGCGAATGCCATGAAGTGCTGGGGGCGTTCGTGCGCGGGCAACTGCTGGTGATGGTGGCCCTGGGTTTCATCTATGCGGCAGGGCTGATGCTGGTCGGACTGGAACTGGGACTGTTGATTGGCTTGATCGCCGGACTGGCGGCCATCGTCCCGTACATGGGCTTTGTGATCGGTATTGGCGCGGCATTGGTCGCCGGGTTGTTCCAGTTCGGCGGCGACTTGTACCCGATGGTTGGCATCGTGGCGGTGTTCATGGTCGGGCAGGCCTTGGAGGGCATGGTACTGACGCCGCTGTTGGTGGGCGACCGCATTGGCCTGCATCCGGTGGCGGTGATCTTTGCGATCCTGGCGGGGGGCGAGTTGTTCGGCTTCACCGGGGTCCTGCTGGCGCTACCGGTGGCGGCGGTGATCATGGTGCTGGTGCGGCATATGCATGATCTGTACAAGGATTCAGATATCTACAGTGGCGTCGAAGACCCCGACCTATAGGGCAAATCACGGGGCGGAGCGTCAGGGAAACTGACGCTCCGCGCCCTTGTCGCTGCAAACCTTTGATTTTGCTCGTGGTCCGGCGCATTGTGCGGTCCGCGTCACGGGTATAAACTTTGCGCACTTTACACAGAGGCCACTAACGGTTCCCGAGGAACTGTTCAGTCAGCATGAAACCGATTCAGCTGCCCCTAGGTGTGCGTCTGCGTGATGACGCCACCTTTATCAATTACTACCCAGGCGCCAATGCCGCTGCACTCGGCTATGTCGAGCGGCTTTGCGAAGCCGACGCCGGCTGGACCGAAAGCCTGATCTATCTATGGGGCAAGGACGGGGTAGGGCGCACGCACCTGTTGCAGGCCGCGTGCCTGCGGTTCGAGCAACTGGGCGAACCGGCGGTGTACCTGCCATTGGCCGAGTTGCTTGATCGCGGCGTCGAAATCCTCGACAACCTTGAACAGTACGAACTGGTGTGCCTGGACGATCTCCAGGCCGTGGCCGGCAAGGCTGACTGGGAAGAGGCGCTGTTCCATCTGTTCAATCGACTGCGCGACAGCGGTCGACGCTTGCTGATCGCCGCCTCGACCTCGCCTCGGGAGCTGCCGGTGAAGCTGGCGGACCTCAAGTCACGTCTGACCCTGGCGCTGATTTTCCAGATGCGCCCGCTGTCCGACGAAGACAAACTCCGTGCCCTGCAGCTGCGCGCTTCCCGTCGCGGCCTGCACCTGACCGACGAAGTCGGGCATTTCATCCTCACCCGCGGCACCCGTAGCATGAGCGCATTGTTCGAGCTGCTCGAACGCCTCGACCAGGCCTCGCTCCAGGCCCAGCGCAAGCTGACTATTCCTTTTTTGAAAGAAACCCTGGGCTGGTAGAATCGGTCCGAATGGTGGCTCTTGGCCTGCTTTGGGCATGGCGAAACCCGCGGTCCTGCTGGGCGGCAGGCCACATGACGTTCAAAATGGGCTTAAGCGCTTAGATGTAAACGTAAAACCGAGAAGTCACATTTGCATCGATTGAATTTGCAAATGAGGTTGATAGAAGGCATAGTCTCGCCATCTTTACTACTTCAGCCACGGTCGTGCCCATGCTAAATCGCTTCGCACCCCTCGTGCCTCTCGCACTCGTTACCCTGTTGTTCGGTTGCGCTGCCCACACTCCGGTGTCCCAGCAAGCGCCCCAGCCACAGGTCCAGAACTCTGTTACTGCCC
Organism: Pseudomonas sp. LARHCG127; assembly: GCF_052871455.1. Classification (NCBI taxonomy): domain Bacteria; kingdom Pseudomonadati; phylum Pseudomonadota; class Gammaproteobacteria; order Pseudomonadales; family Pseudomonadaceae; genus Pseudomonas; species Pseudomonas sp. LARHCG127. Next base: position 324,368 of record NZ_JBIXJT010000007.1, read on the forward strand.
AGTCTTCCTCCGTTGCGTTCCAGGAAGAAATGGCGTCCGACAAAGAACTCGCAGCCTTCGCCGGCAGCAAGCCTTACCAGCTTCCAGTACTGGCTGACAGTATCCTGGAACGCGGCATGTCGTTGATCGGTACCCGCTACCGTTTTGGCGGTACCTCTGAAGCCGGCTTCGATTGCAGCGGTTTCATCGGTTACCTGTTCCGGGAGGAGGCCGGCATGAACCTGCCGCGTTCCACTCGCGAAATGATCAACGTGAACGCCCCCCTGGTAGCACGCAACCAGCTGGAGCCCGGTGACCTGCTGTTCTTCAGCACCAACGGTCGTCGTGGTCGCGTCAGCCATGCCGGTATCTACCTGGGTGACAACCAGTTCATCCATTCCAGCAGCCGCCGCAGCGGTGGCGTGCGGATCGACAGCCTGGGCGACAGCTACTGGAACAAGACCTTCATCGAAGCCAAGCGCGCCCTCGCCATGGCACCGACTGTGGTCACTGCTCGCAAGTAAGCACACAGTTTGTAAGGCAAACTTAAAGTCTTACTTGAAGTTTGCCATATAGCCGCTAGAATCCTTGATCATTGATTGATGGCAATCCGCCTGCGTACTCCGCAGGCGGATTTGTTTTCATGCCCACGGCAGAAAAGCCGCATCCAGATCAGGATTGTTCTGCATATGTCGACGTCGGCCCGCCTCGCGCTCATTTTCCTCGCCGCACTGCTCAGTGCATGTGCCAGCCGTACCCCGCCGCCAGCACCCGTGCGGGCACCGGTGGTCTTTGCTCCCGCGCAAACCTTTTCCCCAGCGGCTGAAGATGTATTGTTCCGGGCCCTGGGCCTGGTGGGCACGCCTTATCGTTGGGGCGGCAACACGCCGGATTCGGGCTTCGATTGCAGTGGCTTGATCGGTTATGTATACCGCGACGCCGCCGGCATTGCCTTGCCACGGTCCACGCGGGAAATGATCAGCATGCGGGCGCCAGAAGTGGGTAAGGACGCGTTGCAGAGCGGTGACCTGGTGTTCTTCGCCACCAATGGTGGTTCCCAGGTCAGCCACGCCGGGATCTATGTCGGCGAAGGGCGCTTTGTCCATGCGCCGGCCACGGGCGGCACGGTCAAGCTCGACAGCCTGTCCAAGGCTTATTGGCAGAGGGCCTATCTGGGCGCCAAGCGTGTGCTGCAACCGGAGCACCTGGCGCGCAATCCCTGACGATTGAGTTTTTGCGCCGCAGGAGCGCTCTTGTGGCGAGGGAGCTTGCTCCCGCTGGGTTGCGCAGCAGCCCCAAGCTTTTAGCGGTTGCTACGCAACCGAGCGGGAGCACGAGCCCTCGCCACGGGGATCGGTTTCAGCCCTGTTTTTTCGACACCCGCCAAATCTTGTTCCCCACATCATCAGCCACCAACAACCCACCCTGCTTGTCGATCACCACGCCCACTGGCCGGCCTTGGGCTTTTTCGTCGGCGTCCAAGAAACCAGTCAGCACATCCACCGGTTGTCCCACCGGTTTGCCGTCGTTGAACGGTACGAAAATCACTTTATAGCCACTGTGGGGCTTACGGTTCCAGGAACCGTGCTGGCCGATGAAAGCCCCTTCGGTAAACGGGGCGGGCAGGGTGCTGCCCTCGGCGAAGGTCAGGCCCAATGAGGCCGTGTGCGGTCCGACGGCGTAGTCCGGGGCGATGGCCTTCGCCACCAGGGCAGGGTTCTGCGGTTCGACCCGGGCATCGACGTTTTGCCCGTAATAGCTATAAGGCCAGCCATAAAAGGCGCCGTCCTTGACCGAGGTGATGTAGTCCGGCACCAGATCGCTGCCGATCTCGTCCCGCTCGTTCACCGCCGTCCAGAGCGCACCACTGCGCGGTTCCCAAGCCAGGCCGTTGGGGTTGCGCAGGCCTGAGGCGAAAATCCGGTGCTTGCCGCTGGCACGGTCCACTTCCCAAATGGCGGCGCGACCTTCCTCGGCCTCCATGCCATTTTCCCCGACGTTGCTGTTCGAGCCGGTGGTGACGTACAGCTTGCTGCCGTCGCGGCTGGCAATCACATTTTTAGTCCAGTGGTGGTTGAGGGTGCCGCCGGGTAGATCGACGACCTTGGTTGGCTGTGCATTGATTTGCGTGTCACCCTCTTTGTAGGGGAAGCGAATCAACCGGTCGGTATCGGCCACGTACAGGTCATTGCCCACCAGGGTCATGCCGAACGGTGAGTTGAGGTTTTCCAGGAACACCGTACGGGTTTCGGCGATGCCGTCGTGGTTGGCGTCGCGTAACAGCGTGATGCGATTGGGGCTGGGCACCCCGGCACCGGCGCGGCCCATGACTTTTTTCATCACCCACCCACGGATGCCCTTGGAATCGTCCGGCTTGGGCGGGGCATTGGTTTCGGCCACCAGCACATCGCCATTGGGCAACACATAGAGCCAGCGCGGATGATCCAGCCCTTCCGCGAAGGCGCCCACTTGCAGGCCTTGGGCCGGGGTTGGCTTGGCGCCTTGCGGCCAGCCGATGGCTTCGGCGATGTTGACGGTGGGGATCAGGGTCTTGTTCGGTTCGGGCAGTTTCGGTGCAGGGCCAGTGCCGTCGGAGACTTGCAAGGTGGACGATTCGCCACAAGCGACAAGCCCGGCGGCAAGGGCGACGATCAGAAGGTGAGGTGGCTTGAGCATGCTGGCGTCCCTATGAATGCATGTGGTTATTCATAGAGGAGCGTAGACGCGCGATGGTTCAACTGTGGGTAGGCCATCCCGCCAGCCAGGTCCCTGTGATTTTGTGATTGCTGAAAATCCACTGTGGGAGCGAGCTTGCTCGCGATGGCGGTGCATCAGCCTGTGTTGATGTTGACTGGCACACCGCTATCGCGAGCAAGCTCGCTCCCACATGAGGTCACCTCGCGGTTTCTTGCTGAACGAATCAACCATGGGCCTGCTTGAACAGCACCGCGATACCAGGATGGTACTGCCCGGCTTCGTTGCGCAATTTGCGATAGGCGTAAGGGAAGTACCAGGCCACGGCGCAGGTATTTTCTTTCTGCAGGTCGTCGATCATGTCCTGCAGCTCTTCGGGCGTGGCGCTTTGCTGGGCTTTTTGCGGCGAGACGAACAGGCAGCCCAGCTTCAGGTCGCTGGCGTAGCTGATGCGCTTGGCATCGCTGGTGGCTTCGAGCAGCGGTTGGGTCAGGTTCAGGTTGTTGACCTTGGGCCAGCGTTGGGTGGCCTGGATGAAGGCGCGTTCCTCCGTGCTGGCGATGAACAGGTCGGCGCTGACGTTACGTTCGCCTTCTTCGTTCTGCTTGCGGGTCGGGGCGTTCTGCAGCGTGACCATTTCGGCCATCCAGGCAGCGGCCGACAGCAAGCCAAGGTTGGCCCGTTCATCGAACCAGTAGGGCGTGTCGTTATCGCCGCGCACGGCGTTGTAGCGGTCGATACAATCAAACCAGCGTTCCAGCAGCGGGCGCAGGAATTCCAGCTTTGGATTGCTGATGAGCATGCCTTGCATGTTTTTGCCCTCTTGTTCTTGTGATATCGGGTCGTGATGCCTATTTGATATCACTTGCCGTAGCGTGGCACAAGATTGACGTCACTTTATTGATCGTGGCCAATGTTCCGTGCACGAGCCATGGCGGCTTTAATTGACGCTCCACCCCCAACCCTCTAACCTTCGCCGCTTGTTTCAGGTGCTCTGTGACCGCGTTCGACAGAGTGAAACAGGGAAGCCGGTGAGTGCACACGAACCCGGCGCTGCCCCCGCAACGGTAAATGAGTCAACGCTGCGTACAGGCCACTGTGTCGGATGACATGGGAAGGCGCGCAGCCAGGCACCACGCCGCTCATGAGCCCGGAGACCGGCCTGATCCATCCAACGGCATCACGGTGGGCGATGCCAGGCTTGTTGCCGTCTTTTTTGTGCCCGCCCGCCGTTATCCAATCCCCCTGCGGAGGCTCCCCCATGACCGACTCCCTCATCACCGATACGTCTGATCGCGACGAACGCCACCTGGCGCGCATGCTGCGCAAGAAAGCCGTGATCGACGAGCGCATCGCCAACTCGCCGAACGAATGCGGCTTGCTGCTGGTGCTGACCGGTAACGGCAAGGGCAAGAGCAGTTCTGCGTTTGGCATGCTGGCCCGGGCCATGGGCCACGGCATGCAGTGCGGCGTGGTGCAGTTCATCAAGGGCCGCAACAGCACCGGTGAAGAGCTGTTCTTCCGTCGCTTCCCGGAGCAGGTGCGCTTTCATGTCATGGGTGAAGGTTTCACCTGGGAAACCCAGGACCGCCAGCGCGACATCGCCGCCGCTGAAGCCGCCTGGGCCGTATCCCGTCAATTACTCAGTGATCCGTCCATTGGCCTGGTAGTGCTCGACGAGTTGAACATTGCCCTCAAGCACGGCTACCTTGACCTCGACCAGGTGCTGAGCGATCTGCAAGCCCGTCCGCCGATGCAGCATGTGGTCGTGACCGGTCGCGGCGCCAAGCCCGAGATGATCGAGCTGGCCGACACCGTGACGGAAATGGGCATGATCAAGCACGCGTTCCAGGCGGGCATCAAGGCGCAGAAAGGCGTCGAGCTGTGAGCGATGCGGCCGTGATCCGCCACTGTCCGGCGGTGCTGATCGCAGCGCCAGCCTCGGGCCAAGGCAAGACCACCGTCACCGCAGCGCTCGCCCGGTTGCATCGCAACCAGGGACGCAAGGTGCGCGTGTTCAAATGTGGCCCGGACTTTCTCGACCCGATGATCCTGGAGCGGGCCAGCGGCGCGCCGGTCTATCAATTGGACATGTGGATGGTGGGCGAGCAGGAAAGTCGCCGGTTGTTGTGGGAAGCCGCTGCTGAAGCGGACCTGATCCTCATCGAAGGGGTGATGGGACTGTTCGACGGCACCCCGTCCAGCGCCGACCTGGCGCGGCATTTTGGCGTGCCGGTGCTGGCGGTGATCGACGGCACGGCCATGGCCCAGACCTTCGGTGCCCTGGCCTTGGGCCTGGCCCGTTATCAACCTGACCTGCCATTCGCCGGGGTCTTGGCCAACCGGGTCGGCACCTTGCGCCACGCGCAATTGCTCGAAGGCAGCCTGACCGAAGGCCTGCGTTGGTACGGCGCGCTGTCCCGGGAAACCGGCATCGAATTGCCCAGCCGTCATCTCGGCTTGGTCCAGGCCAGCGAGTTGAACGACTTGGACGCGCGCCTCGACGCGGCCGCCGAGGCCCTGGCCGGCAGTTGCGAAGTGGCACTGCCGCCCGCCGTGGCGTTCGCCGCGCCTGAGGTGGTGGCCGTTGAGCCGTGGCTCGATGGGGTGCGCATCGCCGTGGCCCGTGACGAAGCGTTCGCCTTCACCTATGGCGCCAGCCTTGATCTGCTGCGGGCCATGGGCGCGCAGTTGCGCTTCTTTTCGCCGATCCATGACGGCGAACTGCCCGAGGCGGACAGCCTTTATTTGCCCGGCGGTTATCCGGAGCTGCACCACGTTGCGCTGGCCCGGAATGCGCCGATGCTGGCCGCGATCCGTGCGCACCATGCCGCCAATAAGCCGTTGCTCGCCGAATGCGGCGGCATGTTGTATCTGCTCGATTCACTGACCGACGTCGACGGCGTACGCGCCGAACTCCTGGGGTTGCTGGCCGGCGATGCGCAGATGCAAAAGCGCTTGGCGGCCCTGGCGTTGCAATCGGTGGATTTGCCGGAAGGCAACCTGCGTGGGCATACCTACCATCACTCCCTGACCAGCACCGAGCTCGAGCCGATTGCCCGTGGCCACAGCCCGAATGGCGGGCGAGGGGCGGAGGCGGTGTTCCGACAGGGGCGGATGACGGCTTCCTATGTGCATTTTTATTTTCCGTCCAATCCGCGGGCGATTGCGGCGTTGTTTGCGCCTGACCTTGAGGCCGCTATCGCGAGCAAGCTCGCTCCCACAGGGGACCCAGTGAGCTCAAGTGCATCGCTAGCCCAAGGGGACCAAGTGATCTCAAGTGCACCGCTAGCCCAAGGGGACCCAGTGATCTCAAGTGCATCGCTAGCCCAAGGGGACCCAGTGATCTCAAGTGCATCGCTAGCCCAAGGGGACCCAGTGATCTCAAGTGCACCGCTAGCCCAAGGGGACCCAGTGATCTCAAGTGCAACGCTAGCCCAAGGGGACCCAGTGATCTCAAGTGCAACGCTAGCCAATGTGGGAGCGAGCTTGCTCGCGAAGAGGCCATGACTGACAACGCCTTTACCCAGGCCGAACGCGACGCCGTCTACCGCGCCATCGCCGAGCGCCGCGACATGCGCCATTTCAGCGGTGGCACGGTGGAGCCGGCCTTGCTGCGCCGTCTGCTGGAAGCCGCGCACCAGGCCCCCAGCGTCGGCCTGATGCAGCCATGGCGATTCATCCGCATCAGCGATCGCGCCTTGCGTGGGCAGATCCGCCAACGGGTGGAAGAAGAACGCATCCGTACCGCCGAGGCCCTCGGCGAGCGCAGCGACGAGTTCATGAAGCTCAAGGTCGAAGGCATCGACGACTGCGCCGAAGTGCTGGTGGCGGCCTTGATGGAGGATCGCGAGCGGCACATCTTCGGTCGCCGGACCTTGCCGGAAATGGACCTGGCCTCGCTGTCCTGCGCGATCCAGAACCTGTGGCTGGCCTCCCGTGCCGAAGGGTTGGGGATGGGCTGGGTGTCGTTGTTCGAGCCCCAGGCCCTGGCCGACCTGCTGGGGTTTCCCGCCGGGGCCAAGCCGCTGGCGATTCTTTGCCTGGGCCCGGTCGAGGGTTTCTACCCGGCGCCGATGCTCGCCCTGGAAGGGTGGGCGCAACCGCGTCCGCTCAATGAACTGCTGTATGAAAACCGTTGGGGAACGAGCCCATGAGTGTGGCCTTGCTCAGTGCCGCCGCGGTGGCGCTGGATGCGCTGCTGGGCGAGCCCCGGCGCTGGCACCCGCTGGTGGCGTTCGGCGGTTTTGCCGATCGCATCGAACAACGCTTCAACGCCGGCGGACGCGGCTGGCGCAGCCACGGCGTGACGGCGTGGGTCATCGCGGTGGTGCCGTTGACCCTGCTCGCCACGGCCTTGTCGTGGGCGCCGATGGTGGGCTGGTTGGTGGAGATCCTGGCGTTGTACTGTGCCCTTGGCCTGCGCAGCCTCGGTGAGCATGTCGAGCCGGTGGCGCGGGCGCTGCGCAGCGGTGATCTGGACGAGGCACGCAAGCGTGTCGGTTACCTGGTCAGTCGCGAGACGGCTGAACTGGATGAAACCGCCGTGGCCCGCGCCGCCACCGAGTCGGTGCTGGAAAACGGCAGCGACGCGGTGTTCGCCGCGTTGTTCTGGTTCGCCGTGGCCGGCGCGCCGGGTGTGGTTTTGTACCGCCTGAGCAATACCCTCGACGCCATGTGGGGCTATCGCAACGAACGCTTCGAGCGCTTCGGCTGGGCGGCGGCCAAGATTGATGACGTACTCAACTACATTCCGGCGCGCCTGGTGGCATTGACCTACGCGCTGCTTGGTAAAACTCGCCTGGCGCTCAGATGCTGGCGCACCCAGGGCCCGACCTGGGACAGCCCCAACGCCGGGCCGGTGATGGCCGCCGGGGCTGGAGCGCTGGGGGTCGAGTTGGGCGGGGCGGCGGTTTACCACGGTGAACTGCACCAACGTCCGCCTTTGGGCGAAGGCGTGCCGGCGAGTGCCGATTCCATTGATCGCGGCTGGCAATTGGTCCAGCGCGGGGTATGGTTGTGGTTGCTGATTCTCTGCCTGGGAGCTGAGTTCTATGCTTGAGCACGGCGGGCGCTTGCGCAACGCAGCCCGGCAATACGGCATTGCCGAGGCCGATTGGCTCGACTTGTCCAGCGGCCTCGCGCCTTGGCCGTTCGACGTTCCGGCGATTCCTTTGCGGGCCTGGGCGCGCCTGCCGGAAACCGATGACGGCTTGGAACAGGCCGCCTGCGATTACTACGGTGCGTTGGACGTGCTGCCGGTGGCCGGTTCGCAGATGGCCATCCAGCTGTTGCCGCGCCTGCGCCGCAGCGGCAAGGTCGGCGTCCTGTCGCCCTGTTACGCCGAGCACGCCGAAGCCTGGCGCCGTAGCGGCTATATCGTGCGCGAGGTGCTGGAGGCGGAAGTGGATTTCTTCCTCGACAGCCTCGACGTGCTGGTGGTGGTCAATCCGAACAACCCCACGGGCCTGAGCCTGGCCCCGGAGCGCTTGCTGGACTGGCATGCCCGCCTGGCCCAGCGCGGTGGCTGGCTGGTAGTAGATGAAGCGTTCATGGACGTCACCCCGGCGCTGAGCCTGGCGGCGCATACCCAGTTGGTCGGGTTGATCGTGCTGCGTTCGTTCGGCAAGTTCTTTGGCCTGGCCGGGGTGCGCCTGGGGTTTGTCTTGGCTGAGCGGCGCTTGCTCAAGTTGCTCGCCGAACAAGTCGGGCCGTGGGTCGTCAGCGGGCCGACCCGGGTGCTGGGCCAGGCGTGCTTGCTGGACACCGACGCCCATGCGCGCCAGCGCCAACGCTGCGAAGCCACCAGCCAACGCCTGGCGCTGTTGCTCGAACGTCACGGCTTCAAGCCTCAGGGCGGTTGCGGATTGTTCCAATGGCTGGTCATCGAACAGGCCCAAGGGCTCCACGATTTCATGGCCCAGCGCGGCATTCTCCTGCGTCTGTTTGTGAATACCAGTAGCCTGCGCTTTGGGCTGCCGGCCGATGACAGCGAATTCCTGCGCCTCGAACAGGCTTTCGAGGCCTACGCCAAGGACAACCGATGACCACAGTGATGGTGCAGGGCACCACGTCCGATGCCGGCAAAAGTACCTTGGTCACGGCTTTGTGCCGCTGGGTCAGGCGCCAGGGTGTCGGTGTGGTGCCGTTCAAGCCACAGAACATGGCCCTCAACAGTGCCGTGACCGCCGACGGCGGCGAAATCGGCCGGGCCCAGGCGGTGCAGGCCCAAGCTGCCGGTCTCGAACCGCACACCGACATGAACCCGGTGCTGCTCAAGCCCAACAGCGATACTGGCGCCCAGGTCATCATTCATGGCCGCGCCGTCACGACCATGAACGCCGTGGCTTATCACGACTACAAAGCCATCGCAATGCAAGCGGTGCTGGCCTCTCATGCGCGCTTGAGCACGGCCTATCCGGTGGTGATGGTGGAAGGCGCCGGCTCGCCGGCGGAGATCAACCTGCGCGCTGGTGACATTGCCAACATGGGCTTTGCCGAGGCGGTGGATTGCCCGGTGCTGCTGATCGCCGATATCAATCGTGGCGGGGTGTTCGCTCATCTGGTGGGCACGCTGGAGCTGCTTTCCCCCAGCGAGCAGGCACGGGTCAAGGGTTTCATCATCAACCGTTTTCGCGGCGACATCGCCTTGCTGCAACCGGGCCTGGACTGGTTGGAAGCGCGCACTGGCAAGCCGGTGATCGGCGTGTTGCCCTACGTGATGGATCTGCACCTGGAAGCCGAGGACGGCCTCGACCGGCGCCAGATCGACAAGGCCGAGCAGGTGCTGAAAGTGGTGGTGCCGGTCTTGCCGCGCATCAGTAACCACACCGATTTCGATCCGCTGCGCCTGCACCCGCAGGTTGACTTGCAATTCATCGGCCCCGGCCAGCCGATCCCGCCGGCTGACCTGATCATCCTGCCTGGTTCGAAAAGCGTGCGCAGCGACCTGGCCTACCTGCGTACCAACGGTTGGGCGACGGCGATCCATCGTCACCTGCGCTACGGCGGCAAGCTGCTGGGCATCTGCGGCGGTTTGCAGATGCTCGGCCAGCAGGTCCACGACCCGCTGGGGCTGGAAGGCGCGGCCGGGTCCAGTGCCGGGTTGGGCCTGTTGGATTTTGAAACGACCCTGGAACACGAGAAGCAGTTGCGCAATGTGCGCGGGCGGCTGGCGTTGGAAGCGGCTGAGGTCAGCGGCTACGAAATCCACGCGGGCGTGACCAGCGGCCCGGCCTTGGAAAATCCGGCGGTGCATCTGGAGGACGGCCGTTGTGACGGTGCCCAGAGCCTCGACGGACAGGTGTTCGGCACCTACCTGCATGGGGTGTTCGAGTCGCCGGCGGCCAGTTGCGCGTTGTTGCGTTGGGCGGGGTTGCAGGATGTGCAGGCGGTGGATTATCACGGGCTGCGCGAGCGAGACATCGAGCGGCTGGCGGATCTGGTGGAGCGGCATCTGGATACCGGGATGTTGCGTGAACTCTGTGGGATCTAGGGTGGCTGGGCTGGCCCCTTCGCGAGCAGGCTCGCTCCCACAGGGGCGTTGTGTACTCAGCAGATTTCGTGTGGGCTCTGTGGAACCTAGGGTGGCTGTACTGGCCCCTTCGCGAGCAAGCTCGCTCCCACATTGGATCTCTGATGACCACGGCATTCATGTACACCCTGGATCAACTGTGGGAGCGAGCCTGCTCGCGAAGAGGCCGGCCGCAACACCGCCAATAAAAGATACCCAATGTTCCAGCATCGGATCTGCGGGTATACATAAGTCCCCTGTGGGAGCGAGCTTGCTCGCGATGGCGCCAGTCGCCACACCGCCAAATAAAAGGTAACAACCCATGCTGCAACTGATTCTCGGCGGCGCCCGCTCCGGCAAGAGTCGCCTGGCTGAAAAACTCGCCACAGACTCCCAATTGCCCGTGACCTACATCGCCACCAGCCAACCCCTGGACGGCGAGATGAACGAGCGTATCGCCCAACACCGCACCCGGCGGCCGGTCGAATGGGCGCTGGTGGAGGAACCGTTGGCGCTGGCGCGGGTACTGCAGGAAAACGCCACCAGCGATCGATGTTTGCTGGTGGATTGCCTGACCTTGTGGCTGACCAACCTGCTGATGCTCAACGATCCCGACCGGCTGGTCGCCGAGCGTGAATCGCTGCTGGACAGCCTGCCCGCGTTGCCCGGGGAGATCATTTTTGTCAGCAACGAAACCGGCCTGGGTGTCGTGCCGCTGGGCGAGCTGACGCGCCGTTACGTCGATGAAGCCGGTTGGCTGCATCAAGCCTTGGCCGAACGTTGTCAGCGCGTCGTGCTGACCGTCGCCGGCCTGCCCCTGACTCTCAAAGGTACTGCGTTATGAATCATCGCTGGTGGCTGGACCCGTGCAAGCCCGTCGATACCCAAGCGCTGGAACTGGCCACGGCCCGTCAGCAACAGTTGACCAAACCGTCCGGATCCCTGGGGCGGCTGGAATCGGTGGCGGTGCAACTGGCGGGCCTGCAAAGGCAGGTCAAGCCGAGCCTCGATCATCTGTGGATCGCGATTTTCGCCGGCGACCACGGCGTGGTAACCGAGGGCGTATCGGCCTATCCCCAGGAAGTCACCGGGCAGATGCTGCTCAACTTCGTCAGTGGCGGCGCGGCCATCAGCGTCCTGGCGCGGCAACTGGGCGCGTCCCTGGAAGTGGTCGACCTGGGCACCGTCACGCCTGCGCTGGACCTGCCCGGTGTGCGGCACCTGAACCTCGGGCCGGGCACGGCGAATTTCGCCCAGGGCCCGGCCATGACGGTGAGCCAGGGCGAGCAAGCCTTGCACGCCGGCCGCGACAGTGTGCTGCGTGCCGTCGCGGCCGGGGCGCAATTGTTCATCGGCGGCGAAATGGGCATCGGCAACACCACCGCCGCCAGCGCCCTGGCCTGCGCGTTGCTCGACTGCCCGGTGGCGCACTTGGTGGGGCCAGGCACGGGCTTGGACGCGGCGGGTGTCAGCCGCAAGGCCCAGGTGATCGAACGGGCCCTGGCGTTGCACGCTGCCCAAGGCAACGACCCGTTGCAGACCCTGTTCAACCTCGGCGGCTTTGAAATCGCCGCGTTGGTTGGTGCGTACCTGGCCTGCGCCCAGCAAGGGGTGGCCGTGCTGGTGGACGGCTTCATCTGCAGTGTCGCGGCCTTGGTGGCGGTGCGCCTCAATCCGGCGTGCCGGCCATGGTTGCTGTTCGGCCATCGCGGCGCCGAACCGGGCCATCGCCACGTGCTGGAAACCCTCGGCGCCGAACCGCTGCTCGACTTGGGCTTGCGCCTGGGCGAGGGCAGTGGCGCGGCGTTGGCGGTACCGCTGTTGCGCCTGGCCTGTGACCTCCACGGGCAGATGGCGACGTTTGCCGAAGCGGCCGTGGCGGATCGCCCGGCATGACCTTGCGCCTGGACCTGCTGCGTCACGGCGAAACCGAATTGGGCGGCGGCTTGCGTGGCAGCCTCGACGACGCCTTGACGGCCAGGGGCTGGGAACAGATGCACGCGGCGGTCGAGCTAGGCGGGCCCTGGGATCGCCTGGTGAGTTCGCCCTTGCAGCGCTGCGCCCGTTTCGCCGAACAACTCGGCGCCCGGCTCAACGTGCCGGTGCACGTGGACAAAGACCTGCAAGAGCTGCATTTCGGCGCCTGGGAAGGGCGTAGCGCGGCGGCGTTGATGGACACCGATGCCGAGGCGCTGGGCCGGTTTTGGGCCGACCCTTATGCCTTCACGCCGCCTGAAGGCGAGCCGGTGCTGGCGTTTTCCAGTCGTGTCCTGGCGGCGATCGAACGCCTGCACGCGACCTACGCCGGCCAACGGGTCTTGCTGGTCAGCCACGGCGGCGTGATGCGCCTGCTGCTGGCCCAGGCCCGAGGCCTGCCTCGGGAGCAGTTGCTCAACGTCGAAGTGGCCCATGGCGCGCTGTTTTCCCTGACGGTGTCGGCCGGTTCAGTGCTCGAAGAGGTGCTTTGAACATGTTGCCGTTCTGGATCGCCCTGCAATTTCTCAGCAGCCTGCCGGTGCGCCTGCCGGGCATGCCCGAGCCCGAACAACTGGGCCGTTCGCTGCTGTGCTATCCCGTGGTGGGGCTGTTGTTTGGTGTCCTGCTGTGGCTACTCGATGCACTGCTGCTGGGTACACCGTCGCTGCTCCATGCCGCACTGTTACTGACAGCGTGGGTGCTGCTCAGCGGCGGCCTGCACCTCGATGGCCTGGCCGATAGCGCCGACGCCTGGCTCGGCGGTTTCGGTGATCGCGAGCGCACGCTGCTGATCATGAAAGATCCGCGCAGCGGGCCCATCGCGGTAGTCACCCTGGTGTTGGTGCTGTTGCTCAAGTTCACCGCGCTGGTGGCGTTGATCGAGCAGGGGCAAACGTTGGCCTTGATCATTGTGCCGGTGCTGGGACGTGCGGCGTTGCTGGGTCTGTTCCTGACCACGCCTTACGTGCGGGCTGGCGGCCTGGGTCAGGCGCTGGCCGATCATTTACCTCGGCGCGTGGGTTGGTGGGTGTTGTTGACGTGTGCGTTGGGCTGCGTGCTGGCAACGGGATGGGCGGCCGCTAGTGCATTGGCGGTTGCCTTCGCGGTATTCGTCGGCCTGCGACGGATGATGCTGCGCAGGCTCGGGGGCTGCACCGGGGATACGGCTGGGGCGTTGGTGGAGGTGCTTGAGGTGGTGGTGTTGGTGGGGGTGGGGTGCTGGTGAGGAACAAAAACCGGGCGCCCCTGTGCAGATAACCACCTGTCAACTCTGACAGTTTCGCCCTATCCAAAAAAAGCGCTTACTTCTCGCCAGTGCAGAACGACGGGAAGCGTCTGGGTAGTGCCCGCTAATAATCGGTCTGCTTTCTCAAGCTGAAGCATCATGGGCGTCCATGGCTTCACGTTAGAAGACGGAGAGCGACAACATGGCAGGTTCATATAACAAAGAGCAGTCTACCTCGAATGCAAGCGGATCCGGCGGAGCGGGTCCGCGCGACGTCCAGGCGCCGGTTGTGCAGCCGCCTCCGCTACCAGGGTTGCCGGTGGGGCTTATTAGCAGGCCAAACCTTGATACGGGTCTGACCACCACAATCACCACCTGGGACGGTGCTGATCCGAAAGGTGAGGAGGAGCAAATTCGACTGCAGTGGACCCGGGCGCAGAGTGATGAATGGACGACGTTGCAAGAACATACTTTTACAAGTGTCGATCCCTGGACGCCGTTGGTTTTTAACATTCCCCCCGATTTCTTGTTGGATCCGGAGCATGAAGGACCTATCGACCTCCGATACCTGCATATGAACTTCGTTGGTACCCCAGACGAATCGCCGCGAACGCTCATCCACATCGACAAGACTCCGCCCAATTCTGGCTCCATTCCGGGGAAAATGATATTCGATGTCGAACCGCCGATCACCGATGCAACGTTTGGTACGGATGATTATCTGGAAGCGACAATTCCGCCGTGGACGGGCGACAGAACCGATGTGCGAGTCGCGTACGGCTGGATAAAGGGTGTGCTGCCTGAGGATCCAGCGGATATTGATCTGATCGGTCCGGTGCCCATCGATCTGACTGGCAACAGAGTCGTGCGCATTCCCAAGGAAAAGTTCGTGAACGCTGGAGATGGCCTATGCTGCGGCGGTTACGTCTTGCTCGACAAGGCCGGCAATATCAGCTACCTGTCTGAATATGAGCTTATGTCGGTTGCGCTCGGTCCCTTGCCTCCTAAACCCTTGAACGCACCCACGGTGGCGGATGCGACGGGTGGGGAGCTGTTGCGTTCGGATGTTATCGGCGGGCAGGTGCTCGTTAATGTCCCCCGTGTCCCCAATGGCAAGTCAACCGATAGAGTTGTCGTTAAATGGGGCACCAAGGACGTCACGCCGGGAACGCCTCTAGGCGGCAACCCAACGGGCGGGATCAACATCCCCGTGCCTTGGGCGATTCTCTGGACCGAATATGGCAGCACCACGACGGGCGGGAAGGATACGCCAGTTTCCTACACGGTGCTGCGGGGTGCAGAACCTTTTGGCTCAAATGAAGTCACCGTTCGATGCAACTTTTCCGGCACCGGGCCAATCAACCCAGACCCGGATCCCGGCAACGACCTGCTGGAAGCGGTCACGGTTGTGGGCAAGTCGGGTGTCGACAATGAACTGGAGGCCGGCGACGAAAACGAGCCTGTCAAAGCCAAGATCGAACTGGTCGCGCCCCTGACCGATGGCGACACGTATCAAGTCATGTGGAATGGCAACCCCATTGGCGATCCCTATGTGATTGACGTCGCTGATGACACGGCGGGGGATATCATCGAGATTGACCTCGATTGGGACACCATCCGTTACGAAGGCCCTAGCGATGCCATGCCGGTCTGGTACGTGTTGACCAACGTGGCCCATGAAAACCCGCAAGAGCCTAAAGAACGCACCGCGGTCAAGATCGATTTCCTGGTGCAAGCCTTGCCCCCAGCCGAACCGCTACACACCGTCAACAACAACCTGACCTGTCTGTCATTGCGTTATGAGGGGGACAAATATGGCTTCCAGTACAGGGTCCCGCCGAGCCGTTTTTTGCAGGTAGGCGACGATGTCGAGGTGGTGTGGAAGGCCTATACGAACTACAGCAACCCGGTGGAGGTACCCAGCGCCGGCAAAACTGTGACGTTCCAGAATGTCACGCAAGAGCAAGTCACCAACGGAATTACGTGGCTCATCGAACCCTACGCGGATCATATCCTGCCCACCTGGTCGAGATCTTTCCCGTTAGGCAAAGGCGAAGTGAGCTACAGGATAATCGGAAAAGGTTATCGGCCTACACCCAGCGATAACCGGGTGGGACTATCCCAGGGCGAGACCAGCTGCAACGTGCCGCCGCCTAAGAATTCTTGAGCGGGGGGCACTCAGGGATGCCAGACGGGACATGGAAGTGCCCAACAAATGCGGGTCACGTGGGCTGCAATGCATAGAGAAACTGTGGTGAGGGAGCACGCTCCCTTGCCATTTGCAACTGCTTGACGGATCGGCGTGAGACAGGCCAGCGAGCGTACCCTATGGCTTGTTCATCGTTTGTGTCGGTGGGTTTCGGAATAATCCTACATATCCCGGTGTCGGCGTTCTGTAGTCTGCGCGCCTTTCTACATCCGATCACAGGTGGCTGTATGTCCTTGCCTACATCCTTTTCGTTGCACCCGTTGTTCCGAGCGTTGACGCTGCTGTCCATACCATCTTTGTTGCTAGTCGCTGAGGTGGCGTACGCAAGGGTTCTCAACCCTGGGGAGGTAGTAAACATCGACGGTGCCACCGCACCCGATGAGTATGTGTTGAACGGCGAATCGACATTAAATGCCGATGGTGCCCAGACCCGGGATATCACCGTCAACCGTTCAACCTTGAATCTCACGGGTACCAATGTCCAGGCAACGGGCAACCATGGCGTTCTGTTGAACGCCGGTCGGGCGAACATTGGCAACAGTCACGTTACGAGTGACCGGATAGGGCTGGTAGTCAGTCGTGACGCTGCGGGTAACCAAGGTTCTACCGCGACAGTGAGCGACAGCACCATTATCGGGGCAACCACTGGCGTTTCGGTCACGGCTTTAAGTGACGTGACGTTGCTGCGAACCACCGTCATGGGCACCGGCGCCAATGCTAAAGGCCTGCGCTTGTTTGGCGGTGCCGCCACCGCCATCGACAGTACGATTATCGGTACCAAGGATGGGATCGAAATCGGTGTTGATCCAGGCATGGTTACTCCCTCGACTCTGAACCTGGACGGCACTCATGTCGAAGGCCTCGACGGCTCGGCAATCGTCGTCGGGGGAGCAAGCATCGCCAGTATCTCCGTGGCCAACGGCTCCACGTTGTCGGCCAGCAATGGCATCCTGATGGACGTGCGCAATGGTGCCGAGGGCAATTTGAATGTCAGCGGCAGCGCACTGGTTGGCGATATCGTCGCGGACGGCAGCAGCACCGCCAATGTGTTGCTCGAAAACGCCGCGACCCTGACCGGGAATCTGCGAAATGTGTGGGACCTGGGTATCAGCAGTAACGCTCGTTGGGTGATGGTCGGTGACGGCGAGGTCGAGAACCTGGTCATGAATGGCGGCTCTGTCCAGTTTGGTAACCCGGGCGAGTTTTTCAAATTGAACGTAGGCACGTTGTCGGGCGATGGCGGTACGTTCTACATGCACACCGATTTCAAGACCGGACAGGTCGATACCCTGACGGTAACCGGCACGGCCACCGGCAACCACACCATAGCCATTGACGCCAGTGGTTCAGAACCCGTAGGTGCCGGCTCCATCGCGGTGGTGAAGATTGGCGGCGGCGATGCGACGTTTGCTTTGGCCGGTGGGGAAGTCGACCTGGGGGCTTATTCATACGATTTGATCAAACAAGGCAATGACGCCTGGTACCTCAATACCCTCACGCGCACGATCAGCCCGGGCACCCGTTCGGTAATCGCGCTGTTCAACGCTGCCCCAACCGTCTGGTATGGCGAACTCAGCACCTTGCGCAGCCGCATGGGTGAAGTGCGCATGAACCCTGGCCAGAGCGGTGGCTGGATTCGCGCCTACGGCAACAAGTTCAATGTCAGCGCAAATTCCGGTGTCGCTTACCAGCAAGTGCAGCAAGGTTTGTCGTTTGGTGCGGATGCGCCGTTGCCAGTGGGCGACGGCCAATGGTTGGTCGGTGTGTTGGGTGGCTTCAGCAAGTCGGACCTTGACCTGAGCCGTGGCACCAGCGCAACGATCAACAGTTACTATTTGGGTGCCTATACCACATGGTTGGATGAGCAGAGCGGCTATTACTTCGACGGCGTGCTCAAGTTCAACCGCTTCCAGAATGAGTCCGATGTGCAGTTGAGCGATGGCAAGAAAACCAAGGGGGATTACGACAGTCATGGCGTCGGTGGCTCCCTGGAATTCGGCCGGCACATCAAGTTGGCGGACGACTATTTCGTTGAGCCGTTCACTCAGTTGTCGGGTGTGGTCATCGAGGGCAAAGACTACAAGCTGGACAATGGTCTCTCTGCCGAAGGCAGTCAGTCCCACTCTCTGTTGGCCAAGGCCGGTGCGACCGTAGGACGCGATTTCACCTGGGGTGACAAAGTTGTGCAGCCCTACATTCGTGCTGCTTTCGTGCACGAATTTGCCAACAACAATGACGTGCAGGTCAACAACAATCGATTCAACAACGACCTTTCGGGTTCCCGGGGTGAGTTGGGTACCGGTGTCGCGATGACCCTGACCGACAAGGTCTCGATTCATGCCGATTTCGATTACAGCAATGGTAATAAGATCGAACAACCGTGGGGTGCCAATGTGGGCGTGCGCTATCTCTGGTAGGTAGTGGTGACTGAGACGGGCAGGCATGCCGGGATTGGATCGCCGGGTGCTACGCCACTGGCGGCATTTGCGTGTTCATTAGCGTTCCGCCCCCCAGCCTTGCTGGGGGGTTAATGTTCAGCGACGGAGAACATGAACAATGTCATCGACCAAGTCCACCAAGCTCCCGCCCACTATGACTGCGCCCTGGACCGAGCCCGAACCGTTGGCGGATGTTCCTGGCGGCGAGCCGAATCTACTGCACCGTTCGGCCTGGAGCGATCCGGCCAACCCGCTGAAGGTCATGCTTGAGCCCTGGTACGATGAGGATCCGCCGGGCGGTCCCTACACCGAGCGGGTCGATGTTTTCCTGGGTGACAACGAGAGCAATATCATTGGGTTCCAAGAATGGAGCCTGCCCATGGATCCGGATGATTACTACGTACCGATCAGTGCCGAGCGGCTGCCTTCCGGGACGCATGCGCTCAGTTTCATCATGACCAACTTTCTGGGTACGCCGGCGCGATCACATCCATTTACTGTCACTGTCGATAAAGCCCCTCCCGTACTGGCCACCACCAGCGAACTGGAATTCCCACGCGAAGTCCTCCCCCCTAACAAACTCACTGCTCACTACCTTGAGCAAAACAATGATGAATTAAAGGCAAATCTCCCGGGATACACCGACCCCCGACCCTGGGATCGGATCACCTGGTACTGGGGACGTTCGCCGGGCAATCAGGATCAGGGTGGTGTCATCGAGCTGGATGACCAGAACTATGCCAATCCCATCGTCGTTACGATCTCGGCTGATTTGATACAGGACCGGGGTGATGGCTTACGGTATGTGTGGTATCAGGTAGAGGATCGGGCGGGTAATCCGAGCCGGACTTCGGCGTCGGTTGAGCTGGATGTTGCCGCCACGCCGATCTCCCGTGTTTTGCCTTGGCCTTCCGTTGAGAGGGCCACGGGAACCGGGGAGCAGCAAACCTTGGATCCTGTGCTATTTGAGTCCGGAGCGGTGGTGGTCATACCCGCTGATGCGGTCATTTATCCTGGGGAGAAGGTCTGGGTACAGTGGGGGGAGCCTGGCTCCGTGGGGGCCTGTCGGACAGATCAGGAAATATCGGCAGGTTCGCGTCGTTATGCAGTCCCCATGCGCTCGATTGCCGCGTATATCGGTAAGCGCTTGCCGTTGTCTTATAGCGTCACTGTCAGCGAGGACGAGGTATTACCCTCTCAAACGCGGACGCTGAATGTACTGGACGTAGACAGTACCCACTTTCCAACCGTCCAATGCCAAGAGGCTTTCGGTGGGCAATTGAGCTTTAGAGATGTTCCGTCCAATGGAGCGCAATTGAGGCTGGATCCATGGAAATTGGCGACGACGGACCAGAGAATCTGGATCAGCATGGCGGGGAATATCTCGTCGGGGCCGATTGAGCATTTTGCGATCAACGGGAGCAAGGTGACTCAGGCGCAAGTCGACCATGGGGTGCGGAGCGTGATCGTACCGAAAACTTTTCTGGAGAGGCTGACACGCAATAGGCCGTTAACGGGAAAGGTCTACGTCAGTTTCGATGGCGGGGAAAAGCCGATCTTTCCCAATTTTCCGCCGTTGAATTTGACACTGGTTGACTGAGCGTCGGGGTTCGAGGGCTGGGCTATAAATGAAAAACTCCCGCAGGGTGAGCTGCGGGAGTTTTAGGGTTATTTGAAATTGTTATCTGATTGTTCTCGTCATGCTATGCGAATCTCTCAATTGTCACTGGGGAAACGTAGGAGAACGAGGGGGAGTTATAGAGCCTGTGGGGGTTTTGGGATCAATACGCGGGATGTTCCATAAACTAATCAGTTCGGGGAGAGATTTTCTACCGTCAGCACTATTACTACGGATATTGTTCCCTCTCGACCCAGCCGCACCACTGGTACTGGTACTGGTACTAGTACTGGTCCTACTTAGTCTAGCTGTGCCAGTCGCACCACTGGCACTGGTGCTACCTCGCCCAGTTATGCCAGTCGCAGCACTGATACTATTTTTATTTAGCCCAGCCGTACTGCCTCTTTTGGTCACGCTTATTAAAACAGGCTCAAAACCTGCACTCGCCTCAGCCGCAGCCTTAGCAGCCACAGCCGCCCTCGCCATAGCAATCCCAACCCCTGCCAGCAATCCGCCAACTGTGCCCACGGCGGTGCCAACAGCAGATAAGGTTTCGTTTTCCGTGACTGTGCCATAAACCTGCAGTCCCAAGCCCGCCGCCTGAAGACCTATCCCGGCCCATCCGGCTACGAATGCTGTTACACCGATGGTAGCCGGTGCGCTCCAGGGCATCGCCACGACAGAGACAACCAGGAACAATGCCGCCAGGCCTACGCCGATCCATTGAGCGATACCAGTACCAGGCTTTTTCGGTTGTGGGATCGGATCTTGATACCCAGGATAAGGATCTCGATAGGGCGTAATACCCTGGGAGCGATGGCCGCTGGGGTCTCGCCAGGCAATCGGGTTACCCAGGCAATAGCCGTAAGGGTTCAAGCCCCCGGCCCCGAATGGGCTGAATGAATCGGGGCTGTGGAACCGCATCAGCCCTGGATCGTAGGCGCGGTAGCCGCGGCCTAGCAAATACCAACCGATCAAGGCTTCGCGCACTTCCCCGGCAAAGGCCAGCAACCCCTTCAGGCCGTTATCTTCACGGCGCTCGCCGTAAGCGCTGTAAGCGGTTTCATGCAACCCGTCAACACGATTTTCACCCAAGACGTTGTGGGCGGTGTCGGTCAGCAGCAGTAGGGTTTGATCGGTGCTATGGGCTGTTTGCTGAGCCAAGGGGCGATCACCCTCATATAAAAACTGGGTCAGCACATCGTTTTGCAAGGTGTAGCTGAGTTGAAACCCCTCGTAGAAACGCAAGGTCTCCGGTTCGCCGTCATGGCGTACCCCAACCAGTTGGTCATGGGCGTCATAGCGGTAATTGATCAACGAGGCTGCGTCGTCGGCGCTGCGCACTTCCAGCAGGCGACCCAAGGGGTCATAGCGCAGCCGCCGACCTTGGCCATCATTGAGTTGGTGGCCGTCGGCATCATAATCAAAGGCTTGTGACGGTGGATAAGCGGGGTGGCTGTGGCTGACCTCCCTGAGCTGGCATTTGTCATCTTCGTCATAGGTGAAGCGCGCGCTGTCGGTGCTACCGTCGGCAAAATAGGTGGTTCGACGTTCGATGTTGTCCAGGGCGTCAAAGCGAAACACCTGCTCGGTCATGGCATTGCCGTACTGATCGGTCGGCAGCGCTTCGCCGACGCAGCGGTGTCGAGTCAGGCGGTTACGTGTGTCGTATTCAAACGCTTCTTCCAGCAGCACCAGGCCGGCTTTTTCCAGGCGACGGCTGCGTAATTGATCATCGTCCTGCCAAACCAGGGACAAAACCCGGTCTGCCTCGCCGTCCACTTTCAGGGTGCGCTGGATTTCGCGGCCGTGTTCATCGTACGCCAGCTCGGTGACCAGGCGCTGGTCGCTGGCCCGGTTGATCGTGGTGCTGCGTTCGAGCAGGCCGTCGAAATTGTAAGTGAATTCGGCTTCGAGGCCGTCGGCTCCACCCTGGCTGACATGCCGCAGTCTGCCTGCTGTGTCGTATTGGTACTGGGTGGGGGCGGCGCCGTCATCTTCACGACGCAGTTGCCTACCCTGCAACGAGGTGGCGTGAAAGGTTTTCTGATCCACGCCGTTGCTGCGCCAGCGCTCCGAGGCCAGGGCGCCTTCGAGCGTGTACTCATAGTCACGTTGACCCTGGTCGTTGATCGCCTGGGTGATGGCGGCGCTCAACGGGTCATATTCATAGGTGGACTCGGGGCCCTCGGCCAGTCTGATAACCGACGGCTGTTGGCTCAGGGCCAGATTGTAGCCGTAGGTCAGCGTCTGGTTGCCGGGCGTGATCCGTTGATGAATCTGTACGTGCCCGCCTTCGTAGCGGTAGCGTTCAGTGCGCGGACCCACCGTGCGCTCGGTCAGGCGTTCAAGATCGTCAAATTGTTGTGTGCCGGCAACCAGAGAAGGGTGCGCGCTATTGGCGGGTGTGACCTGCAGGCGCGTGGGCAACTCACTGATGCTGTGCTCGGCGAAGGTACGTTCGACACTGTCGCCGTTCGGTAGCACGGTGCGCAGTACGCGGCCCCAGGCGTCGTATACGTATTCGGTGGTCCGTTGTAGAGACTCCAATGCTTCGCGCTGCGGATTTCTCAGCGTTTCGATCTCGCGAATGCACTGTCCATAGCCGTCGTAGACGTAGTCGCGGCTGCCCGCCGTGTTGTCTTGGGCGTCCAGGCGCCGGACCTTGTCGGGGCTGTCGAACAGGTTGTAGTGGGTCTCGCTTCTTTGTACGTGCACGTCGGGTCGTTCGGCATGTTCCTGCCACGTGCAAATGACCAGCCGGTTGTTGTCGAATCGGCGCTCGCTGACCTGGGCGACGCCGTCGGGGCCGGTGGTTCTGCAGACTTCGCCCCAATCGTCATAGGCCAGTTGGCTGGTCAAGGGCAGGGGCGTGTCGTCGAGCCAGTCGTAGACTGTTTCGCTGATCTGGCGTCCGAGAGCGTCGTGCACGGCGGTATAGGTTTGGCGCCAGACCAGGCTGCCGCTGGGGCCTTGCCGTTGACGTTGTTCTTCGACCACCCGGTTGCCGCCATCGAACAATGTCCGAGTCTTGACGCCCTTGACGTTGGTGAGCACCTGTTCGGCTTGCTGGCCGTCCGTTGACGCCAAGCTGTAGCTGAATTGTCGGCCAGCCTCGACGGGAGTATCCAATGCCACGCGTTCTTCCAATAACCGGCCAAGGACGTCGTACCGATAGGACGACTTGACGCCATCGAAATCCTCTCTCCAGACGATTTCGCCATTGAATCGGGAGGCCCGTGTGGTGGTGACCTGGTGGCTGCCATTGTATCCGGTCAGGGTTTCTATCGTTTGGTGCAGAGTCCTGGCGCCAAGTTCTCCGTCGGCCTGGCTGTATCGCCAACTGACGGTGGCGGTTTTGCCCTTGCCTTCATTGTCGTAGAGCGTTTCTTCCTGGCGATCCGGGCGGCCGTGCAGCAAAGGCTTGTCGGTCATATCGAGATAGAAGCGACGGGTACTTTGCAGCGTTGTTTCAGCAGTGGCCTCGACTTGGCTTAGCGCTTCGTGGCTTACCACCAGGAAGTCTTCCGCCAGGCTATTGTCCAGCGGCGACAGTTCCATATAGCGATACCGGGTGCGCAAGACCGGCGCCTGACCCTCGTGCCCTTCGGCCGGGTGCACCGTTTGGCAACGCAGATTGCGCACGAAACCGTGCGGGTCGGCGGGGCAATGCACGTCTCCGTCGTCATCGACGTAGCCGTCGACCGGGTAGTATTCGTAGTCCGTGGTTATACCGTTGGGCTGGCGCTCTTGCAGCAGGTTGCCGAAATTGTCGTAGGTGGTGGCCAATGTTTCGCTGCGGACCTGGGTGACATCGCTGATGAGTTCCCAGCGCTTTTCCACGGTTTTAGGCAGCTGGAAATAGGCCGGCTGCTGCTCGAAGGTGCCGTCGACGGTGTGGTAGCTGGTGCGCACCCGCTGGACGCAATCGCCCTGGGTCGTACTTTCCTCGGTGAGCAGGTGAAAACTGTTGAAGGTGCGCTGCACCGTGCGCGCCACCATGCCGGCCATTTTATGCTTGGCGGTGGAACCGTAGGAGTAGGTGCGCGAGGCCTTGTACAGTTGATCCAGGCCGTTGCTTTCCCACTGGATGTTCGCGCCGTTACCGATGAAATTTTCCAAGGTGTAT
>NZ_JBIXJT010000008.1:0-91115 GCF_052871455.1 Pseudomonas sp. LARHCG127
GGGTTGTTCGACTTCGACCACAACGACGTATGGACGCTGTTCCACTCGTTTGCCTTTGACTTCTCGGTCTGGGAAATCTGGGGCGCGCTGAGCTACGGCGGCAAGCTGGTGATCGTCCCGAGCGACGTCGCCCGCTCGCCCGATGACTTCTATGCGCTGGTCTGCCAGCAGCACGTCACGATCCTGAACCAGACGCCGAGCGCCTTCCGCCAGTTCATTGAAGCCCGCGGGCGCAGCGACCAGGAACACGCCCTGCGCGAAGTGATCTTCGGCGGCGAGGCCCTGGACTTCCGCAGCCTGCGCCCCTGGACCGCACGCACGGCGCTGTCACGCACCCGTCTGGTGAACATGTACGGCATCACCGAAATCACCGTGCACGCCACTTACTACCCGATCAGCCAGCTGGAAATCGACACCGGCGCGCCCAGCCTGATCGGCCCGCCACTGCCCGACCTGTGCCTGCGCATTCTCGACGAGTACCAGCAACCGGTGCCGGTGGGCGTCAATGGCGAAATCTACATCGGCGGCGCGGGCGTGGCCCGGCATTACCTGAACCGCGAGGCGCTCAATGCCGAACGGTTCATCAGCGACCCCTACGCCTTTGAGTCCGGCGCAAGGTTGTACCGCACCGGCGACATCGCTCGCTACCGCGCCGATGGCGGCGTGGTCTACGTCGGGCGCAACGACTCGCAGATCAAGATCCGCGGCTTCCGTATCGAGCTCGGGGAAATCGAAGCGCAACTGCTCAACTGTGCCGAAGTTCGCGAAGCGTTGGTGATCGTGCGCGAAGACCAGCCCGGCGACAAACGCCTGGTGGCGTACCTGATCGCTCATGAAGGAGCGGTCCTTGAGTCTTCGGCCTTGCGCAGCCAACTGGCAAACGTGCTGGCCGAGCATATGGTGCCCAGTGCTTTCGTGGCCCTGGCCGCCTGGCCCCTGACCACCAACGGCAAGCTCGACCGCGCCGCCCTGCCGGTACCGGACTTGTCTGCCGCCGCGAGCCAGCACTATGAAGCACCACTGGGGAATATCGAGACGACGCTGGCCAACGCCTGGCAGACGTTGCTCGGGGTTGAGCAAGTGGGTCGCCAGGATCACTTTTTCGAACTCGGCGGCCACTCGTTCCTGGTCATCAGCCTGATCGAGCGCTTGCGGCAGGCCGGCCTGCAACTTGATGTGCGCACGGTCTTCTCCGCGCCGACACTCAAGGCCATGGCCGCCGTCCTCGCCGGTGGCAGCAACACCCAACACGTGATCCCGGCGAACCTGATCCCCGCCGACTGCACGACCATCGAGCCGCAGATGCTGCCGCTGGTGACCCTCAGCCAGGGGGAAATAGAGCAGATCGTTGCCGACGTCCCTGGTGGCGCCGGCAATGTGCAAGACATCTACGCGCTGTCATCGTTGCAGGAAGGCATCCTGTTCCACCACTTGTTGCAGTCCGAAGGCGACGCCTACCTGATGCGCACCGTGGTGACATTCAGCCGTCGCCAGGTGCTCGACGACTTCCTAGCCGCCGTGCAAGTGGTCATTGACCGTCATGACATCCTGCGCACCGCCCTGCGCTGGCACGGCCTGCCGCAACCGGTGCAAGTCGTGCATCGCCAGGCGCAACTGCCGGTCGTGACCCTGGACGGCGTCCCCGGCGAAGACGCCATGCAGACCCTCCGGGACCATACCGACACCCATCACCTGCGACTCGACTTGCAACGGGCTCCGCTGATCGCGGCGTACATCATCTACGACGAGCCCCAGGCACAATGGCTGCTGGCGTTGCTCGACCATCACCTGGTCAGCGATAACGTCACCTTGCGCCTGATCATGCTGGAAATTCAGGCGATCCTGGCCGGCCAGGCCAACAGCCTGCCGCCCTCCCAGCCTTACCGTAACTTCATCGCCCAGGCCGCCAGCGTTTCCCAGGCCGATCACGAAACCTATTTCCGCCGCTTGCTGGCCGATGTCGACGCCACCACCGCGCCTTACGGCGTGCTGGATGTCAGGGGCAACGGTGCGGGAATCAAGCGTGCCGTGAAGCACCTGAGCGACGACCTCAGCGCCCAGGTGTATCGAACGGCACGTGCTCAAGGGGTCCCGACCTCCGTGCTGTTCCATGCGGCCTGGGGCCTGGTGGTGGCGGCAACCAGCGGACGCGACGACGGGATTTTCGGCACGGTGCTGTCGGGCCGCTCCCAAGGCACCGCCGGTGCCGACCACGCATTGGGGATGTTCATCAACACCCTGCCGATGCGCATTCGCCTGCAGCAAAACTCCGTCAGCGACATTGTCCGCGACGCCTACCAGCAACTCAGTGAACTGCTGACCCACGAACAGGCGTCCCTGGCCCTGGCCCAGCGTTGCAGCGCGGTGGATGCCTCGCTGCCGCTGTTCACGGTGATTCTCAACTGCCGCCATGGCGACTTGGTGAACGCATCCGGGGAAATCGCCGAAGACATGGGCGACCACGAAGGCATGCACTTCATCGCCTCCGAAACCCGCACCAATTACCCCATCGAGATTGCCGTGGCAAATGTGGGCAGCGGGTTCTCCCTGACCGCCCAATCCATCACCGGCATCGACCCGCAACGCATCGCCGCCTATCTCGCCCAGGCCGTGACCGCCTTGGTCGAAGCCCTTGAACACGCCCCGGACCGCCTCGCCAGCCAGCTAGACGTGGTGCCCCCCAGCGAGCGGCAGTTACTCCTGGAAGACTTCAACCGCAGCGCCAGCGACTTCGGCATCGCGCAACCGATCCATCACCTGTTCGAAACCCAGGTCCAGGCCAACCCCGACGCCGTGGCCCTGGTTTGCGAACAGCAACAACTGACCTATCGCCAGCTCAATCGCCGCGCCAACCACCTGGCCCGCCAGTTGCTCGCCCTCGGCATCGAACCCGATCAGCGCGTGGCCGTCTGTGCCGAGCGCAGCCTGGACATGATCGTCGGCCTGCTCGGCGTGCTCAAGGCCGGCGCCGCCTACGTGCCCATCGACCCGGCCCATCCCGCCGAGCGCATGGCCTTCATGCTGCAGGACAGCCAGCCACGGGCGCTGTTGACCCAGTCGGCCTTGTCCTTGCCCTCCGGCGATCTGCCCCTGCTGTGGCTCGATATCCGTGAGTCGCTGCACGCGGCGGATGACGCTGGTTTTGACGTCAACCCGCAGATAGCGGGCCTGACAGCCGATCACCTGGCCTATGTGATCTACACCTCCGGTTCCACCGGCCAGTCCAAGGGCGTGATGGTCGAGCACCGTTCGGTGTTCAACTTCTGGCAGGTGCTGACCCGCACCACCCACCAGCATTGCCCGAGCCCGGCCACCGTGGCCCTGAACGCCGGGTTCTTCTTCGACATGTCGATCAAGGGCATCTCGCAACTGTTCTCCGGCCACCGGCTGGTGATCATCCCGCAACTGATCCGCGCCAGCGGCCACGAGTTGCTGGACTTCCTCGAACAACATCAGGTGCACGCCTTCGATTCCACGCCATCGCAGCTCGACACCCTGCTCGCCGCCGGCCTGCTGGAACGCAGCAGCTACCAGCCGGTGAGCGTGCTGCTCGGTGGCGAGGCCATCAACGCCGCGACCTGGACGAAACTGCGCGACTGTCCGAGCATCCGTTTCTACAACATGTACGGCCCGACCGAATGCACGGTGGACGCCACCATCGACCTGATCCGTGACCTCGGCGAACGTCCGAGCATTGGCCGGCCGATTGCCAACGTCCAGGTGCACGTGCTCGATGCCCGCGGCGAACCGACGCCCCTGGGCGTGGCCGGTGAACTGCACATCGGCGGCGCCGGCGTGGCCCGGGGTTACCTGAACCGTCCAGCGCTGAGCGCCGAGCGCTTCGTGGCCGACCCGTTCGGCAGCGAGCCGAACGCACGGTTGTACAAGACCGGCGACCTCGGTCGTTGGCTGGCCGACGGCACGCTGGAATACCTGGGGCGCAATGACTTCCAGGTGAAGATCCGTGGGTTCCGCATCGAGTTGGGGGAGATTGAAAACGCCCTGGTGGCCTACCCGGGTATCCGCGAGGCCGTGGTGATCGCACGGGAGGACAGCCAAGGCGATTCGGACAGCAAGCGACTGGTCGCCTATGTCTGCGGCGAACCGGTCCCGGCCGAGCAACTGCGCAGCGCGTTGTTGAGCGGCCTGCCGGAGTACATGGTGCCCAGCGCCTTCGTCCACCTCGATGCCCTGCCCCTGACCGCCAACGGCAAGCTCGACCGTCGCGCCCTGCCGGCCCCCGGCCAGGATTCGCTGGCCAGCAAAACCTACGAGGCGCCCCAGGGCGACACCGAAATCGCCATTGCCGAGATCTGGAAAGGTTTGCTGCACCTGGATCAGGTCGGCCGCCATGACGGCTTCCTCGAACTCGGCGGCCACTCGCTGCTGGCGGTGCAATTGCTGTCGCGACTGCGCCGCAAACTGGGCGCGCGGGTTACCCTGCGTGAACTGTTCGACGCGCCGACCGTGCGAGGCCTCGCCGCCCTGGTCCAGGGCGCATCGACAACCGAGGCGACGTCAATTCCGTTGGCCAATCGCTCAGGCCGACTCCCGCTGTCCTTCTCCCAGCAGCGGTTGTGGTTCCTTGATCACCTGGATCACGCGGCAGGGGCCGCTTATCACCTGCCACTGGCCTTGCGCTTGAATGGAGCGTTGGACACAGCGGCGCTGCAAGCAACCCTCGATCGCCTGGTGGCGCGTCACGAAACCCTGCGTACCCGGTTCGAACTGGTGGACGGCGAACCGTTGCAGAAAATCGCACCCGCCGACCACGGCTTCCAGTTGGAACAGCAGGATCTGCGCGCGATTGCACCCGATGAACAGAAGGCCACGCTGGAGCACCTCGGCCGGATCAACGCTACGCAGTTGTTTGACTTGACCCTCGGGCCACTGATGCGCGGCCGCCTGGTGCAATTGGCGGATGAGGAACACGTGCTGTTCATCACCTTGCACCACATCGTTTCCGATGGCTGGTCCAACAGCGTGCTGGCCCGTGAGGTCAGTGTCCTCTACAGCGCATTTACCCAGGGCCTGAAGGATCCGTTACCGCCCCTGCCGCTGCAATACGTGGACTACGCCGCCTGGCAGCGACAGTCCCTTGAAGGCGCGGCGCTACAGGCGCAAATCGACTTCTGGCGGCAACATCTGGAAGGTGCCCCCGCGCTGTTGAACCTACCGCTGGATCGATCGCGCCCAACGATACAAAGTTATGCTGGCGGTATCGTCAGTTGCGCATTCTCACCCTCGCTCAGTGCCGATCTGCGCGCGTTCAGCCAAGCCCAGGGCACCACGCTGTTCATGGTATTGCTGGCCGGTTGGTCGGTGTTGATGAGCCATCTGAGCGGCCAACGCGACGTGGTGGTCGGCACACCGGTGGCCAATCGTCAGCGTCCAGAGCTGGAGACGTTGATCGGTTTCTTCGCCAACACCCTGGCGTTGAGAGTCACCACCGAGCAAGACACTCGCGTCGACGAACTGCTGGTGCGAATCAAGGACCTGACCCTGGCCGCCTACAATCACCAGGACCTGCCTTTCGAACAGGTGGTGAGCGCCCTGCAACCGACGCGCAGCATGAGCCACAGCCCGTTGTTCCAGGTGATGTTGAGCCTGGACAACACGCCACCGGCACCGTTGCAATTGCCTGGGCTTGCGGTGCAAACCCTGGCGAGCCCCCACAACACCACGCAGTTCGACCTGTCGCTGTCGCTGATCGACAATGGCGAGCGCATCGGTGGCAGCCTGCAATACGCCAACGACCTGTTCGACATTGCCACCGTGCAGAATATCGCCGGATTGTTTGCCAAGGTCCTGGAAAACCTGGTGACCGACGCACAACAATCCATCGGCCAGTTGTTGGAGAGCACGCCGGCACTGGAGCGCTCGGCCAATGCCGTCGTCCAGCCCGTCACCGCTGAAGACGGCCCTGCGCCGCTGCCTTACGAAGCGCCCCAGGGCGACACCGAGACCGCCATCGCGGCCCTCTGGCGGGACCTGTTCAAACAGGAGCGGATCAGCCGCCACGATGACTTCTTCAGTCTCGGCGGCATTTCGCTGATGGCGGTGCAAATGGCCTCTCGCCTGCGCAAAGTCCTGGGTAAACCGATCGCCGTGCGCGATCTGTTCGTCGAGCCGACCATTGCCGGTTTCGCCCGGACCCTCGACGGCCAGGCCCGCCCCGGAGCCCAGCGCAATTTGGTGCCGATCCGCCGTACCGGTTCCCAACGGCCGCTGTATCTGGTCCATCCGCTGGGGGGTGAAGTGCAATATGCGCGGGACCTGGCGCCGGTGCTCGATCCCCAGGTACCGGTCTATGGCTTGGCAGCCAGTGGGTTGGTGGCGGGCGAGGCACCGCTGTCCGATGTACCGGCCATTGCAACGCGTTACCTGACGGCCATCCGTCAGGTCCAGCCACAAGGTCCGTACCGGATCGCCGGTTGGTCGGCCGGGGGCCTGATCGCCTATGAAATGGCCCGTCAACTGCAAGCCGGCGGTGAAGCCGTGGAGTTCCTCGGCATCATCGATGCGTCGGCCCGCCCGGATCCGGTGCCTGAACAATCGATCAGTGAAGCGCAGTTCCTGATGGCTTGGCTGCCCGAGGGCATCGACCCTGATCTGCTCCAGCAATTGACGGCGCTGGCGGAACACGCCGCCATCGAGGCGATGCTGGCGCTGTGCATGACCCATCGCCTGCTGCCGGAGGAGTTGCCCGATGACATCGACGCCGCCCTGCTGCGCACTCACCTGGGCGTCGCCTATGCCACACGCCTGGCCATCGGCGCCTACGTCAGCCCGCCCAGCCCACTCAAGGTGTCGTTGTTCACCGCGAGTGAACAGCAACGCAGCGACCCGACCCTGGGCTGGCGTGGGTTGTTGCCGGATCGGGTGAGCGTGACGGCCCTGCCCGGCAACCACAACACACTGGTCAAGGCGCCCCATGTGGCCCGGTTGGGCGAGGCGATTTCCCAGGCGTTGAAAACCATTACCACGTCATAGACCACCTTGGGCTGTCCCGCGAGCGATTCGCTGGGCAGCCCAGGATGTGGAAGCCGACCCACCGTCATCGCGAGCAAGCTCGCTCCCACAGGGAATCTGGGGCGCTGATGAGTTTTGCATTCACCACAACCCCCTTGTGGGAGCGAGCTTGCTCGCGATGACGGCGGCACATTCAGCATCGTTGCAAGCTGAACCACCGCTTTCGCGAGCAAGCTCGCTCCCACAGGGAATCTGGGGCGCTGATGAGTTTTGCATTCAACACAACCCCCCTTGTGGGAGCGAGCTTGCTCGCGATGACGGCGGCACATTCAGCATCGTTGCAAGCTGAACCACCCTTCGCGAGCAGGCTCGCTCCCACAAGGTTTCACCCCCTGATCTGCGGGCTGGAATGTCCCCGTTTTCCGCTACAGACGTTTCCTACCTGCAACCGCTTAAATAACCCCTCAAGCTGAATCGTTTCTGTGGATGGAATCCACAGGCGATGTCCGATCGCCCGCCGGTCAGGACTGTCACCCACCGCACGATCACTCTAAAAGGGAGCCTTATGCATGTGATCATTACGGCCATCGGCTCAGCCGGTGACGTTCACCCATTTATCGGGATCGGCCGCACCCTCGCCGCGCGCGGGCATCGGATAACCTTTTGCGCCAGCGCGGTATTCGCGCCTGTGATCGAGCGCTGCGGCTTCAAGTTCCTGCCCCTGGGCACCCGCGAGGAATATCAAGCCGTCATGGCTGACCCGGCGCTGTGGCATCCGCGCACGTCATTGCCCACCCTATGGAAAACCGTCGGCGGCACGTTGCGCGAACAGTATCGGCTACTGGAACAAGCGTGCGACGACGACACCGTCATGCTGGGTTCGTTGTGGGCGTTTTCCGCCCGCCTGCTCCAGGAACGGCACGGCATCCCGCTGGTCACGGGCCAGGTCACACCGTTCGCCATCTGGTCGCCCCTTGCGCGCCCCGTCCATCCACCGGGAACGAACCTGCCAACCTTCGTACCGTATCCCTTGAGACGCCTGCTGCTGGGGGTCATCGAGCACACCGTCCTCGATCGACTCATGAAGCCAGAGCTCAACAGCTTTCGCCGCGAATTGGGCTTATCTCCGGTCAAGCGCATCATCAGTCGGTGGATTTCCTCGCCTGACCGGGTGTTGGGATTGTTTGCGGACTGGTTCGCCCCGATCCAACAAGACTGGCCTGCCCAGACGGTGCTCACCGGGTTCCCGTTATTCGATGAGTCCGGCTTCGAGGCGCCAGACGCCGAGCTGGAGGACTTTTTGAGCGAGGCCCCGCCGGTGGTGTTTACCCCGGGTTCGACGACGGTCAATGCCGCACAGTATTTCGCCGCTGCGGCTCAAGCGCTGAAGTCGATCGACCGCCGCGGCGTGTTCCTGACCAGCCAGGCGGTAGACCCAAGTTTGTCCAGCGACGGCAGGATCCTGGTCAGGCCTTATGTCCCCATGAGCCGCATCCTG
This sequence comes from Pseudomonas sp. LARHCG127, assembly GCF_052871455.1. Taxonomy (NCBI): domain Bacteria; kingdom Pseudomonadati; phylum Pseudomonadota; class Gammaproteobacteria; order Pseudomonadales; family Pseudomonadaceae; genus Pseudomonas; species Pseudomonas sp. LARHCG127. The sequence goes on from NZ_JBIXJT010000008.1 coordinate 8,471, forward strand.
CCCCACACAGCGGCCCTGGTGCATCACGGCGGCGTCGGGACCACGGCCTTGGCAATCGCCGCCGGGGTGCCACAGATCGTCACGCCATTTGCCCATGACCATTTCGACAATGCAGCGCGAATGCAGCGCCTGGGGTGCGGCTTGCAGGTCTTCGCACCGGCCTCCGCCGAGTCATTGGCGACGGCCCTGGACACGGTGCTCAACAGTCATGACGTACGCGCCAGTTGCGACCGCTACAGCCAACTGATGACCCCTGGCGACAGCGCTCGCGAAGCGGCAGCGCTGCAAGTGGAGGCCGTCGCCCGCAGAGCCGCCACGTATCGCGTCGCGTAATCACGATTCGATGAGTGGCCTGTGGCGAGGGAGCTTGCTCCCGCTGGGCTGCGCAGCAGCCCCAAGGAAGCTGGCCACAATCAACCCGAAACACCGCGATGGCCGTTTTGGGGGCCGCTTCGCAGCCCAGCGGGAGCAAGCTCCCTCGCCACAGGATTAGCTTTTTCTCGAGTGAACAGCATCACGGCCTGACGGCATCTTTTTTCATTCGTTTCATCGGGCCACCGGATCGGCCCACGGAGAGCACCATGCCCCAGACCCTGCCCGCGTCGAACGCAGAGCGCGTACTGTATCCCCTCACCACTCCGCAACTGGACATCTGGCTGGACCAGGTGCTGCACGCCGATAGCCCGTTGTACAACATTGGCGGTTATGCCCGTATCAACGGGGCGGTCGACGCCGCGCTGTTGCAGACGGCCTTCAACCAGGTCGTCAACGGCCACGATGCCCTGCGGATCCAACTCGTGCCTGGCTCGACCGAGCACCCTCTGCCGCGCCAACGCTTCCTGGGGCCGGTAGACGTCCCGCTGGGGCTGCACGACGTGTCGGCCCATGCCAACCCGGAGGCCAGCGCATTGGCCTTGCTGCAGGCCAAGCTGCAGACCCCGTTTTCCTTTGACGATGGGCTGCTGGTGCGCGCGGACCTGGTCAAGGTCCGTGAAGACCTCCACTACTGCTTCGTCAATTGCCACCACTTGATCATCGATGGCTGGTCCTTCGCCATGATTGGCCGAACACTCAGCCAGGCCTATACCGCCCTGCACGACCAGGCACAAAACACGACAACGGCACCGACCTATCAAGCCTATGTCGAGCAGCAAGTCGCCAGCAAAGACTCGGTTTCGTTCCAGCGCCAGCGTCACTACTGGCTGGAGAAATACCGCACGCTGCCCGAGCCCCTGCTCGCACCCCGTCAGCCGGGTCGATTCGGCCAGCGCCTGGCGCCCAGCCAGAACCATGCCTGGCGCTTGCCGCGGGCGCTTTACAACCGCCTCGGCGAAAACGCCAAGGCCACGGGCCAGGCGACGGTCTTCCACGTCATGCTGGGGGTGCTGTACAGCTACTTTGCGCGCACCGAGCAACGGGATGAAATCGTCATCGGCCTGCCCATCCTCAACCGCGCCAATGCCGCCCACAAGGCCACGATGGGCTTGTTCGTCGGCATGAGCCCGGTCCGCCTGAGCCTGGGCACCGACCTGAGTTTCAGCGACCTGGTCGGCAAGATTGCCCTGACGCTCAAGCAGGATTATCGCTACCAGCGCTTTCCGCTGAGCGAGCTCAACCGCGAACTCGGCTTGCAGAACCAGGGCCGGCGCCAGTTGTTCGACGTGGTGGTGTCGTACGAACAGGACCAGGACACCTGGTACGGGCCAGCGCCGGCACAACCGGTCAAGCTCAGCAATGGCTACGAACAGATCCCGCTGGCGATGCACGTACGTGAATCCGCGCCGGAAGACGATGTGTGGATGCACTTCATCTACAACGAGGCGTATTTCGACGCGCCGCAGATCGAAGCCTTGCAACACCGCTTCATGAACATCCTGGAAGGCGTGGCCGCTGATTTCGACGTGTCAGTCGCGGCCCTCGACCCGCTGCCGCCCGCTGAGCGCCAACTGCTCAAGGAATGGAATCGCACCGGCATCGATTACCCCAAGGATGTGCTGCTCCATCAATTGATCGAAGCCCAAGTCGCCGCTCGCCCCGACGCGATCGCGGTGCGCTTCGCGGACCAGGCGCTGACCTATGACGCGTTGAATCGCCAGGCCAACCGCCTGGCCCATGCCCTGCTGGAAACCGGTGTTGGCCGCGACGATCGCGTGGCCATCTGCATGGAGCGCAGCCTGGAAATGGTGGTCGGCCTGCTGGGCATTCTCAAGGCGGGTGCCGCCTACGTGCCGCTGGACCCAGGTTATCCGGCCGACCGCTTGAGCCATATGCTCAGCGACAGCGCGCCCTGTGCCCTGATCACCAGCCAAGGCTTATTGGCCAGCCTGCCTGCCGTGACGGTGCCGGTGTTGTGCCTGGATGCCGAGCCTGAAGCACTGTCCCGACAACCGACGCACAACCCGGACGCCGCCGCGCTTGGGCTGACGCCTCGGCACCTGGCCTATGTCATCTACACCTCAGGCTCCACCGGCTTGCCCAAGGGCGTGATGAACCAGCATGACGGGGTGGTCAATCGCTTGCTCTGGGCCCGCGATGCGTATGGCGTCGATGAACACAGCCGGATCCTGCAAAAGACCCCGTTCAGTTTCGATGTGTCGGTCTGGGAGTTTTTCCTGCCGCTGCTCAGCGGCGCGCAACTGATCGTCGCCGCCCCCGACGGGCACAAGGACCCGCGCTACTTGATGGACATCATGGCGAGCGCCGGCATCACGCTGCTGCATTTTGTCCCATCGATGTTGCAGGTCTTTCTCGACCAGGTGGAGCCCCGGCGCCTATCCACGCTTCAGAAAGTCCTGTGCAGCGGCGAGGCCCTGCCCCATGCCTTGCAGACGCGCTTTTCCGAATGCTTGCCGACGGTGCAGTTGCACAATCTTTATGGCCCCACCGAAGCGGCCATCGACGTGACGGCATGGCATTGCCGGCCCGATGCGCACGACGGCATCGTACCGATCGGCCGGCCCATCGCGAATATCCAGATGCATGTCCTTGATGGGAACCTGCATCAACTGCCGCCGGGGGTGGCCGGCGAGTTGCACATCGGTGGCATCGGCGTCGCCCGGGGCTACCTGAACCGTCCCGAACTGACGGCCGAGCGGTTCATCCACGACCCCTTCCGCAGCGAGCCCCAGGCCCGGCTGTACAAGACCGGTGACCTCGGGCGTTGGTTGCCCGATGGCAGCCTCGAATACTTGGGACGCAACGATTTCCAGGTGAAAATTCGCGGCCTGCGCATCGAACTGGGCGAGATCGAAGCCCACCTGCTTGCGTGCGAAGGGGTCAAGGATGTGGTCGTGATCGCCCGCCAGGAGGCCGGTGACGCGTACCTCAACGCCTATTGGGTGAGCGAACCTGGATGCTCGCCCTCCCCGCAAGCACTGCAGGAAACCTTGCGCCAACGGGTGCCCGACTACATGGTGCCCAGGCATCTGATGGCGCTCGAGCAGTTCCCGCTGAGTGTCAACGGCAAGCTGGACCGCAAGGCCCTCCCCGAGCCTTCCGCCACCCAGGGCTGCGATACGACAGCGCCACGCACGGCCTTGGAGCAGATGCTCGCCGAGCTGTGGAGGGACAACCTCAAGCGCTCGACGCTGGGCATCCATGACAACTACTTCATGCTCGGTGGCGACTCCCTGAAAGTCATTCACTTGCAGATCAACGCCCGTGAACGAGGCGTTGCGTTGACCCTGGCGCAGGTTTACCAGTCCCCGACCATTGCCCAGTTGGCCGAGGTCCTGCAGGCCGGGCAAACATCAGCCAGCGGGCTCGAACCCTTGACCCACGTGAAGCCTTTCGCCCAGGTCCCGGCAGCGATCCGCCTGGCCAGTGAAGGCGTGTTCGATGACGTGTTTGCCGCTTCGCAGCTGCAAGTCGGGATGATTTATCACTCGATGATGCACCCGGACTCGGCGATCTATCACGACATCTTCCGCTACCGCTTGCGCCTGCCTTGGGATGCGCCGGCCTGGGAACGGGCCTGCGCCGCCTTGATCCGCCGTCATCCGGCCTTGCGCATGTCGTTCGATATCGGTCACGCCGAGGTGCCCATGGCCCGGGTGCACGCGACGGTCGAGCCTCCCGTGCAGGTCATCGATGTACGCCCGCTGAGTCCCGATGCCCGGGCCCAGGCCATTGCCGCCTATGTGGAGGAACGCAAGCGCTACCGCGAAGACTGGCATCGGGCACCGCTGTATCAGTTCTGTGTGTTCGTCGGGCAGGACGAGATCGATCTGGTCTTCAGCTTCCACCATGCGATTCTCGACGGTTGGAGCGTCGCCACCTTGATGCGCGACCTGATCACGCTCTACACCGCGGCGCCTGGCGCCGACGCACTGCCTGCCCTGACCACCACACCGGCAGACTTCGTGGTCCTGGAGCAAGAGGCCACGGCAACGCAGACCCACCGCCGGTTCTGGCGCGAATACTTGCATGAGGCCCCCGCCGCCGCCATGACCAGCTGGATTCATGCCGTGGCGCCAGACTCGACGCCGCACCGCTCGGCCTACCGTGAGCTGCCCGCCGCGGACCTGGCCCGCCTCGAAGCGTTCTGCCAGGCCCAGGACCTGCCCTTGCGCGCGGTCCTGCTGACGGCCCACGGTTTCGCCCAGGCGATCATGTCCAATCAAAAGGAAGTGCTGTGTGGCGTGATCAGCCATGGCCGGCCGGAATTCGAAGATGCCGCCTCGGTCCTGGGCCTGTTCCTCAATACCCTGCCGGTACGTTTCAGCAGCCAGGGCCCGAGCTGGCTGGCGTTGATCCGGGCAACGATTGCCCAGGAACGACAGGTTTTCCCCCACCGGCGCTACCCGTTCGCGTTGATTCACCGCGAGACCGACGTCGCCTTGAACGTGGTGTTCAACTACGTCGACTTCTATGTGCTCAAGGACCTGCTGGCCCAAGGCGAAGAGGTCCTCACCGATTGGGAAACGACGGAAGCGAGCAACTACGACCTGCTGACCACCCTGGGTCGCCACCCGGCCAACGGTTCGCTGATGTTGAAGATGGACTACCGCACCGCCCGTGTCGCCACGAGCCAGGTCGAAGCCTATGCCGATTACCTGCTTCGCACGCTGGAACTGATGATCGCCATCCCTGAGGCCAAACCAACCATTGCAGCCTGGCTGCCGCCCATCGAACGAACCACGCCCAGGGCCACGACGGCCTTGCCCCACGACAACCTGTCGAGCCTCTTGCTGGACAGTTTCGCGCGGCATGGCGAGCAGACTGCCGTGAGCCTTGGCCAGGCCTGCCTGTCCTATCGTCAATTGCAGGACGCTTGCGCTCAACTGGCGGGCTGGCTGCACCGGCACGGTATCGGCCAGGGTGATCGGGTCGCGATCATGATGCCGCGCTCGCCCGACCTGATCGTCGCCTTGCTCGGTGTCGTGCAGGCCGGCGCCGCGTACGTGCCGATCGACCTGAGCTATCCGGACGAACGCATCCAACTGATTCTCGAAGACTCGCAACCGCGACTGGTGCTGTTCACCGATGCCTCCGCGAGCCTGGCGATGAACCTGGCAGACCAGGCCGATACGCGCCATTGGGACAGCGTGGTCGCCGGCTTCGACGACAACCTGGCCGGCAGTCATCAACGGGTGGCCGCCATTGCCGCAGGCGTCATGGCTGAAGACAACGCCTACGTGCTCTATACCTCGGGCTCGACCGGCCGCCCCAAAGGCGTGGCCATGCCGCACCGGGCCTTGACCAACATGATCCTCTGGCAAAACCGCCAGCAGGCGCAGGATGTCGATACGCTGAAGACGCTGCAGTACGCGCCCATTTCGTTCGACGTTTCGTTCCAGGAAATTTTCTCGACCCTGTCCAGCGGGCATGAGCTGGTAATGATTGACGAAGGGCTGCGCTATGACTTCATCCGCTTGCTGAGGTTTATTGACGCACAACAGGTCAACCGCCTGTTCCTGCCCTATGTTGCTTTCCAGGGCCTGGCCGAGATTGCCCTGCAGCTCGGTATCCACCCGGCATCGCTACGCCAGATCAATGTGGCAGGCGAGCAGCTGAAAATCACTGCCGAAATCCGTGACCTGATCGATCGCCTCGGCGACTGCCATGTCGAGAATCACTATGGCCCGACCGAGGCCCATGTGGTCACGAGCCTGCGACTTGAAGGCGCGGCCGCGACCTGGCCGAGCATGCCGCCGATCGGCACGCCCATCGACGGCGTGCGCATGCATGTTCTCGACGGGGCCGGCAACCCGTGCCCGGTCGGGGTGGTGGGCGATCTGTTCATCGAAGGGGCCGGCCTTGCCAATGGCTACTGGAATCGCCCCGACCTGACCGACGAACGCTTTATCTATCGCCAGCTCGAAGGCCAGACCCGACGCTTGTATGAAACCGGCGACAGCGGTTTCTACTTGCCCGACGGCGATCTGGTGTACCAGGGCCGCAGCGACGCCCAGGTCAAGATTCGTGGCTACCGCGTCGAGCTCGGCGAGATCGAGGTGGCCATGCTCGGTTCCGCCCGGTTCAGGGCCGACATCGAGCAGGTGGCGGTCATTGACAAGCTGGCAACCGATGGCAGCCGTTACCTGGTGGGGTTCGTCCAGCCCCTGCCGGGCTGCGAGCCGGACCTGGACCAGCTCAAGGCGGAAATGCGCCTGGCACTGCCCGACTACATGGTGCCGAACACACTGGTCAAGATCACGAAGCTGCCCCTCGGGCCCACGGGCAAGATCGACCGGCAGCGTTTACAGAAGATAGAGGTCCAGACCACCTTGCAGCGTCCGTTCATCGGCCCGCGCAATACCATGGAAGATCTGCTGCAAGCCTACTGGCAGGAAACGTTGGACCTGGACAGCATCAGCATCCACGACAACTTCTTCGAGCTGGGCGGCAATTCGCTCAAGGCGGTACAACTGGTGGCCATGCTCGCCAGGCATCAAGGCCTGGAGCCTTCCCTGTCCAACTTCATCCAGGCGCCGACCATCGCCGAATTCGCCCAGGTGCTGCAACAGACCGCAACCGGACACCCTGGCGCCGGCGCGCTGGTTGACTTCAAGAATGCCACGCGCCGTCCGACGTTGTTCCTCGTCCACCCCATCGGCGGACATGTGCTGTGCTATGCCGCACTGGCGCGGGTGCTCAAGGACCAGGTCCACCTGTATGCCCTGCAAGCGCCGGGTACCTGGGATGCCCGTGAACCCTTGCAATCGGTGCAGGCCCAGGCGGTGTACTACGCCGACGCCATCGAGCAGGTCGCGCCGCAAGGCCCCCTGAACATTGGTGGCTGGTCCTATGGCGGCGTCGTGGCGTATGAACTGGCGAGCGAGTTGCAGCGCCGCGGACGGCGCCTGCATAACGTGTTCCTGCTGGACACCATCGTGCGCGTCAGCCAGGGCGAGGTGCAGATTGAACGCAGCGAGTTCATGAACTGGTTCATGTGGGAACTGCTCAGCGGCGACGGCCAGAAGGAATACGCCTACCACGCCTTGGACTTCGCCGCCCTGGACGACCCCCAGGCCTTCGCGGCGATCCGGCAGCACGGCATCGACCAGGGCATTTTCGACGCGAGCATCACCCTGGCGACGCTCGATCAGCTGTTCCGCGTGTTCCATGCCAACTGGCAAGGGCTGCTGGACTATCGCTTCCCGCCACTGGATTTGCCTATCACGCTGTTCGCGGCGGATGTCGAACTGCCCGATGTGCTGCAAGCCCCCCACGAATTGGTGGGCACCGCCTTCCGCGACCCGTACCGCGGCTGGCGTTCGATTGCGCCGCACGTGCAGCGCGTCGCCGTCGAGGGCGACCATCTGACCATGATGCGCGAGCCGCACATCGAGCGAGTGGGTCAATGCATCCAGTCGCGGATGGACCTGGCCCGGGCCAGGAACGCCGAATCCATGGGCGCATTGGCTTGACCATGACCGACGATCACGGGGCCGGATTGACGGCCCCGCATGACTCCATCGCCCGGTCGTTCCGGGCTCGATACAGGTGAAACAACATGACAGCACCCAGAAAAGCCATTGTCGCCGGTGCCGGGATCGGCGGGTTGACCGCCGCCATCGCACTGCAACGAGCGGGCTGGCAGGTCAAGGTCTTCGAAGCGGCGCAGACACTGCGCACAGGTGGCACCGGCTTGTCCGTCATGGCCAATGCCATGGCGGCGTTACATTCGATTGACGCCCATGTCCCGGTGGAACAGGCCGGCCAGGTGATCCGCGACTTCTTCTTCAAGAAACACCAGGGTGAAGCCATCACCCGCATGCCGATCCACGAGATCGGCGAACAGCTGGGGCATCCCAGCGTGAATATCCAGCGCCCGCTGTTGCTGCGTGCATTGGCGCAGCAGCTCGCGCCCGACACCTTGACGACCGGGTTGCGCTGCACCGGGTATGACCCTCGCCCCGATGGCGTCACGGTGCGGTTCGAAGACGGCAGCCTTCAGGAAGCGGATCTGTTGATTGGCGCCGATGGCCTGAACTCGGTGATTCGCCAGCAAATGCTCGGCGAAACCCCAACCCGCCCATCGGGCTATGTCGCCTGGCTGGCGGTGACGCCCTTCAGCCATCCGGTCATGACCGAAGGTTACGTGGCGCACTACTGGGGCCGCGGCAAGCGCTTCGGGCTCTGCGATGTCGGCAACGGCCAGGCGTATTGGTGGGGCACCTGCAATCATGAAAACGCGGCGGACGCTGCCTTGAACATCAGCAAGCAAGAAGTGCTCGCGGCCTACGCCGGCTGGGCGCCGGAAGTCGTGGCGGCCATCGAGGCCACCCCTGAGAGCGCGCTATTGAAAATGCACGCCAGGGATCGCCATCCCGTCGAGCAATTCTGCGATGGGCACGTGGTGCTCTTGGGCGATGCGGCTCACCCCATGTTGCCCAGCCTGGGCCAAGGTGCCGCACAGGCGATCGAGGATGCCGTGGTGCTGGCCGATCGACTGGCGCGAACGCCGGACCTGCGCAACGCACTGCTGCACTACCAGGCCCATCGGCACCCGCGGGCCAACGGAATTGTCAATGCCGCGCGCTTCATGAGTGGTATCGAACAAGCCGAGTCGACACTCGCCTGCTGGGCTCGAGAATGGTACATGCGCCTGTCGCCACAGAGCAGCCTGCGTAAAAAGAACATCGACCTCCTCTCGTTCAAGCCCTGCCCATGACCTTCAAAACGGTCGCTGACCAACCTGGGCGGGATGGCCCAACCCCCGCCTTGTTACCGACGGCGCTAAAGCGTCAATGACCGAAAGCGACTCCTACATAGACAAAAAACGACACGCACCGGGATAAAAATCGATAAATGAGAAGTCTTCACCATACTGGGAATCCAGAATCTGGATGCTACTGTCAGATAGGTCCTACATTGGGGGCGGGCATCCAAGAACCAGATCGCGAACGCAACCCTTTAATTTAGTTGAATATTTTCCAGACACCTTGCTGAAAGCCAACCCTGCGGCGTTCGTCGCCAGGGAAAAAAACCTTTGACCCAACGTGTTTTTGCCCGGAGGTATCCAAAAACCGACAACCCCTGCCTGACCCGGAATGTCCCTGTTTTCCCTTACAGACTTTTCCTACATGGAAACGCTTAATAGCTCCACCGGGCTAAACCGTTTAAGTCGATAGGTTCACAAGACCGATTGACCCCAAGTATCAACTCCAGAAGAAGCTTCAGCATTTTGGAAGCGGTCGGATTTTTTCCGTCAACAATCAGCGATGCGGAGCTTTTTCGAGTAAGCAGGAAATAAGGATTATGAATCGACATGCGTATATCGAGGGTGCAGAAAAATCGCACCTCTACGTAGAGCTAGGAAAGCTGATTTCAAGTGTCGGACACGAGAGCTTCTTGACCAACATGCACCAGATGATCGAAACAACGGTGCCTGTCAGTCGGCTCGAATTGAGTGAATGGACAGCCGACGACACCCAGTCGAATGTCCTCGATGTACAACTGTTGGGGTATGCGGGTGCGGAAAAAAACCTGCACATGCAATCCCCCTGCCCCACCACGGCGATACAACGCAATGATCACCCCTTGGTAAAAAGGGTACTGGAGGTGGATGACGCCCTGCTGATCCATTTGAATGCACGCATGAAGGACGAAAGAGGCAACGACTGCCTCGGCACCTCCCACCAGTGCATTCTGATTTCACGCAAGGCCAACCGTCGCTGTGTGATCTCGTTGCAACGCCCTCAGGTACAGCGCGACTTTTCCCTCCAGGAACTGTCCTTTCTGAAGTACCTTTCCGAAACGCTGCTGCCGCTGGCCGAGCGTCATGCGCACCTCAATCGCCAATGCTTCAAAACCCCTGGCAGCGCCACGAGCCATCCGCTCGATAGCGCCGAACAGACCCAACTGCAACGTGACTTCAATGATCGATTGAGTCCCTGCGACGTCACCCTTTCCGTGCGGGAAAAAGAGGTCTGCCTGGGCCTGCTGGCCGGAGGCACCGTGCCGGAGATCGCTGAAAAGTTGCAGGTCAAGAACAGTTCCATCGAAACCTACCTCAAGCGTGCCGCCGCCAAGCTGGGCGTGAGTGGCCGGCATGGGCTGGCGAAATGGATGATCGGCTCATGACGGCTCGCCGCGAACGGCCCGCCAGAACCCGCCTGCCTGCGCCTGCGGTGCCTGGCCAGGCACCACGATGAGATAACAGGTCGATGCATAAACTCTTGAGCCCACTGGCAGCCGCGGCATTCATGTTGGGCGGTTGTTCGCTTATCCCGGACTACCAACGTCCCGACGCACCGGTCGCCGGGCTGTATCCGCAGACCTCGGCCTACGCCCCGGCGCTGTCGGGGCCCATGGCGGCCGAACAGGGTTGGCGCGACCTGTTCCAGGATCCGGTGTTGGCGCAACTGATCGAGGGCGCCCTGGCCAACAACCGCGACTTGCGGGTAGCGGCCCTGAACGTCCAGGCTTACCAGGCGCAATATCGAATCCAGCGGGCGGACCTCCTCCCGGCGATCAGTGCCAATGGCACCGGTTCGCGTCAGCGCATGCCGGCCAGCCTGACCGGAACCGGTGAGGCCGTCACCAGCGGTTCGTATTCGGCAACACTGGGGATCAGCGCCTATGAGCTGGACCTGTTCGGGCGAATACGCAGCCTCAGTGACGAGGCGTCCCTGATTTATCTGTCCAGCGAAGAAGCCCGCCGCAGCAGCCAATTGAGCCTGGTGGCCAGCGTGGCCAGTGCCTACCTGACCTGGCGTGCCGATCAGGAATTGCTGGCGTTGACCCAGGACACGCTCCAATCCTATGAGCAAAGCCTGCGCCTGACCGAACGCAGCAACCAGGTCGGCACCGCCTCGGCCTTGAACCTGAGCCAGTCGCGAACCTCGGTGGAAGGCGCCAAGGCCAGCCTGGCCAAGTTCCAGCGCCAGATCGCCCAGGACCTCAACAACCTCACGCTGCTGGTGGGCACTTCGGTCGCCGATGACCTGCCCGGCCGCCCACTGGCCTCGGACCTGCTCAGCGAAGTACCGGCGGGCCTGCCTTCGGACTTGCTGCAACGCCGGCCGGACATCCTTGGGGCCGAGTACCTGTTGCAATCGGCCAATGCCAACATCGGCGCGGCCCGTGCCGCGTTCTTCCCGAGCATCAGCCTGACCGCCAACGCGGGCAGCTCCAGCAACGAACTGTCCGGGCTGTTCAAGGGCGGGTCGGGCGGCTGGCTGTTTCAACCGCAGATCAACCTGCCGATTTTCAACGCCGGCAGCCTTCGGGCGAGCCTGGACTACTCGAAAATCCAGAAAGACATCCGCGTGGCGCAATACGAGAAAGCCATCCAGACCGCCTTCCAGGAAGTGTCCGACGGCCTGGCGGCACGCAAGACCTATAAAGACCAATTGATCGCCCAGCGCGACCTGGTGCAAGCCAACCAGGACTACTACCGCCTGGCGGAACGGCGCTATCGCATCGGCGTGGATAGCAGCCTGACGTTCCTCGATGCCCAACGCTCGCTGTTCAGCGCCCGGCAAAACCTGATCGTCGACCGGCTGTCGCAGCTGCTCGCCGAAGTCAACCTGTACAAGGCCCTGGGCGGGGGTTGGGTAGAACGCACAAGCAACGTGACGATGAGGTGACTGCAGATGGGTACATTCGAACCCGGGGCACTGGTGCGCTTACGTTCGGGCGGCAAGACAATGGTGGTCAAACACGCCTCGTCCATCTCCCAGATGCCGGATACCTTGCTGCTCCTGTGTGAGTACCGGGCCAAGAATCGCCTGGTGCAGGGCTTCTACGCGATACGCGACCTGATCCCGGCGTCCAGCAATCCGGATACCGAGCGGTCGTAGGCCCGTAGCGAGGCTCCTTTTTGTGGCAAGGGAGCTTTTGTGGCGAGGGAGCTTGCTCCCGCTGGGCTGCGCAGCAGCCCCAAGGAAGCTGGCCACTATCAACCTGAAACACCGCGATGGCCGTTTTGGGGGCTGCTTCGCAGCCCAGCGGGAGCAAGCTCCCTCGCCACAAAAGCAGTTCGGGCTTCAGACCGTGCGCGAATACTGAACCGTCTGGTCCGCCCCCAGGTACGCGTCGAATGCCATGGCGACGTTGCGCATCATCAATTGGCCTTGGGGCAACAACACCAGCTCGCCGTCACGGATGTCCAGCAACCCGTCGCGCACCAGCTCCTGGAGCCGGTCCAAGGCATCGGCGAAGTATTCGCCGAATCGGATGCCGTGTTCGCTGTCGATCCGACGGAAGTCGATGCGCCCATGGCACATCAGTTCGCTGATGACCTGGCGCCGCAGCCGGTCATCGTCGCTCAGCCGATAGCCGCGCTGCACGGGCAGCAGGCCTTGATCCAACCGGGCGTAATACTGGGAAAGCTCCTTGACGTTCTGGTTGTAGCTGTCACCCACCTTGCCGATCGACGACACCCCCAGGCCAATCAGGTCGCAATCGGCGTGGGTGGAATAGCCCTGGAAATTGCGCTGCAGGGTGCCCTGGGCGCGGGCGCGCACCAGTTCGTCATCCGGCAAGGCGAAGTGGTCCATGCCGATGTAGACATAGCCCGCTTCAGTCAAGCGATTGATGGTCAGCTCCAGCAACTCCAGCTTGCGCTCGGGCGGCGGCATGTCTTGCGGGCGGATCATCCGTTGCGCCCGCACCCGTTGCGGCAGGTGGGCGTAGCTGTAGGCCGCGATCCGATCCGGACGCAGGGCAATGATCTTGCTCAAGGTGACGTCGAAACTGGTGATGGTCTGCAGCGGCAGGCCATAGATCAGATCGACGCTGATGGACTTGAAATGCGCCCGGCGCGCGGCCTCCACCAGCTCGACGACTTGGGCTTCGCTTTGCACCCGATTGACCGCGACCTGCACCTGGGCGTCGAAGTCCTGGACGCCGAAGCTCAAGCGATTGAAGCCCAGCTGGCGCAGACCTTGGATCTGCTCTGCATCGATGGTCCGTGGATCGACCTCGATGGAAAACTCGTGGGCGTCGCTGTCGTCCATGTCGAACGCCTGGTGCAGGCAGTCCATCAGGTCCGCCAGTTGCTCATGGGTCAGGTACGTCGGCGTGCCGCCACCTAAATGCAGCTGGGTCAATTTGCGCGAGCGGTCGAACAACGCCGCTTGCAGGGCTATTTCACGCTTAAGGTAAGTCAGGTATTCGGCGGCGCGATGGGTCTTGCGGGTGATGATCTTGTTGCACGCGCAGTAATAACAAAGGCTCTGGCAGAACGGAATGTGGATGTACACCGACAACGGCTTCGGCTGTGGCGCCAGGTGGCTGCGCTGGGCGGCCTGGCGGTATTCATCCATGGCAAAGGCCTGGTGGAACTGCGGGGCCGTCGGATAAGAGGTGTAGCGCGGTCCCGGGCGGTCGTATTTCTCCACCAGGGCACGATTGAAACCGGAGGCAGTTTTCATGAGGGGGTCAACTTTTCAAAAGCGTGTGGGCTTGCGTCATCCGGTGCCGGGTCGAACAGGTTGCAGATCGCGTCCACATTCAAGCGCCCGGCGGGCAGGATGCCGATGAATCGGCTCGACAGTTCGATCAATCCCTGGTCATGCAATGCTTCCAGCAACGGCCAGGCGGACGCGAAGTGCTCGCGAAACACCAGGCCGAAGCGCGCCTCGATGGCTTGTATATCCAATTCCAGGTCACAGGACAGCTGTTCGGTCACGCTCGCCCTGACCTGGTCCTGCGCCTCACAACGCCAGCCACGACACACCGGCAATTGCCCGGCGTCCAGCTGCTGGCAATAAAGAAGCAAGTCGTCGGTGTTCTGTACGTACAGGTGCTCGATCTGCGTGATGGCCGACAAGCCGAAGCCCACGTGATCACAGCAACCGTGACGGGTAAAACCCTGGCAATTGCGGTGCAAGCGTCCATGTTCCTGAGCCACCGCCAGGTCATCGTCGGCCCTGACGAACTGGCCCAGGCCGATGTAGTGATAACCGGCACCGATCAGCTGTTCGCAACAGATGCGCCGCATGGCGTCCTTGTCGGCTGGGCTGCAAAAGGTTCCGGCCAGCCCGGCGTTCTTCGAGCGATAACGATAAGGCGCGCGGGCGTAGTCGAAAACGTGCAACCGGTCCGGCTCCAGTTCGATCAGCGTCGCCAGTTTCAGGGCGAAACTGTCCGGTGTCTGCCAGGCGTGGCCGTAGCCCAAGTCGATGTTGATGGAGCGAAAACCAAACGTGCGTGCCGCATCGATCAATGAATGGATCGGCGCCGGGTTCTGGTAGCAATCGACCGATAGATCGCTGTCAACGCCGATGTCGGGCACGCCGATGCTGACATGGGTGAAACCCTGGTCACGGATCAGGCCCATGGTCGACCAGTCGGTGTGATGCAGGTCCACCTCGATACTGTGGTCAGCACCGTCGAATTCGCAGAAGTCGAAGCGCCTGCGCAGGTCACTCATCAGCTTCTGCAGATGGGCGATCACCGGTGTGCCGCCCGTCAGGCAAAACTGCTCGACGCGCCGCCCGGCCCCCAGGTGGCAACCGACCAAGCCCATTTCATAGGCCAGGCGTTGCAGATAGCCCTCGATCTCGCCGCATCGGCAGTCGCTGGCCAGGGGCGAACACGACGCCAGCCGCAAGCGCGAAGGCAGATGCACCGCCAGGGACAGGGGCCGTCGTTTCTGGCGGCTGGTACGTAATCCTCGAAGCAGGTCGAGGGAGCCGATACCGGCATGGAACCTGCGCGTGCCGACCGGACAATCGAAATCAGCCACCACTGGGGCACGTCCCGCGGGTCGCTCACCGAGGGTATGGAACGGGTCGAACATGACAATCTCCGAGTGGCGGTGCGGGGCCAGTTTGCACGCCTGCACGCCGGGCCACCTTGACCTGTATCAAGCGCCCTGGCCGCCCGCCGCCAACGCTTACCAGGTGACGTAGAACATGGCCTTGGCCAGCAGCACGATCGCGACCATGTGCAGGAACACGCTGACATGGATGATGTGCACGTAGCGGGCGTTCATGCGCCCGCTCCGGAACAGCCACATCGCCCAGAGGAAATGCCCCAGCACGCTGCCCGCCAACAGGATCTTCAGGCCCAGCAGCACACCGAAGGACGATTGCAACGGCGACGACAGCGCCGGCCAGTATCGCAACCAGACCATGCCGCCGCCCGCGCCGAACAACACCAGCAGTACCCACGGCATCAACTGCCGGGCACGGCGGCTGATGCCCTGTTCCAGCAGCACCATGACCTTGGCGGGCAGTTGCTTGCGGATGCTTTCAAGAAACAGGACTTCGAAGAACACCGTGCCGATGAACACCAGCGCGGCAAACAGGTGCAAGGTCAGGAGCAGCGGATAACTCATGGAAGTCCTCGACGCCCTCTTCAGCGGGGCGATGGTTTATCCGAGGTTATCCCGCGGCCCTGGAAGTGGGGTTGATGCCAATCAAGGAAATTCCCATCAGTCACCACGGAACCTGTGGGGAAGAACCTGTGGGAGCGGGCTTGCTCGCGAAAGCGGTGTGTCAGTCACGACGATGTCGACTGATTCGCCGCCTTCGCGAGCAAGCCCGGGGGGGGGTGGCGCGCGCGGGGGTGGTTGCCGCCGCTCGGGGGGCGCCCCCCCCCCCCCCCCCGCGCCCCCCCCCGCTCCCACAGGGGGTATCGTTCGGCCTTGAAGCGTCAACGAAACGTTACTCCTGCCCATTCCGACCATACCGTTGATCAGTTACCCCAGCTTTTTGACACTTTCCCCGATATGCGGTCACAACTTTTGCGCTCCGCTGGGTCATAACACCGAGGTCGTCGATGGAATATTGGCGTCTACCGAGGTTAAAGCCTGATACGGAGATAAGCTCATGATTTTCAACGTACAAGATTTTGGCGCCAAAGGAGATGGCATCACCGACGACACGGCAGCCATTCAGAGTGCGATTGATGCGGCGGCCGCGGCCGGCGGAGGCCAGGTGTACATGCCGACCGGCACCTACATCGTTTCGGGGGGCGAGGAACCTTCCGATGGCTGCCTGATGCTCAAGAGCAACGTCTACCTGTACGGCGACGGCATGGGCGACACCACGGTCAAGCTGGCCGATGGTTCCGACACCAAGATCACCGGTATCATCCGCTCGGCCTATGGTGAGGAAACCCATGATTTCGGCGTGAGCAACCTCACCATCGACGGCAACCGCGACAGCACCACCGGCAAGGTCGACGGCTGGTTCAACGGCTATATTCCCGGCGAAGAAGGCTACGATTCCAACGTCACCCTCGACAGCGTCGAGATCAAGGATTGCTCCGGGTACGGTTTCGACCCCCACGAGCAGACCGTCAACATGGTCATCAAGAACAGCGTGTCCCACGGCAACGGCCTGGACGGCTTCGTCGCCGACTTCCTCAGCGACAGCACCTTCGAAAACAACATCGCCTACAACAACGACCGCCACGGTTTCAACGTCGTCACCAGCACCCACGATTTCACCCTGACCAATAACGTCGCCTACGACAACGGCGGCAATGGCATCGTGGTCCAGCGCGGCAGCGAGGACATCCCCTCCCCCAGCAACATCACCATCACGGGCGGCGAGGTGTACGGCAACGGCGCCGAAGGCGTGCTGATCAAGCTCTCCAGCGAGGTCACCGTCACCGGCGTCGATATCCATGACAACGCCAGCGCCGGGATCCGCATCTACGGCAGCAACCATGTCGAGGTCATCGACAACACGCTCAACAACAATTCCCTGGGCAGCGCCGTTCCGGAAATCATCATCCAGTCCTACGACGACACCCTGGGCGTGTCCGGCAAGTACTTCAACGGCAGCGACAACCTCATCCAGGGCAACATCATCAGCGGCAGCGACCTGTCGACCTACGGTGTTGCCGAGCGCAATGAAGACGGCACCGACCGCAACGCCATCATCGCCAACACCATCAGCCACACGAGCAAGGGCGCCACGCTGGTCTACGGCGACGGCAGCTACGTCAGCGCCACGGTGCCAATGACGACCGTGCAAGGTACGGCGGGCAACGACATCCTGACGGGCACCAGCGCCAGCGAGATTTTCTATGGCGCGGCAGGCAACGACACCCTCAACGCCGGGGCCGGAAGCGACATCCTGGTAGGCGGCGCGGGCATCGACAAGCTTACCGGCGGAACCGGCGCCGATACGTTCCGGTTCGTCGCGCAGTCGGACAGTTACCGCAACGCGACGACAAGCTTCGATGACACCATCACCGACTTCGACGTCACCCAGGACAAGATCGACCTCGCCGGCCTCGGTTTCACCGGCCTGGGCAACGGTCGCGGCGGCACCTTGCAGGTCAGCTACAGCGCCAGCAACAACCGCACCTACATCAAGGACTTCGACGCCGATGCCAGCGGCAATCGCTTCGAGCTGATCCTCACGGGCAACCTTGCCAGCACCCTGACTGCCAGCAACTTCATCTTCAACCGGGTGATCACCGGCACCAGCGGCAGCGACTCGCTGTTGGGCAGCGATGCGGCCGACACCCTGCTCGGCCTGGCGGGCAACGACAGCCTCAGTGGAGGCGCCGGCGATGACAAGCTCGACGGCGGTGCCGGCATGGACACCCTCACCGGCGGCACCGGCGCGGACACTTTTGTGTTCGCCAATCGCCTGGACAGCTACCGCAACTACAACACCGGCGGCGCCAACCTCGGCGACCTGATCACTGACTTCAACATCAGCG
The DNA here is from genome assembly GCF_052871455.1 of Pseudomonas sp. LARHCG127. Lineage (NCBI taxonomy): Bacteria > Pseudomonadati > Pseudomonadota > Gammaproteobacteria > Pseudomonadales > Pseudomonadaceae > Pseudomonas > Pseudomonas sp. LARHCG127. The sequence goes on from NZ_JBIXJT010000008.1 coordinate 26,552, forward strand.
CCGACAAAATCGATCTCTCGGCCATGGGCTTCACCGGCCTGGGGGATGGCAGGAACAACACCGTGTACCTGGTGCTCAACAGCGCCGGCACCAAGACCTACATCAAATCCCTGGAGGCCGACGCCAACGGCAACCGCTTCGAAGTGGCCCTGGACGGTAATTACCTCAACACCCTGACCAGCGCCAACTTCGTCTTCGCCACCTCCTCGCCGACCAACCAGGCGCCCGTGCTAGCCACGCCGTTGCTGGACCAGAACGCCACCGAAAACACCCCGTTCAACTACGTGGTGCCGGCGACCAGCTTCACCGATCCGGACAACGACAGCCTCAGCTACACCGCCAGGCTCGCCAATGGCAGCGCCCTGCCCAGTTGGCTGACCTTTGATGCCGCCACCCGCACCTTCAACGGCACGCCACCCGATACGGCATCGGGCACCTACTCGATCCAGGTCACCGCGACCGATGGCAGCAACGCCACCGTCAGCGACAGTTTTACGCTCGCCGTGCAGGACGTCCCCGCCGCCATTGTGATCAATGGCACACCGAACAACGACACGCTGACCGGCACCGCTGCCAATGAGCAACTGTTCGGTGGCGCGGGCAACGACACCCTCAATGGCGGCGCCGGCAACGATATCCTGGTCGGCGGCACCGGGGTCGACAAGCTCACCGGTGGCACGGGCGCCGATGTGTTCCGCTACACCTCCAAGCTCGACAGCTATCGCACCAGTTCCACCAGCGCCAGCGACCAGATCCTCGATTTCGACGTGGCCGCCGACAAGATCGACGTTTCCGCGCTCGGCTATACGGGCCTGGGCAACGGGCTCAACGGTACCCTGCAGGTCACCTACAGTTCGTCGACCAACCGCACCTACCTCAAGGACCTGACGGTGGATGCCAACGGCAACCGGTTCGAGATCTCCATGGCGGGCAACTTTGTCAGCAGCCTGACGGCCAATCACTTCGTCTTCGCCGACCAAGGCACCCCCACCAATGTGGCGCCCGTGGTGGTCACCCCGCTCCTGGACCAGAACGCCAGTGAAAGCACGCCGTTCAAATACACCGTGGCGAGCAACAGCTTCAGCGACGCCAACCAGGATGTGCTGACCTACACCGCAACCCTCGCCAACGGCAACGCCCTGCCCGCCTGGCTGAGTTTCAATGCCGCCAACCTGACCTTCAGCGGCACGCCCACCAGCACCGCGGCGGGCAACTACGACGTCTTGGTCAAGGCCACCGATCCGTCAGGCGCCTCGGTCAGCGACAACTTCACCCTGGTGGTCGCCGATGCGCCCGCCAACACCATCACTGGCACCGCCAATGCCGAGACACTCAATGGCACGACGGGCGCCGACCTGATCCTCGGGCTTGGCGGCAACGACACGATCAAGGCCGGCACCGGTGCGGATATCGTCGATGGTGGTGCCGGACGCGACTCGCTGTACGGCGGTGATGGCGCCGACACGTTTCGCTACAGCAACCTGTCCGACAGCTACCGCGACTACGACACCGGTGGTGTCACGGCCACCGACACGATTTACGATTTCACAGCCGGCGTCGACAAAATCGACGTCTCCGGGTTGGGTTTTCTCGGTCTCGGCGACGGTACCAACAGCACCTTGTACATGACTCTCAACGCGGCCGGCGACAAGACCTACGTCAAGTCCGCCGAAGCCGACGCCGATGGCAATCGCTTCGAGATCGCCCTCAACGGCAACTACCTAAACACCCTTACCGCCAACGACTTCGTCTTCGGCGAGCGCGCCCAGCAGGATATTCTCTACCTGCCGACCCTCGGCCAATCCAACGCACGTCTGTTGCGCATGTCCGAGGACGACGACCAATCCGGCACCTCGATGCTGGTCAACGACCTCAACCGCTACACCACCTACGACGTGCGCAGCCAGTTCAACGATGCCGATGGCAACGGCATCGACATCGCGGTGGGCGGCAGCACGGTCAACGGCCTCTCCACACTCAGCGCCGAGGAACTCCAGTTGTGTTGGTGGCTGACCGACACCAACCAACCCGGGGCGGCACTGTTGCGCGCGGTGACGTTGCTGCGCGACCAGCGCACCGAATTGCAGGCGATCGATAACGTCACCATGGGCATCATCTGGGGCCAGGGCGAGGAAGCCGCCCAGGAAATCGCCCGTGCCACGGACAAGGCCGCAGCTGCGGCTGCGTACAAGGCTGCGACCTTGAAGGTGTTCGATTACCTGCATGCCCAATTTGGCAATTTCACTGTGTACCTGATGGAAACCGGCCATTACTCAGAGGACGCGGCCCGGGCCCGGGGTTATTCGGAAGAGAAGATCGCCGCCATCGTCGAGGGCGTCGGTTATGTCCGCGCCGCCCAGGAGGCCATGGCCGCCGAACGCGCCGACGTCAAGCTGGCGGTGGACTACACCGACCTGCCGTTGCGCTATGAAGTCGATCCGCTGGTGTATCCCGATGACGTCTGGCACCTGCACGAGGAATCGGCGGAAATCGTCGGCCAACGCCTGGCGGACTACATAGCCAATGACCTCGGCTTTCAGGGCAATCCCGACGACAATAACAGCGTGCAGGACATCTTCGACAACGCCCAGAACCAGGGCGGGATGATCGCCGGCACCGACCAGGACGACACCCTGGTGGGTAGTTCTGGCAACGACACCCTGGACGGCGACCTCGGCGCCGACACCTTGACCGGTGGCGATGGCAACGACATCTACGTGGTCGACAATGCGTTCGACAGCGTGGTGGAAACCAACACCTCGACCGCGCAGATCGATACGGTGCAAGCCTCGGTCAGTTGGACGCTGGGGGCCAATCTGGAAAACCTGGTGCTCACCGGTGTGTCGGACATCGACGGCACCGGCAACGAACGGCGCAACTTCATCACCGGCAATACCGCCAACAACGTGATCGACGGCGCCGCCGGGGCCGACAGCATGAGCGGAGGCGATGGCAACGACACGTATTTTGTCGACAATGCCGACGACAGCGTGATCGAGACCAGCACCAACGCGGTGACCGGCGGGATCGACAGCGTGCACAGCAGCCTGGCGGCCTACACCTTGGGCAGCAACGTCGAGAACCTGTATGTCGATAGCCCTGGCGCCGCCAATGGCACCGGCAACGCCTTGGACAATACGTTGTTCGCCAGTGCCGGTAACAATGTCCTGGATGGACGCGATGGCATGGATACGGCGAGCTATGAACGGGCGCTGTCCGGCGTGACCGTCAACCTCTCGACGTCGGCGCAGCAGAACACCGTGGGTTCCGGGCTCGATACCTTGAAGTTCATCGAGAACCTGGAAGGTAGCGCCTCCGCCGACACGCTGTCGGGGAACAGTGCGGCAAACGTCCTCGACGGCGGGGCCGGCAACGATACGTTGGTAGGCGGCTCGGGCGATGACCGCTTGATCGGCGGCGCAGGCACCGACAACCTCACCGGCGGCACCGGCGCGGACACCTACGCGTTTGGTGCGCTGTCGGACATGGGCGTCGGGGCTTTGCGCGATGTGATCAGTGGTTTCAAGAGTGCCGAGTTCGACAAGTTGGACCTCACCGGCCTGGACGCCAACCCACTGACCGCCGGGGTCGATGCCTTCACGTTCATCGGCAGTAACGCCTTCGACGCCAGCAATGCTACCGGCCAGTTGCGCTTCGTCGATGGCATCCTCTCCGGCAGCACCAACGCCGACGCCACCCCCGAGTTCGAATTCGAACTGGTCGGCGTCAAGGAGCTGCACGCCAGCGACTTCACCGCCTGACCCAAGCCCCCTCCGGGGGGCTTGAGCTGAAAAACCCAAGACAACTACAGGCCAGAACTGTGGGAGCGAGCCTGCTCGCGAAGGCGCCGGCACATCCAACAGGGATGCTGACTCACACACCGCTTTCGCGAGCAAGCTCGCTCCCACAGAAGTCGTGTTGTGCCTGAAAAATCCAGGTCAACCACAGATCAAAACTGTGGGAGCGAGCCTGCTCGCGAAGGCGCCGGCACATCCAACAGCGATGCTGACTGACCCACCGCTTTCGCGAGCAAGCTCGCTCCCACAGGGGCTTTGTGGTGCCAGAAAAACCCAGGGCCACCACAGATCAAAACTGTGGGAGCGAGCTTGCTCGCGATGGCGGCAGCACATTCAAAATGGATGCTGACTGGCCCACCGCATTCGCGAGCAAGCTCGCTCCCACAGGGGGTCGTGTTGTGCCTGGGAGATTGAAAACAAGCACATGGCCTGGACAGTTTTTGTGGCGAGGGAGCTTGCTCCCGCTCGGCTGCGCAGCAGTCGTGAATCGGTGGACTCGGTCTGCCTGATACCACTCATTGCCTGGGTTTGGGGCTGCTTCGCAGCCCAGCGGGAGCAAGCTCCCTCGCCACAGGGATAAGTGCAAGATTGCGTGCCTTGGATGGCCTAGAACAGGCTTTGCACCTGCTCCAGCACCGCGCGGTTCATCTGGCCGGTGTGGGTGTGCAGGCTCACATAGCTTTGCAGCATGTCGAGCTTGGTGTTGAGCAGGTCCCGGCGGGCCTGGAACAGTCGCTGCTGGGCGTCAAGGATATCCACCGTGGAACGCACCCCGCCCTGGAAGCCTTTTTCCGTCGAGGTCAGCGCTCGCTGGTTTGACTCCACCGCCCGCTGCATCGCCTTGCTCTTGGCGAACCCGGCGACGACGCCCAGGTAATCGGCCTCGATGTCCTCGGCCAGTTGCTGGCGCTGCACGTCGTAGTCAGACTGCGCACCCGCCAGTTGCGCTTCGGCCTTGGCCACCGAGGCCCGTACCGCCCCGCCGCGATACAGCGGAATGTCCAATTGTACACCCACATAATAGGTGTCCTGGCGCGGGTCGAGTTCCTGGTATTGACGGGTTTCACGGCGGGTCAACTGAGTGGTCAATGACAACGTCGGATAATGTCCCGCACGCTGGCTGTCGGCCTGGGCCTCGGCGACTTTCACCGCTGCCAGCCGAGCGGCCAGCTCGGGGCTGGCCTGGCGGGCAATCGCCGTCCAGTACGGCAAGTCCTGCTCCGGCGGGATCGGGCTACCGGCGGCCAGTTCCTCGCGCATCGGCAGGATGTCATCGATGGGCACACTGGCTCGCCCGGACAACGCCCGCAATGCCGCCACGCGACGGGCCTGGGCTTCGGCTTCCTGGGCCTGCACCAGGTCGAGCCGCGCCTGGGCTTCGTCGATATCGGTAATCGCCCCCTGGCCGCCCTCATAAAGCTTTTTGCTCTGGATGACCAAGCCTTGGATCGCCGCCTTCTGCTGCTGGATCAGCTTGATCTCGTTCTCGGCCCGGGCGACGTCGAAATACCCCTTCGCCACTCGGTCATACAAGGTCTGGCCGGCCACGTCGAACACCTGGGTGCCCAGTTTCCCCCGCGCCTTGCCTTCCTGGTACGCCGCCCAGCGGGCCTTGTCGTAGAGCGGTTGTTGTGCCGCCAGGGTGACGTTGTTCGCCTGGTAATCGTTGCTGTTGACGTAACTGTTGTCGTCGCCGCCGTCGGTCCGTCCACCGTAGCCATAACGCGAGGACAGCGAGACTTGCGGATAGAGGCCGCCGCGACCGATGTCCTCCTCGTGCCGCGAGGCTTCAAAGGCGTGGGCCGCCGCTTGCACGGTCGGATCGTTGAGGCGCGAGGCATCGTAGGCTGCGGTCAGGCTCAAGCCACTCTCCACGGCCCACACAGGACTGAGCACCACCCAACCGGTCCACAGGCTTAGCAGTACACGCACGCGAGAGCGGCAACGGTCGACCATGCTCATTCCTCCTTGAAGGCTGCCAGCAAGCGTTCACGCAACGGTTTCATCAGGTAATTCATCAAGGTGCGTTCGCCCGTCACCACCGTGACATCGGCGAGCATGCCGGGGCGCACCAGCAGGCCGGCGCTTTGCAACGCGGCCACGGTGTCGGCGGGAATCTCGACCTTGGCAGAGAAGTACGGTAGGTGCGTCTGCTCGTCGATCAGTTGGTCGGCCGACACGGTCGTCACGGTGCCGGTGACCGTCGGCGTATCCACCCGTTGCAGCGCGGTGAAATGCACGTGCACCGGCAGGCCCGGGCGCAGTTTGTTGGCCATCAGAGGCTCGAAGCGGGCGGTGATCGCCATCGGCGCATCCAGCGGCACCACTTGCATCAGGGTCTGGCCAGCCTGCGCCACGCCGCCGACCGTATGAATGCTCACGTCCATCACCTGCCCGGCCACCGGTGCGCGGATCGCACCGTTGTCGACTTCGAACTGCAAGGCCCGGATCTGATCGGCATAACCGGCCGCCTCGGCCGAGACCTCGCTGAGCTGCGTCTCGGCATCGCGGCGAAATTCCTGCTGCGCCTGCAAGGCCTTGAGCCGGCTTTCGTTGATCGCCTGGCGGGTCCTGCCGACATCCCCCACGCCGGAGGCGATCTGCCCCGCCAACTGGGCCGCGTTGCGCTCGGCCTCGAACAGTTTGTTGCGCGGAACGTAGCCTTCCCGGGCCAGGTCACGCAGGCCTTCAAGCTCCTGCTGCTGAAAACGCATCTGCGCGTCGTAGTTGCGCTTGACGCCTTCGTAGCCCAGCAACTGTTGCTGCAACGCCGCGGCTTCGTGCTCGATGATCTGCAAGCGACTGCCCAGCTCCGCGCGACGTGTGATGAACAACTGGCTCTGCAAGGCCATGGCCGCCTTCACTCGTGGCTCGTCGGCGCGCGCCAGCAGCTCCGCAGGCCATTGGATCTCGGCGCTGCCCAGGCGCTCGGCAATCAGGCGCGCCTCGATGCTGCGGTCATTGAGCAGCTTGCCCAGGGTCACGTCCAGTTGCGACTGCGCCTGCACCGTGTTCAGTTGCACGAGCAATTGCCCCTGGGTGACCCGGTCGCCATCGCTCACCAGCAGCTTTTCCACCACTCCGCCGACCAACGACTGCACCGCCTTGCGCTCCCCCGCCACCACCACGGTGCCGCTGCCCACCACTCCCTGGTCGAGTGGCGCCAGGCAGGCCCAGAGCAGGAAACCGCCCAGCGTCAGGACCAGGAATCCCACGCCATAACGCGCCGCACTCCCGGCATCAGTCCGAGCGCTGGGTAGTGTCGTGGTGCCGCGCACGCTCAGCCCCTGCTCGCTGTAGGTCTGTGCATCAGGGATCAGATCACGCATCGCCGCCCGCCTCCCGGACCGCGGCCGGTCGCGGCCCCGGCATCAATGCCTTGAGCACCCGGTCCCGAGGGCCGAACGCTTGTTGAGTCCCGTCCTTCAACACGAGGATGTGATCGACCACCGCCAGCACACTGGGCCGGTGCGTGATCAAGACCACGGTGCTGCCGGCCGCCTTGAGGGCACTGATGGCCTGGACCAGCGCCAGCTCGCCGGCGTCATCGAGATTGGAGTTGGGTTCATCGAGCACGATCAGCGAGGGCCTTCCGTAGAGCGCGCGCGCCAGGCCCAGGCGTTGTTTCTGCCCACCGGACAAGCCAAGCCCGCCGGGGCCCAGCGGCGTGTCGTAGCCCTTGGGAAACCGCAGGATCATTTCGTGGATACCGGCATGCCGTCCGGCAGCGATGATCTGGTCGGCGTCCTGCTCACCGAAACGGGCGATGTTGTCGGCGACCGTGCCGTCGAACAACTCGATGTCCTGGGGCAGGTAGCCGAGGTGCGGGCCCAGGGCGTCGTGGGACCACTGGCTGATCTCGGCATCGTCCAGGCGCACCGACCCGCCCATGGCCGGCCAGACCCCGACCAGGGCACGGGCCAGGGTCGATTTGCCACTGGCACTGGGCCCGACCACGGCCAGCACGTCGCCCTTGGCGAGGCTGAAATTGATCCCGCGCAGGATCGGCTGCGAAGCCCCCGGCGGGCCGACATACAACTGCTCCAGGCGCACCGCCCCGGTGGGCGGCGGCAATGGCATGCGCAAGCGATCACGAGGGTGCTGCGCCAACAGTTGGCTCAGGCGCTGGTAGCTCTGGCGCCCGGAATTGAATTGCTTCCACGAGCCGATGGCGATTTCCACCGGCGCCAGGGCTCGCCCCAGCAACAGCGACATCGCAATCATCATGCCCGCCGACAGTTGGCCTTCCAGTACCAGCAAGGCCCCCAGCCCGAGGGCCAGGGATTGTCCGGAAATCCGCACGAAACGCGTCGCAGAGGTGATGCGCGCACCGCGGTCGCTGGCATGGGCCTGGGCGGCAATGATGCGCTGCTGCAACAGACTCCAGCGCTGGCGCAACGGCCCGAGCATGCCCAGGGCCTGGATGACTTCAGCGTTGTGCAACGTGCTGTTGACATAGATCGACGACTGCACCCCCAGGCGATTGGCCTCGCCCAGGCGCGTACGTGTCGCCAGTTCGCCCCACAGCGCCAAGCCGATCAGCACCAGGGCGAGCACCAGCGTCAGCACGCCGAACCAGGGATGAAAGATGAACGCCACCAGCAGGAAGATCGGCAGCCAGGGCGCGTCGAGCAACGCGATCAGGCCCTGCCCGGTAATCAACTGCCGCAGTGTCGCCAGGTCCGTGAGCACCTGCGCCGGGTTAGCGTTGTGTTCCCGCAGGCTGCGGGCGAAGGCGGCATCGAATACCCGCTCGCCCAAGGCATCGTCCAGCCCCGCGCTCATGCGAATCATCACCTCGCCGCGCACCCACTCGATCAGGGCACTGAACATGAACAGTCCCAGGGCCATCAAGGTGAGCATGAACAAGGTGGTTTCGTTACGGCTGGTGAGGACGCGGTCGTAGACCTGCATCATGTACAGCGACGGCACCAGCACCAGCAGATTGATCACGCCACTGAACAGCGCCAGGGCCCAGAACACCCGGCGGTAGCTCAGCAAGGCAGCATCGATGTCATGACGCGGATCGAGTAGAAACCCCATGGGAAAAATCGCCTGCAAGAGAAAGGGTCGGTCCAGGACGCAATCCATCGCAAAGCTTTTTCCCCCGAAAGTGCTCGAGGAAAACCATCCAGCTGATATGCCGATAACAGGGACGATCCTCATCCCCACAGACGCCAATTACTGACAACGCGACCGCGGGTTAGTGCCGGTTCGCAGGGCTGGGTTTGCAAGTGGGTGACAGGCGGAAGGGCCGCGCTTCAAGACTGAGGTTTTTGCGTCTTGAATGGGCTGAAAAGCGGGTTTGTTGACGCCAGTAACGTGGCGTCAACAGGGTAAAAAATCAGGGATTAGCCGAGGGAAGCGACGCTCTCCGGCTGGGGTGGATGTCGCGACGTCGCCAGGCCGATAAAGGAAATGATCAGCGCCAGGCCCAGGGTCGTGCTCACCTCGCTGCGGTGCTCGGGCGAGATCATCATGACCGCCAGCGCCGCCGAGATGAACACGATGACCAACCAGGTCAACCAGGGAAACAACCACATGCGAAAAGGCAGCTCGATGTTCTGTCGTTGCAGCATCCGGCGCATGCGCAGTTGCGAGATGGCGATCACCAGGTACACCAGCAAGGCGATGGCACCGGAGCTGGCGAGCAGGAACTGGAACAGGCCGGCGGGCATGAAGTAGCTGAACAAGGTGACACCCGCGCCCAGCACGGTACTGGCAATCACCGCGGACCGTGGCACACCGGCCGAGGACGTCACCTTCACGGCCCTTGGCGCATCGCCGCGACGGCCCAGGGAGTACAGCATCCGCGAGGCGATGTAGATCGAGGAGTTCATGCAACTGGCCACGGCAATCAGCACCACCACATCCACCAGGAATTTGGCGTGGGGAATGTTCATCAACTCCAGCGCCCGCTGGTAGGAGCCCACTGAAGCCAGGAGCGGATCGTTCCACGGCACCACGGAAATGACCACGAAGATCGACAGCAGGTAGAACACACCGATACGCCAGATCACCGAACGGGTGGCCTTGGCAATGTTCTGCGCGGGGTTATCGGATTCAGCCGCCGCGATGGTCACCGCCTCCGTACCGATGAAGCTGAACATGATGGTGATGAACGCGCCCACTACCGCCGACAAGCCGTTGGGGGCGAACCCGCCATGCTCCTCCATCAACCGGCTCAAGCCGCTGGCTTCGCGCTCGGGAATCCAGCCCATCAGCACTGCGAAACCCAGGGAGATAAAACCAATGATCGCCACGACCTTGGCCATGGCGAACCAGAATTCGAACTCGCCGTACTTCGACACGCTGAACAGGTTCGTCACCGCCAGCAAAACGATCGACACCGAGGCGAACAGCCAGGCATCGACGGCGGGAAACCATTGGTTGAGCACATGGCCGGCGGCCAGCGCTTCTATGGGAATCACCAGCACCCAGAACCACCAGTAGAGCCACCCGATGGTGAAGCCGGCCCAGCGCCCGATGGCCTGGTCGGCATAGGTGGAGAAGGAGCCGGTGTCCGGATTGGCGACCGCCATCTCACCCAACATGCGCATGACCAGGACCACCAACGTCCCGGAAAACAGATAGGCCAGCATGACGGCCGGGCCGGCGGCGGCAATGGCATGACCCGATCCCACGAACAGACCCGCACCGATGATCCCGGCAATGGACAGCATGGTGACGTGACGAGGCTTGAAGCCCTGTGCCAGATGGCCGTTCGAATCCTTGAAGCTGGGGCTGGTCATTTTCTTATTCTCTTGTGATCGAACATTGAGGCGCGCACAGGAACAATCGGTGTTTCGGTTTTTCCGCCCCTCCTGGAAGCGGCACCATCAGGTTTGTATTGATCCACCCTGGGCGAACGTGCGCACTTGCGGTGAAAAGTTGCGCCACGTTACCCGCCTTCCCTCCCGAGTTAGTTACCTGAACGCGCCACCTATATGCCTGATTTCGCCAAATGAGGCATGGCGTTTTGCCCATTGCCAAGCGTCTGGACCGGGGCATTCAGCCAGGTCCGTGGGGCTGAAATGAAATAAACCCTTTAAAAACTTTACTGGGTTAAGTATTTTGCGTAGAGCACTGGGTGTTATTGCATGCCTGTCAGTTCCTGTGGGAGCGAGCCTGCTCGCGAATGTGGAGTGTCAGTCACATCAATGTTGGCTGATTCACCGCAATCGCGAGCAGGCTCGCTCCCACAGGTTGATCTCCAACTGGCTGGCGTTGCGCCGCTCGCCCCCTATTACTTCTACGACAAGGACCTCCCGTGAGCGGACTGCGTGAACGTCAAAAAGCCGAACGCCGCCAAGCCATCAGCAAGGCGGCGGTCGAACTGTTCGAGCGCCAGGGCTTCCAGAACACCACCATCGAACAGATCGCCAGCCAGGCCGGCGTGTCGGCGCCCACCGTGTTCAAGTACTTCGGCAACAAGCAGGAGATCATCCTGGAGATCCTGCACGACGCCGACCAGCGCGCCCTCACCGATACCCGCAGCCAGATGCCTGAAATCGAGGACCCGGTGGAAGCGCTGTGTTATCTGGAGCGGCTGTTGACCGGCTACGCGCTGGAGGTCATGCACCCGAGCCTGTGGCGCGAGTTGCTGCCGCTGATCCTGTTTGGTGGCGACAATGGGCTGCCCGAGGGGTATCGCGCCATGAACGATGCGCTCAGGGCCGAAATCAGTGGGCTGATCAGGGAGTTGCAACAAGCCGGCAAACTACGCGCCGATCTGGACGTCGACCTCGCCGCGTTCCTGTTGAACGACTATTCGCACTTGCAGCTGTTCAGGTTGGTCAACCAGGAACAACCGGACATCGAGGCACATTCCGCCCAGGTCCGGCGCATCACTGAATTGCTCTTCCTGGGCATGCGCGCCTGAACCACTGAGACGGACCCGGCGCCGCAACGCCGGGCCACGCCGATCAGCGATGGGTCTTGATGCCCGTCCAGGTGCGGGTACGAATCCGCTCCACGGCGGCCGGCACCGGTTCCAAGGCGAACAGGGTCTTGCGCGCCTCGTCCGGCACATACATGGCGGGGTTGTTGCGGATTTCAGCATTGACCAGTGCCGTGGCTTCCTTGTTCGGGTTGGGATAGCCGATCTTGTTGCTGATCCGCGCAATGACATCCGGACGCAAGATGTAGTTGATGAAGGCGTAGGCTTCCTTGGCATGAGGCGCATTGGCGGGCACCATCATGACGTCCGACCACATCGGCGCCCCTTCCTTGGGCAGCGCCATCTCCACCTTGACCCCCTTCCCGGCGTCTTCGGCCAGTCGTTTGGCCAGGGCCACCCCACCGGACCAACCCACCCCGACACAGATCTCACCGTTGGCCAGGTCCATGCCATAGCGCGATGAGTTGAAGTAGGTGATGTACGGCCGAACCTTGAGCATGGCTGCCTGTGCCTTGGCGTAATCCTCACGTTTCTGGCTGTTGGGGTCCAATCCTTCGTAGTGCAAGGCAATGGGCACGATCTCGTTGGCGGCGTCCAGCAGACCCACGCCACAACTGGCCAGCTTGGCCATGTTCTCTTCCTTGAACAGGATGTCCCAGGTATTCATTTGCACATCGGCCCCCAGCACCTGGCGCACCTTGTCGACGTTATAGCCAATCAAGGTCGTGCCCCACAGGTACGGCGCGGCATAGCGGTTGCCCGGATCGCCCACCGCTTCCAGGGACTTCATGAATTCGGGGTCCAGATGCTGCCAGTTCGGCAACTGGCTGCGGTCCAGGGGCTGGACGGCGCCGGCGGCGATCAGATGGCTGACGTTGGAGCTGCTCGGATAGACCACGTCATACCCCGAGTTGCCGGTCAGCAGCTTGGACTCCAATGTCTCGACGCTGTCGAAGACGTCATAGATGGGGCGAATGCCGGTTTCTTCCTCGAAACTCTTGAGGATTTCCGGCGGCAGGTACTCGATCCAGTTGTAGATTCGCACCGTCCGTTCTTCGGCCAGGCTCGCGCCACTGACCAGCATCGAAACGACAGCGCCCAGCAAGGTGTTGCGCAAAAACAGGCTCATGATCAAACACTCCAGCGCGGCCGCGAAGGCTCGCGACACTTAATAGCGGTAGGTGAAGAAGAGTTCCAGCGCGCTGAATTTCCGGTCGTCGCCGAAGACCTGTTTGGCCGCCGCCATGGGCTTGACCCAGTTGTAGGACAGCGAGGTGGACAGCGACTTCGAAGGTGCCCAATCCAGGAAGACTACACTCTCGTCGGCAAACCGTTTATCGCTGACGGCGGTGCCCATGTAGTTTTTTTCGTCCAGCCAGAATTGGTAGTGGATCGCACCGAGCGTCAGGGTTTCGTTGAGGTGGGTCTTGAGTGAGAACTGCTGGACGTTTTCGTTGCTGTTGAACATCAGGTAGTTGCCGACGACATCGCCGATCAACCAGGTGCTCCAGTCGACGAAGCCCTTGGTCAAGGGATCCCAGGCTTTCTGTCGGTTGTCGGTGAGGTTGTCGTCGCCGGAAAAACTCGCGTAGCGGTAGCCGATCACCGGGGTCAGCGGCAGTGTGCCGAAGGTGTAATCGGCCTGGCCGTACCAGGCCTTGGCATCGTAGTCCACACCTTCGCCGCTGCCTCGCTCCACGGCATATTCGGCGTTGAGGGCCAGGTCCGGGATACCCGGGAGCCGGGCGTTCAAGGCCCTGACGTTGTACACCAGCATGCCATCGCGACGACGCGGCAACGTGCTGCCCTTGGGCCCCATGGCCTTGACCTTCAGCGCGGTGGCACCCAGCGTCACCTGGTCGTCGAAGTTGTAGTCCAGGTTCACGCCGCTCAGGCGAAAGTCACCCAGGTCGCTGTCGGTTCCCAGGCTGAAACCCTGGACTTTCAACGCGCCATGGTCCCAGGCGACCACCGCCGACTCCTTGAAGGCGGTGCGTGGGGCGAGCCAATAGGCACCGTCGTTGAACTGATCAAGGTTGCCATCCATGACGATGAAACCATTGCCGATCATGTAGTTCTGGCGACCGCCCGTGACCGTCCACTCCCCGGCCCGGAAACCGCCATAGAACTCTTCCGTCGATACCTTGCCATCGGAGCTGCGGGTGAAGCCACCGGCGTCACCATCACCGAAGGTGGTCGCTCCCACCAGGGAGCCGCCGGCCAGCAGGCTGAAATCCGGCTGCACGGCGTATTCCAACTTGACGCCCGGCTTGACATAGAACTCCTGCCAGTCGATTTTCGTGCCGCCATTCTTGCCGCTGCGCAGGTCCACCACGCCGCCGCCAAAATTGACGTTGCGGGTGGACACGGCTGCGCCACCGGCCGTCAGGTTGACCTCGCCCTTGAGGTTACCCTCCTCGAAGGTGTAGCCCGCCCAGGCAACTTGGGCGGTCAAGGGTAACCCGAGCACGAGGCACGTTCGGGACAAACGCATCATGGAAACCATATGGAGCTCCTGTTGATTATTGTTGTTACAGGGCAGTGAATGGCGGCGCAAACCCGCACCAACACCTGGCTGGGCCAGATGAGCGGAACGAAATTGTTGTGTTTATCGGATGAAGTCAGGGCGTCAGTTGCGCCGCGATGGCCCGCAGCATGCGCACGCTGTCGCCGTCGAACGGGCTGACGGCCTCGCCCAAGGATGACTGCTTGACGATCACCACGCCGGAGGGCTTGTCGATGAACAGGTATTGGCCATGGATGCCACCGGCCATGAGCGCCTGGCTGTGGTCGTTGAAGACATACCATTGGCTGCGGTAGGACGCGCCTGGGGTCCAACTGGAAAAGTCGGCGCAGGCGGCATAGACGGCCGGGTCGGCCCCAGCGGCAATACCGGCGAGGGCCTCGGCCGAGAGCAATTGGCGCCCGTCCTGGCGGCCGTCATTGGCCAGCAGGCGGCCGAAGCGCGCCATGTCACGCAGGGTCGCGCTGAACCCGGCACCGGCCACGCTGCGGCCCCAGGGATCGGCCAGGAAATAACCGTCGCGCTCACAGCCCAACTGGCTCCAGACCGCCTGCAGCAACTGGTGACAGGCCTTGCCGGACGCCCGTTCCATGACCCAGGCCAACGCCTCGGTGGTGGCCGTCACATAATGGAAAAAGCCGCCGTGACTGCCGCGTTTGCGCAGTGACGGCAAGTATTGGTACAGGGATTCGAACGTCGTGTAGTGCGCCGGTGCCGGCTGGAAACCGCAGGCATAACCGTATTGGGAACTCTCCGAATCCGGATCCTCATAGACCTCGCTGTAATCGACGGCCACGGCCATGTCGAATAGCTGGCGCACGGTCGCATCGCCGAACGCACTGCCGGTCAGTTCCGGTACGTAATGGGCGGCCGTCAGCGTCGGGTCAAGCTGACCTTCGCAGACCAGTTGTTCACCCAGGGCACCGATCAGCGACTTGGTCACCGAAAACATGATGTGCCGGTCCTCGGGGCGCTGGCCGTTGAAGTAACGCTCGAACAGCACGGTGTCGCCCTTGAGGACCAGGAAAGCATCGGTCTGGCTGGCGATCAGGTGGTCGATCACGCTGATGCTCAAGCCACACTCGCTGTCGAAGTGCAACTCGTCCAGCGGCTGGAGCGCCTGCTTGAACGCGCTGACCGGCCCGCTGCCAGCCTGTACATCGATGGAGGGACGCAAGCGCGCCAGGTTGCGGAAGCCCCATTGGTTGAACGGCGGGCTCATCCAGTTGTGCCAGGTGACACGGCGGAGGGGTTCGGCGGGAAAGCCTTGCATCAGCGAAGGCGCCAGGCGTGCGTCGGAGGGCGATTCGTGAGTCTCGACGTAAAGACTGGCCAGTGAAGGCACGGTGTTCTGATTCATTGGGTTGCCCCTGCGAAATGACTCTGCGTGAAAGCAGATGCAGGGGAATAATTACCCGGTGTAATTTTTTAGTCAATAAAACTTTTTATTGGCATCGCTTATCAGTATTGCCCATTCAAACCAGCCAATGCGGTTTGCCTGCAGGCATTGCAGGGGCCTGCTTCGCAGGCCAGCGGGAGCAAGCTCCCTCGCCACAGGGGATTGGGTTGGCTCGAAGTTCCAGCGTTGGGGCTGAGCGGGCTGTGGCGAATGAGACGCTGCCCCCGTGGCGAGGGAGCTTGCTCCCGCTCGGCTGCGCAGCAGCCGTGATCGCTCACCGACTCTGCCCGGTACCCAAGGCTTCGGCCATCCGGACCAGGTCCGCAAACGACTTGGCGCACATTTTTTTCATCGCATGGGCGCGATGGATCTTCACGGTGATTTCGCTCAGGTTCATTTGCCCGGCGATCTGCTTGTTCATCAGCCCCGTGACCGCAAAACCCATGACTTCCTTTTCACGGACGGTGAGCGTCTGGTAGCGGGCATGCAAATCGGAAAATTGCTGCTCGACTTGCCGTCTCCGGACATCCGCCTGAAGCGCGGCGGACACCGCATCCAGCAGGTTCTGTTCACGGAAAGGTTTCGCCAGGAAATCCACGGCGCCGGCTTTCATCGCCTTGACCGACATCTCGATGTCGCCGTGGCCGGTGATGAAAATGATCGGGATATTCGAATTCGACTCCGCCAACTGCGCCTGGAAGTCGAGGCCACTGGCGCCTTGCAACCGTACATCAAGGACCAGGCAACTGGGGCACTCGGTCTTCGGTTGCCGAAGAAAATCCGCCGTGGAGGCGAACGTCTCGACGCGGATCCCGACCGAGCGCAGCAGGTTGCTCAACGCATCGCGCATGGAGGCATCGTCATCCACCACGAACACAATAGAACCTTTGAGACCCGCCTCATTGGATGAAGCATTACCGTTCATTCACGACCCTTCCGGCGAGTGAAACGAAAAAAAGTGTAGCACAGCGACCTTGCGCGACCCGCCTTGTGCCTAGTGGCCTGTGTGGCTAATTCGTGCACTCAAATTAACCGCACAGGCCACTATGCAATCAGCTGCGGCTCCAGCGTCGAAATAAAAGCAAAAAGATCACGGGGACGCTGGAAATAAGCGTCGACCTGAGCGCTGTAGTGTTTTCCGCTGATGCACCAGTTGCAAAAGTGTTCGCAGTTGTTGGACAGAACCCGATATTTATTCTCACCGAGCCGTGAGCGCGCCCGCCGGACGACTTCGTCGTTGGAGTATTCATACGGCTCCTGCGCGATCCATACCGGTTTGCCATGGGCGAAATGTTCAAGGTCGATCACTTCGATGGGGCCGGATCTCAGCGAACCGCTGAACCCGGAGTAGTGGGCGACTTTCAGGTCGCCCAGGTAGATCCCGTGATGCAGATAGAACCCCCGTGGGCTGATCAGGTGCGCGCCGATCGGCGGCGTGCCCCCGGACCGTTCGACATGCACCCATCTCAAGGCGATATCAGACAAGCCGCGATTGCGGGCCGCTGCGCATCCCTGCCCCTCCAGCATCGGCGTACCCAGGCGATAGAAAGCGCTCGCCGTGACGAGCGCCATCAACACCAGCGCGACCGAACGAAGCGCAGAAAGTCCATCCATTGCCCGGTGGGTTAAATCGATCATGGCTCACACTCCGCAACCCGTGAAGCCAATCTATCGCCCGGGTTGCGGCGTTGCATTTGTACGTGGGAGTGGAACCGGTGATCTATTGATATACAGCCTTTAAACCTAAGTATGAATCGAACGCTGTCGAGTCCTCAGGCAGGCGTTTCCCCCTGGACGATGGGCAACGTGAATTGAACGGTAGCGCCGCGTGACTGATTGGCGCAGGCCTTCAAGCAACCGCCATGGGACTCGATGATCGAACGACAGATCGATAACCCCAAGCCCAGCCCAGTGGGTTTGGTGGTGTAGAACGACGTGAACACCTGATCGACGTTTTCCGAGGCGAACCCCGGCCCCGAATCGCTCACACTCACCAGCACCCAATCGGCCCCCTCTAACGTTGCGCAGATCCACAACTGCCGTTCGCCCTCGTTGACGCAGCTCATCGCTTCGAGCGCATTCATGATCAGGTTGAGCAGCACCTGTTGCAGCTCGACCCGGTCACCTTGGATGGGCGGCAAACCGTCGGCCAGTTGCGTCTGGATCAAGACGCCGCTCTTGATGATCTGGCTACGGGTGAACTCGATCATTTCGCCAATGGCAATGTTGATGTCCACCGGGCCTTTTTGTGGCGGCGCCTTGCGGATATGCCCACGGATCCGCCCCAGCACGTCCGCCGCCCGATTGGCGTCGTAGATGAGGCGCCCCAGTACCTGGCGGACTTCCTCGATCTCGGGTGGCTGGGTGTTCAGCCAACGCAGGGCGGCATCGGCATTGAGGATCGTCGCGGCAATCGGCTGGTTGACTTCATGGGCGATCGAAGCCACCAACTGCCCCATGGTCGCGACTCGGTTGGCGTGCGCCAGCTCGGTTTGCACCTCGCGATAACGTCGCTCGCTTTCGCGGATCTTTTCTTCCGCCTGGCGGCGTTCGGTCAGGTCCAGCACGAAAGCGACCCCTTCCCTGCTATTGGCCTCGAACAGCGCCAGACCGACGATGACCGGCAGGCGGCTGCCATCCTTGCGAAAATATTCTTTTTCATAAGGCCGGGCGTGCCCGGTGAGCAATGCCTGGGCCAGGGAGCGTTCGCTCAGTTCGCGGAACTCCGGCACTGTCAGGTCCCGCCAGCCCAGGCGGCCCAACGCCAGGTCTTCGCGCTCGTAGCCGACCATGCGCAGAAAGGCATCGTTGGCTTCGATAATGTCGCCATCGGCATTCCAAAATAGAATGCCAATGATGTTGGCGTCGACCAGGCGCCGGATCCTCGCTTCGCGCTCGGCGACTTCGCGATACAAGCGGGCATTTTCCAATGAGATGGCCGCACGGGACGCCAACAGTTTCAACACGGCGATCCGGGTTGGGTTGAACACATGGGCAGCCAGATTGTTTTCCAGGTAGAGCGCGCCGACGAGCTTGGCCTGGTTCAGCAACGGCACGCAGAGAATCGAGCGGGCGTGCTGCTTGCGGATATACGGGTCCGCGGCAAACGGCGCCGCGATCAGGGCATCGTCAAGAAAAACGCTCTCCCCGGTGCGCAGGACGTGGTAGAGAATCGACTCCGGCAACAGTGCCGCGCCCACCGGGGCATTGTGGATTTGCGTTACGTGGTTGCCGGTGGTCACCTGCGCCGCGACTCGGTACTCGCCGTCGCTGGACAGGATCAATAACCCGCGTTCGGCGCCGGCCTGTTCGATCGCCGTGCACATGACCATGTCGATGAGCTTATCCAGGACGATTTCCCCCGACACCGCCTCGGAGACCTTGAGTACGGTGGCCAGATCCAGGTGCTCGACCGGCGTCATCATCGTCGTCGTTGGACCGGGCACAGGCGCTTCGGTCCTCAGCGATGGATAGGTGTGTTCCAGTTGTCGCACTTTGCCCTCGGCGCCCCAACGCTGGTAGGCGTAACGAGCGTCCTGGAGATAGACGCGAGCGATCTTGCCGAAACCACGGGCGGCGTAGAAGCGCGCCGCGAGTTCGTTGGCCAACGCCTCGATATGGACGAAACCGCTTTCCTGCGCGGCTTGGATGGCTTGCTCGTACAGCGACTCGGCATCGATTAGGCGCCCTTCGACCCGGGCCATTTCGGCACCCACCAACGCGGTGCGGCTGGCGAAGTTCTCCGGACACTGCTGTGCCCATGCCTGGAGCTGGCGGTAATTGGCCGCCATCGCCACCCAATGAGGTTCGCGCTCGTCCACTGGCACACGATCGCAACAAGCGGCCCGCGTCAGGGCGCCGTAGAAATGGTATTCGGTTTCCTCGAAAAACGCCTGGCAAACCCAGAGCAGATCCTGGGCCTTCACCGCCGCGGCCATGGCCGCTTCGGGATCGTCGGCCAGGTAGCGGGCTTGCAGTTTGCGGACCCAGTACAAACATTCAGCCAGGACCAGATCCGAGTTGCTGGACAAGTGGGTTTCGATGGCCGGTTCGTTCAACTGGCCGTCGTCAAGGCAGCCGAACGTCAGCGTCACGCCCCGAAGCATCCGGATCAGTGCCAGCTGGGCGACGATAAAATCCGTCACCAGCCCGAAGTGCACCCTCCTGGCGTAGGCCAGGCCCCGCTCGGCTTCGTCTTGAACATCGGCCAACGGCTCGCCAGCGAACAGCAGGTCGGCGGTGAGGTTGTTGCCCGCGTAGGCGCCATACGGCAGGTCACCGATCCGATTCGCCGCCGCGAACGAACGACGCAAAAGGTCCCGGCATTGCTCCACGGGCCTCATCCAACGCACGGCAAAGCACGAAAAACACAGATAAGTGCTGGCCTCGAATCGCCGCAGGTCGCGTTTTTCAATGAGGTCGCAACCCAGCTGGCCAAAGCGGAACCCCATCTGGTAGTCACCGAACCGCCGACCGGCGACCCGAAACAGATTGGCGTACAGCACACAGGACGCATCGCAGTTGCCCTGCTCCAGGCTCAAGGTGACTGCCTTGCAGATCAACAGGTCCACCAGGTTCGCTTCACTCTGCAAGGCCGGCGCAAAGAGCTTGCCCAGTGCGTTGAGCGTCGCCAGGGAGGTGGCGTCCTCCATCAGCGGCAGCTCGATGAGGTCTTCGATGGCCCGGCCTTCAAGCAGTTCCCCGATGCGCTCGTACTCGTGACGCACATCGTCGTCGCTCGGGTGGGCCGACCACTCGATCCCCACATGACGCAGGTAGTCGAGGCAGACCGCCACCGCACCATCGCTGCGATCCAGGAGCAGGTAGACATCCATCAGCAGGCACGCCACGTTGGCCCGCTCGATCACCGTCACGGCGCGGTCGGCCAGGGCCTTCAGGCGTTCGTCCGCAGCACCGAGTTGCCCGGTAAGGAACTCGCATTCGGCCCGGTTCAATTCCAACCCGAAGATCAAGTCATGGCGCCCTGTCCAGCAATCTTCATCCAGCAACTGCACGCCGGTGGCCAGGTAGTTGAGTGCCGAAGCATAGGCCGTCGAGGCCTTGGCCCGTTGGCCGGCCAGCAGGTTGAATTCAGCCAACTGCTCCCGCTCAGCCCGGTCGGTGAGCAACGCCGCGCCACGATTGAGCTGGCCGGCAATTTCAAAGATCGCCTCTTCAAGCGCTTGGGCGTCCGTTTGTGCCGCGAGCAGCCGTCCGATGCGCAGGTGCATCTCGGCGCGCGCAGCCTGGGGAATCAGCGAGTAGGCGGCCTCATGAATACGGTCGTGAACGAATCCATAGGCATCGTCCAGCCGCTCGACCAGTTCCTGGCGGACCGCCTGCCACATCACCGCCCGGACCTGCGTCGGGGAGATGTCCAGAACGGTGGAAAGCGCCTTGAGCCCGGCCACGTTGCCCAGGCACGCCAGTTGCTGCAACGCCTGCTGCGTGTCGGCAGGCAGGCGTACCAGTTTGCCGACCATCAGGTCGACGACATTGTCTGTGTAGCCCTTGGCGTGAATGCGCTGCGGATCCCACCACCACTGCCGCGCCTCGTGATCGAAGGCCAGCAATCGCTCGTCAGCGAGGGCCTGCAGGAACTGGATCACGAAGAATGGATTGCCCGCGGTCTTGTCCAGCACCAGTTGCGCCAGCGGCTCGACACGATCAACGGCGTCATGCAGGGCCTCGGCGATCAACTGCTCGACGTGCACCTTGACGAGGGGCGCCAGGGTGATCTCGCTGATCTTGCCTCCCGCGCTCCGAATGGCCTTGAGCTTGCCCGTCAATGGATGCGTGGCGTCCACCTCATTGCTGCGGTAGGCGCCCACCAGCATCAGGTGGCGCACATCGGCGCTGGTCAGCAGGTCCTCCAACAGGTCGAGCGTCGCTGCGTCCAGCCATTGCAGATCGTCGAGAAACAGCGCGAGCGGATGGTCCGCGCGGGCGAACACACCGATGAAGCGCCTGAACACCAGCAGGAAGCGGCGTTGCTCCTGTTGGGGATCAAGCGCCAGGACCGCTGGCGGCTCGCCGATGATGAGCTTGAGTTCGGGGATCAGGTCGGTCATGAGCCGCGCATTGGCATCCAGTGCCTCCAGCAACGCCTCGCGCCAATGCGCCAGTTCCGTGTCGCTTTTGCCCAGCAACGTGCGCACCAGGCTCTGGAAGGCCTGCACCAGGGTCGAATAAGGGATGTCACGCCGGTACTGGTCGAACTTGCCACTGGCGAAAAGGCCCCGCGGCGGAACCAGGACTTTGTGCAACTCATTGACCACCGAGGATTTGCCGATACCGGAGTAGCCAGTCACGAGCACCAGTTCCGGCGCTCGTGTTTCAACCACCCGACCGAACGCGGTGACCAACGTCTCGACTTCACGCTCGCGGCCGTAGAGTTTTTCGGGAACCAGCAGCCGATCGGAGGCGCCTTGTTCGCCCAGGGCAAAGACATCGATGTGCCGCGATTGTGTCCAGTGCGCCAAGCAACGACGCAGATCATGTTCGACACTCGCGGCGGTCTGATAGCGCTCCTCGGCGGTCTTGGCGAGCAGTTTCATGACGATCCGGGACAACGTCTCGGCGATGGTTTGGACCCGCGCACTGGGCGGCGAAGGCATCTTGGCGATATGGCAATGGACCCACTCCATGGGGTCGGACGCCGTGAACGGCAGCGAGCCAGTCAACATCTGATAGAGCGTTATGCCGAAGGAATAGAGATCACTGCGCGAATCGATCGAGCGATTCATCCGGCCGGTCTGCTCGGGCGCCATATAGGCGAGCGTGCCGGCCAGGGTTTCGGGGGCTTGGCGCTCCCGCGGCAGCCGCGAAGCCAGGCCGAACCCGGTGAGCCGCGCCTGGCCATCGTCGCAGTTCACCAGAATGTGGCTGGGCTTGATGTCCTTGTGAACGATGCCGCGCTGGTGGAGCTTGCCCAGCGCCACGGCGATGCTCACCGCAAGGCGCAGGAACGTCGCCGTTTCCATCGGGGCGATCAGCAACTGCACGAGCGGCACGCCGCCGGGATCCTCGAGCAGCAGCCGCACCTGGGCCCCTTCGCGCACCATGTCGAGGGGTTGTACCGACCAGGCGCCATCAAGCTCATCCTTCAGGCCAAACTCATGGGCGAGCCGGGCAAGGCAACCAGGGCGAGGCTGTTCGGTCGCGGGGCAGGCCACCAGGACCGTGTCGTCGCCGTCCACACCCGAGCGCAATTCCCGACAGAAGATACGCTCACCATCGTCCCATAGTATTTGCATGCTGTTATTCCATCGGCACAGGAGCACTATTTTGTTTGGTCTGCCGCACTTTGCCGTCGGCTGTCATCCAGTGTCATGTCGCACTTGCCGATGTCGTAGCCATAAGGCGACTTCCGTGGCTGCGCTGGATGCCTGAGGGTAAAGCATGTGCCGGGATCCAGGACGGGGCGTGTTGCGCTCTTTAGATTAGCGCCTCATGAAAGCGCTTCACAATGTTTTCATGGCCTGGCGCAGGACCGGGGACAGGGCGCCAACCCTTAGGTCTTAGGGCGTTATACATAGGTATACTTCTGCCCCTTATGGGACCGCGTATCGTGTAGTCACGACAGGCGCTGTTACGAGCGATCCCTATGACGCAAGCCACGCAGATACGCAACACGACGACTATCGCGGTTGTTGACGATGACGAATCCGTCCGGACAGCCCTGGATAGCCTGTTGCGTTCCACTGGTTACAAGGTTCGAACTTATCGCAGCGCCATCGAGTTCCTGGACGCCAATGCCCCGGTCAGTACCCATTGCCTGATTTCCGATATCCAGATGCCGGGCATGAGTGGTGTAGAGCTGCATGAACAGCTCGGTGCCATGGGTTTTCGGATTCCCACCATCTTCATTACCGCTTATCCGGACCTGGGGGCGCATACGCCGGGGTTGGTCGCCTGCCTGCCCAAGCCTTGTGATGCCGACAAGCTGCTGGACTGCATCGAGACGGCCCTGGGCCCGGCACATTGAGGTTGCTGTATAGAACGCCCTAATACGAAACGACCGTGGGAGCTTGCTCGCGATAGCGGTGGCTCAGTTTGAAGAGGTGTCGCCAGTCCTGCCCACCATCGCCACGATACTGGCCAGCAGCTCGTCCTTCGCCTCGCCAGGGCTGATTTCCCCGGTGGCGGCCGCATTGGACAACGCCTCCGCCGCCCCCAGCATCGCCCGCAAACCCGCCTGGCCGATGCCCTTCGTACCCGCAAACGGCTCCAGCACCGCGCGGCACTTATCGAGAAAAATCCCCTCGTATTCGCGCTTGATGCGCGCAAGCTCCGGCGAACTGGTCAGCGCCGCGATCACCCCGGGAATCTCCCGACCTTGCAACAGCACGCATTCGACGTAGGACGAAGCGATCACCGCCGCCCGGCTTTGCAAGGTGGGGTCGCTGGCCTCCAGGGCAGCGTCCATCAGCGCGGTCTGGCGAGCATCGAAATCCTGGTACAGCGCCGCCAACAGCCCGGATCGGGTGATGAAGTGGTCATAGACGATGGGTTTGGTCACCCCGGCCTGGTCCGCCAGCCGCGCCAACGTCAGAGCATCACTGCCCTCCTCGCGCACCAGCCGCCAGGCAACCTCCAGCAATTGACGCTGCCGGTCCTGCCGGGACAAACGACGACGAGGTGAAGGCGGCGAATGTTCATCAGTGCTTGACATGCTAACTTTACCAACCGTAACTTACTAAGCGTAACTTAAGCATACCTGTCTTCAAGACCTCGTGACCAGAAGGAGTTTCGCCATGCATGCACTCATCGTTGTGGCTCACCACGATCCACGCTCCCTCACCCATAGCCTGGCCCGGAAAATCGCCGAAGGCATTACCCGCGCCAACCCCACCGATACCTTCGAGATCGCCGACCTGGCCGCCGAAGGCTTCGATCCACGCTTCAGCTTTGCCGACCATGCGGTCCACCACCGCGAGGCCCTGCCGCCCGCGGATGTGCTGGCCGAACAAGCCAGGATCGACCATGCCGACGCGCTGGTATTGGTCTATCCGATTTATTGGTGGTCCATGCCGGCATTGCTCAAGGGCTGGATCGACCGGGTGTTTTCCAACGGTTGGGCATTCGATTTCAGTCTCGACAAACCGTTTATCCAGAAGCTGCAACACTTGCGCGTCCACCTGGTAGGTGTCGGTGGCGCCGATGCCGACAGCTTCCAACGTCACGGCTACGATCAGGCGATGACCACGCAGATCGACCATGGCATTTTCGGTTATTGCGGCGCCCAAGTGGTGAGTTCCCAGCGTTTGCTCGACTCGGAAACCGCCGATCCGCAACAGCTTTTGCGAGCCGCCGGCGATATCGGCCAGCGGTTGTTCGCAACGCTTGATGAAACCACACAGGCGCCCGCTATTGCATGCGCCTGAGTTCAGAACCAAGCGTTCACAGCGCGCGACCATGGGCGGCGGACAGCGTTGCGTCACGCCCGTAGATATCCGGGATGTACACCGCCTGGCCCTGGCTGTCCGCCTGTGCCGTCCAGTAACCCAGCAGGATCGGCATGGGCCGGGCCAGCCTGAACTCGTGGGTCGATTCACTGGCCAGCAAGGTGTCAGTGCGGGCCCGTTCAGCCGGGCTGACCAGCAGGTCGCGCAGGTGCATCACTTGCTCGATCCGCACGCAACCTGAGCTGAAGGCCCGCGGACCTTTGCTGAACAGCGACTGGCTCGGTGTGTCATGCAGGTACACCGAGAACGGATTGGGGAAGCGGATCGCCATTTTGCCCAACGGGTTTTTCGGGCCTGGATCCTGGCGCAGCATCAGGTTGCCCGGGTGCTCCCAGTCGATGTCCTCCGCCAGCAACGGCAGGCCTTCACTGTCGAGGATCCGTAGGTTGTGGCGAGTGAGAAACTCCGGATCACGGCGGATCTCGGGCAGTTTGTCCTCGCGCATGATGGTCGGCGGAATGGTCCAGGTCGGGTTGAGCGTCAGCCGGGTGACATGGGATTTGAGCAACGGCGTCTGCCGTTGCGCCCGGCCCACCTGGGTGCGGGTCTGCCAGACCGGCGCGCCGCCCTGGTAAACCGTCAACTGCGCCGCAGCCACGTTGACCAGGACGCTGTCGGTTTCCACATCCTGGGCCAGCCAACGCATGCGCTCCAGATTGATACGTAACTGCTCGCGGCGCATGGCCGGGCTGATGTTCAGCTCGGTGACGGTCCATGGCCCGACCACGCCATCGGCCTGTAGCGAATGCCGGGCCTGGAAGCTCTTCATCGCCTCCACCAACATGGGGCTGTAATGCTCGTCGCTGACCTGCGGCGGCGTACTCAAGTACCCCTCATTGAACAGGCGCTGGGCCAGGGCGGGGACACGGGCGTCCTGTTTGTCCGGTTGCAGCAACGGCCCGCCTGGCACCGCTTGCCATTCGCCCAGCGGCTGTTGCCGTAGCCGGGCATAGAGGCCGCGCAGGTTGCGGTAAAGGTCCAGGTTCGGCCGCGCCTGTTCAAAGGCGTCGGCGAGGTTTTGCAGGCCCAGCCCCGCGATGGCCAGCACCACGGCCGGGTGATCCTGTGGCGGTGGGTTGGCTTTCCATACCGGCTCCAGTCGGTCTTGGGGCAGGTAGCCGAAACGCAGGTCATGCAAAGCTCGCAGGTAGCGCTGGCTGATGGCGATGTCGGCGCAATGAAGGCCTTGGGCCGCGTCCCCGACCGGCAGGCTATAACGTGCCGGATCCATGCCGTCGTCGGCCAGCTGCTGCAACTGGACCTGCAACGCTCCCCGTCGTTCGTCGTCCGCCCAGACCTCCTGGCCTGCGTTTTGCTGGTAGAACGCCTGCAAGTCAAGCTGCGTCGGAAAATCGACGCCCACCGCGACGTCCGGGCACGCGACCGCGAGTTGCGCCAGCGTGCTCTGCACCAGAGCCGGGTCGCCGTCCTCGGCTTTGGCGACCAATGGCGCCGTGAGCAATAAAAGGCTCAGGTAACATGCGGACTTTTTGAACAACTGCTTTACTCCAATCCATGGCCGTCTCGTTGACGGTGAATTTTGCGACAGGTACGACCCGCCATCATGCAGACAAACGAAATCGGACGGGATGCCGCGAACGAACACCACGCTGGAAACCCTTCGCCTGTATCGGGCTTTTTGCGCCGATTCTGCCTGGTCATGCTGGGCCTGGGTATCATTTGCAGCCCGGCACTGGCGGAAAAAAAGGCCAAGTCGAAAACGCTTTACCACAGCCTCGCCCAGGCAGCGCCGGAACTCAATCCCCTGGCGCTTAAAAGTGCCTTGAGCGCCATGCAATGCGCCGTCGCCAATGGCGCCGGCCAGGCTCGCCACCTGGCGGTCATCGACTACTCGCAACCCTCCACGGCCCGGCGCCTGTGGATCTTCGACCTGCGCCAGAAGAAGTTGGTATTGCGCGACCTGGTGGCCCATGGGCAAAAGTCCGGGGAAAACTTCGCGACGCAGTTTTCCAATCGCCTGGGCAGCTACCAATCCAGCCTGGGCCTGTTTCGTACCCAGGAAAGCTACCAGGGCGCCCACGGTTATTCACTGCGCATGGATGGCCTGGAGCCGGGCTTCAATGACCTGGCCCGCGACCGGGCGATCGTGATCCATGCCGCCGACTACGTGAACCCGTTGTGGAGCGTGCGCCAGGGTCGCATCGGGCGCAGCCAGGGCTGCCCTGCCGTACGCCCGCAAGTGGCGCGCCAGGTGATCGACAAGCTCAAGGGCGGACAATTCATGTTTTCCTGGTACCCGGACCCGAGCTGGCTCAAGCGATCGGCCTATCTCAACTGCCAGCCGCAGCAGGTTGCCAGCATCTTGGCTACCAGCGGCAGCTAGGGGCACCTTTTGTGGCGAGGGAGCGTGCTCCCGCTGGGCTGCGTAGCAGCCCCAAGCATGTGAGTGCTTCGCACTCAAGCGGGAGCAAGCTCCCTCGCCACAAGGATTGCGTCGGGTTCGCCTGCGGTTAAAATGCCGGCCTTTCGAATCCCTGGCGTTGCCTGAATGAATTGCGTAGCCCTTCAAACCCTTCACGACCATTTGCTGGCAGCCCTGGAATCAGCGCCGGTAGAAACCCGTCGCTTGTTCCATGGCCGGGGGCGCTGCTGGCCAGGCCTGGAGCAGATCACGGTCGATTGGTTGCAAGGGGTGGTGCTAGTTTCGCTGTTCAAGGAACCGGACCCCAAGCCTCTGGACGACTTGAGCGCAATGCTGCTGGCGCTGACCACGTCGCCCGCCTGGCAACACAGCAAGGCCCACACCCTTGCCGTACAACACCGCTACCTGCCGCAGAGTCTCACCCAATGGCTGGTGGGCGAGCCCATCGATGAATGGACCCTGACCGAAGGCGGCCTGTTTTACCGGATCGACCTGGGCAAGAAGCAGAACAACGGCCTGTTCCTCGACATGCGTTACGGTCGCGACTGGGTGCGGGCCAACGCCCAGGGTAAACGGGTCCTGAACCTGTTCGCCTATACCTGTGGGTTCTCCGTGGCGGCCATCGCCGGGGGCGCGCAGCATGTGGTCAACCTGGACATGTCCCGGGCGGCCCTGAGCCGCGGCCGTGACAACCATCGGCTGAACGGCCATGACCTGGGCCAGGTGAGTTTCCTCGGCCACGACTTGTTCAAGTCCTGGGGCAAGGTGATCAACAGCGGCCCGTACGACCTGGTGATCATCGATCCGCCTACCTTCCAGAAAGGCAGTTTCCTATTGACCAAGGACTACCAGCGCGTCTTGCGGCGCCTGCCGGAACTGCTGGCCGCCCATGGCACGGTACTGGCTTGTAGCAACGACCCGGCCACCGGCCCGGATTTCCTTATCGACGGCGTCATGCGTGAGGCTCCAGGCCTCGAATTCGAACAGCGGCTGGCGAACCCTCCGGAGTTCCCAGACGCCGATGTGACTTGCGGATTGAAAGTACTGGTATTCAAACAGGCTGCGTCCACCAGCCAATAGGCCGCTTTCGAGCAGAGGCCTGCACCTGCATCGCGACCGGCCAAGCGCCTGTCCTCCAGGACCAACGCTTGGCCAAGCCACGCCACGCCACGCCAATCAGGCGGCCATTCGCTCACACGCCTCGGCGCATGACCGGCAAGCTTTTGCACACGCCTGGCAGTGCGCCGGTTCATGTTTGCCACACTCCTCGCCACACGCTCGGCAAATTGCCGCGCACACACTGCACAGTTGGGCGGCGACGCTGCTGTCGCGCTTCATGAGCGTGGCCGCGAGCCGACATAGGTCAGCGCAGTCACGGTCCAGCTCTATGCACTTAGCCATCATCTGCACGCTCTGCTCACGCAGGCAGGCTGCAGTGCAGGCTTCACAGGCCATGGCGCAGGCGGTGCATTCGGCTATACAGGCCTCGTAACGACTGTTCATGGGAATCTCCTGTTGCAAAGGTCGATTGGGGTACCGCGCATGAAAACAGGGCGGTATAAGGTCCGACTCGGCCGTCAATCCGGAGGTTTCGAGAGAAAAATTACAATTTTGTCAGCCGCTCAGACCACCAGCGTCAACCATGCTGACGCCAGCAGCATCACCGCCATGACGCGGTTGAAACGCCCCATCGCCACGGCAGAACGACAGAACCTTGCGGCGCCACGCCCCAGATAGGCCCAGGCGGTCATGCAGGGGAGCGAAATCGCAAAGAACGCGAGGGACAACCAGAGCACCCTCTCCGTACGGTCCGCCTCGGCACCGGCGAATACGCTCACCACCGCCAACGCCATCATCCAGGTCTTGGGGTTCACCAACTGCAACCCGGCCGCCCCCGCCAGGCCCAGGCGCGGCCCCTCGACCGGACGGTCCGGGTCAACGGCCTGGGCCGGAGCACTGAAAATCTGCCAAGCCATCCAGCTCAGCCAAGCGATGCCCGCCCATGAGAGCAACGTCTGAATCGTGGCATGGCGCGCCAGCACATCTCCTAATCCGGTGCCGACCAGAAGCACCAGCAAGGCCGCCGCCGCACAGGCACCGAGGATGATCGGCAAGGTGGTCGCCAGGCCAAAGCGAGAGCTATGGCTCAGCACCAGGATATTGGTCGGGCCCGGCGTGATGGAGGCGACAAATGCGAACAAGGCAAACGGCAGTAACTGGTCCATGGAGCGACTTCTCGGTGAAGGATCGATCGCTTGATCATCCCCGCCAAGCCGTGGTCAGTCTGGAACAATTGAGCAGCGCTTGCGGTAGTCCGCCGGGCTCAGGCGATAGGCACGCTGGAACCAGCGGCCCAAATGGCTTTGATCGGAAAAACCAAGCATGGCCGCCACCGCCACGGCGCTCTCGCCACTGGCCAGCAGGCGCCGGGCACGGGCCAGGCGCAACTGGATCAGATAAGCATGGGGCGCCAGGCCGAAAGCGGCCTTGAAGGCACGGGTCAAGCGGAAACGATCCACGCCGGTGACCTGTGCCAGGTCATCCAGGCCGATGTCTTCGCTCAGGTGACTGTGCAGATAATCCCTGGCCTGCTGCGCCACCAATGGCAGCCGCGGATCCGGGTTGATCCGCGCCCGCCAGTGCAGGTGCTGGGTCAGGTTGGCCAACAGGGTGTCGAGGGCCGTCTGGCGCACGATGCGGATCTCCTGCTCATGCAGGCTTTGGAAGGCCAACGCCGTGGCACTCGCCAGCCGCGCATCATCGGTCAGGGTGGCAGCGAATCCCAGCTGGGCGTTGTCCGGCGCCACATCGAACAAAGAGCGCAGCTCGCGCTCCAGCCATTGGGGCTCCAGGTACAACGTGCGATAGGTAAACCCGTGATCGTGGGGCGCGTTGCCGTCATGCAACTCACCGGGCTCGAGCAGGAACACCTTGCCCGGCGTACTGTTGTGCTGCTGGCGGCGACAATGAAACTGCTGCACCCCCTGCTCGGTCACGCCCACCAGATACGTGTCATGCCAATGGGGATCATAGGCATGCCCCTCGAAATGCGCGCGCACGGTCTCGATACCGGACGTGGCGTCCTGCTTGAGATCGATCCAGTTGCGCGCCGTCATGCCCTGTCCCGTCCGGTGAATGTACTCTTGGCAGATTAACTGCTGGAGAAGCGTGTGTCTGGAAGATTTGTGCAGGCCCTGTGGGAGTGGGTGTTCCACCGCGATCCCAGTGGGAGCCGAGCTTGCTCGCGATGGCGGTGGGCCTGCTTGCATCAATGCTGAACGTGCTGCCGCCTTCGCGAGCAAGCTCGCTCCCACAGGGTTTTTTGGTCGTTTAGAAGATCGGCGTCCACCGCCGATCCCTGTGGGAGCCGAGCTGCTCGCGATGGCGGTGGGCCTGCTTGCATCAAGGCTGAATGTGCTGCCGCCTTCGCGAGCAAGCTCGCTCCCACAGGTTTTTTTGGTCGTTTAGCAGATCAATGTCCGCCGCCGATCCCTGTGGGAGCCGAGCTTGCTCGCGATGACGGTGAACCTGCTTGCATCAGTGCTGAATGTGCCGCCGCCTTCGCGAGCAAGCTTCGCTCCCACAGGGAAACTCCATAGCTTCATGACCGCTTCAGGCATCCGGCGTAATCACCGGCAACACCGTCTCAACCGCCAAACGAGCCAACTCCGCATCCTGCTCAGCCTTGACCCCAGACACGCCAATAGCCCCAATGCATTGGCCGTCATGACGAATGGTCACCCCGCCTTCAAGCATGCCCTGCAAGTGCGGAGCGCTGAGGAAAGCGTAACGACCACCGTTGATCATGTCCTCGAAAACCTTGCTGTCACGCCGCCCCATAGCGGCCGTGCGCGCTTTTTCAGTGGCGATATAGGCCGATAACGGCGAGGCATCGTCCAGGCGCAACAGCCCGAGGGGATGACCACCGTCGTCCACCACACACACCGACACCGCCCATTGACGCTGGTGAGCCAGCTCCTTGGCCGCTACCAGCAATTGCGCAACGTCCTGCTCAGTGAGTACCGCTTTGGTCTTCATGAATCACTCCGTGTTGTGCAACAGCAAGCCCGCGAGATACACCCCTCGGGCGGAGAATTATTCGCCGTAGATATCGAAATCAAAATACTTCTGGCGAATACTGTCGTAAGTGCCGTTGGCGCGAATGGTCGCCAGCGCCTGATTGAAGCGACTCGCCAGCGCATCGTTCTTGCGTACCGCGATGCCGATGCCCGTGCCGAAGTATTGCTCCTCGGTGAAGTTAGGCCCGACAAATTCGAATTCCGTTCCCTCGGGCCGCTTGAGCAAGCTCTCGTCGATCACCACCGAACTGGCCATGGTCGCGTCCAGGCGCCCGCCCAGCAGGTCGAGGAAGATCTCGTTCTGCGAACCATAGCGCACGACCTCGGCGCCCGCCGGGGCAAAGTGATCGGTGACATAACGATCGAAGTTGGTCGCCCGTTGCACGCCGATCCGCTTGCCTTTGAGCTGTGCCGGGATATCGTTGATGCCGCTGCCCTTGCGAAACACCAGGCGCGCCGGGATCCGATAGTAGCGATCGGTGAAGTCCACCGACTTCAAGCGCTCCGGGGTGATCGACATGGAGGAAATCACCGCGTCGACTTTCTTGACCTTGAGCGCGGGGATCAAGCCGTCGAACTCCTGTTCCTGCCAGACGCAACGGACCTTCATTTCAGCGCACAGCGCCTGGCCGATGTCGTAGTCGAAGCCGACGATGGCGTTGTCCGGGGTTTTCGAGGCAAAGGGCGGGTAAGCCGCCTCGATGCCGATGCGCAGCGATGATTCGGCGGCCTGCAGGTTCGCGCCGAAAGCCAGCAGCGAGACGAGACCCAGTTTCAGGGCGATGCGTTTTACGTTCATTCATTTGCTCCAGGTGCGATGTTATTGATTCCGGACGCTCCACAGAAGTCGTCCGTTATGGCAGCAGCAATGTGAACAAGCCCGGGCGGTGACTCTGGTGGTCGCCTGCCCGGTGACCGCACAACGGTGATCGGCCAGCGGCCTCAGACGGCCGCGGTGACAATCAGCTCCAGCAAAATCTCCGGGTCGTCGAAGGCCACTTGGGCCGTGGCCCGCGCCGGCGTCTGCGTGGCATTGATCCACTCGCTCCACAGCGCGTTCATGGCGGCGAAATCCCGGCCCATGTCTTTCATCCAGATCTGCACGCTGAGCAGTCGGTGCTTGTCGCTGCCGGACGCGGCCAGCAGTTCATCGATCCGTTGCAGCACCTGGCGGGTCTGGCCCTGGATGTCCTGGCTGCAATCGGCGGCGACGACACCGCTGAGCCAGGCCACGCCGTTGTGCACGACGCTGCGGCTCAGGCGTGGGTTGCTTTCGATGCGTTGAATACTCATGAAGGTTCCTCGATGGAGAGATGCTCGCCAGCCAATTGGGCGAGCGTGATGGGTTTGAGGGGTGAGCGGATGCGGTAATAGCCCACCTCGGCGGGTGCGACGCCGCGACGCTCGGCAATGATTTCGGTGACGCTCAGGCCGCACTGGCGCCCCTGGCACGGGCCCATGCCGCAACGTCCAAAAGCCTTGGTCTGATTGGGGCCCAGGCAACCCAGGTCGACGTAACGACGGATGTCGCCAGCGCTGACCTCTTCGCAGCGGCACACCGTGACGTCGTCGGCGGGAATGCGATTCTCTGTTCGAGGGCGATACAAGGTGTCGAGCAGTGGCCGTGCGGCGCGAGCACGGCGCAAGGCTTGTTGCAATGCCCCGGCTTTACCCTGCTGACCGGCGATGGCCAGCGCAGCCAGGCGCCCCTCCAGTTGCGCCACCTGGGCCCCGCCGATGGCGCCACCGTCGCCTGCGATGAAAATGCCCGGCGTGCTGCTTTCTCCCCATCGATTGCGGCGCGGCGCCCAGCACAATTGCTGTTCGCTCCAGTCGTGGGCCAGGCGCAACGACCAGCTCACCTGGGTGTTTGGCACCACGCCTTGATGCAGCAGAATCAAATCGGCGCGAATGCGCTGGGCGCGACCTTGACTGTCGAAGCTCAAGGCGCAGGCCCGATCCGTACCTTCAACCCGCAGGTTGCACGCACCGCGAAAATGCCGGACGCCGGCCCGCTTGAGTTCCGCCAGCAGCCCCAACCCTTTGAGCAAGTCGCGCCAGCCGCGCAGCGCGCCGGGAATATAGCGCCAAGCCCGCAGCAGATCGCTTCGCAGGTTGGTATCCACCAGCGCTTCAAGGGTGATCCCGGCGCGCAGGTATTGCACCGCCAGCAGGTAGAGCAATGGACCACACCCGGCCAGCACCACAGGCGAGGCCGGCACCATGGCAGCGCTCTTGAGCAGGATCTGCCCGGCTCCGGCGGTCATGACGCCCGGCAGGGTCCAGCCAGGAATCGGCATCGGCCGCTCGAAGGCGCCTGTGGCGATCAACAGGTGACGCCCTTGCAAGACTTCGGCACGGCCCTCGATCAGGTAATGCACCTCGCATTGCGACGTCACCTGCCAGATGGCCGCGCTGGGAAGATAGCGGGCACCGCATTGCAGAAAGTCGGCGGCCAACTTCGCCCCGGCCACGTAGTCGTCACCCAACACCGCGCGGCTGCGTAGATCCGCCTGGAGCACCTGGCGATAAATCTGTCCACCCGGGCTGGCCTGCTCATCCAGCACAACCACGGACAAGCCTTGGGCCCGGGCTTCGAGCGCAGCGCTCATGCCCGCCGGGCCAGCGCCGATGATAATCAGGTCGATGGCTGCGTTACTCATCGCCGCCCTCCTCCCGCAGTGCCAGGCAAGCGGCACCGTGTTGGCGGCGCACGCGC
The DNA here is from genome assembly GCF_052871455.1 of Pseudomonas sp. LARHCG127. Classification (NCBI taxonomy): domain Bacteria; kingdom Pseudomonadati; phylum Pseudomonadota; class Gammaproteobacteria; order Pseudomonadales; family Pseudomonadaceae; genus Pseudomonas; species Pseudomonas sp. LARHCG127. The sequence goes on from NZ_JBIXJT010000008.1 coordinate 60,820, forward strand.
ATGCCGGCACGCACCGGCACCAGGCACGCCTGGGCATTGGCTTGGCCGTCCACCTCCACCAGGCACTCGAAACATACGCCCATCATGCAGTAAGGTGCGCCGGGACGAGCGTTGATGGCGCTCTCGCGAGTGTGGTGGATACCGCAGCCCAGCAGCGCCGCCGCCAGGGATACATCGGCGGGCACTGTCAGCGGCGTGCCTTCGAATTCGATTTGCAGAGTGTGATCTCCCAAGGCCAGTGGCCGGAACAGACGATCAGCCGACATGGCGCACCTCGGCTTGCCGGTTGAAACGTTGCAGCCCGAATGGCTGCACCGCCAGATCATCGAATTCACCCGCAATCCATGGCGCCAGACGCAACGCATGGGCAGCGGCCAGGGTCACGCCGCTGTGGCAACTGACAATCGACAAGCCCGGGCGGCCTTGAGGCGTTTCGTAGATCGGAAAGCCGTCGGCGCTCATCACCCGCAGCGCACCCCAGGCCCGCACCAGTCGGACCTGGCCCAACCGTGGGAAACACTGCACGGCGCGCCGGGCAATGGCGGCCATGACCTGGCTGCCGGTGCCGTCATCGAAGCCCGCCGACTCATGGGAGTCGCCCAGTTGCAGCGTGCCCTCGTCTGTCTGGCGTACATAAGTGGTGGGGTATTGCAGAAAGGGTTCGAGCCGCTCCGTGACGAGGATCTGCCCGCGGTTCGGTTGCACCGGCACGTCCAACCCGACCATGGCCCCTAGCGCCCGATTGCCGAGGCCGGCGGCCAGCACAACCTGACAGGCGGACCAGCGCTTATCTCCAGCCCGCAGTTCGAAACCCGTTGCACCTGCTTCGAGCGCGTCGACGTGATGGCCGTTGATAAGCCTGACCCCGCGCGACTGGCAGGCGGCGTAGAGCGAGCGCAGCAGCTTGAGCGGATTGACGTGGCCGTCCATGGGCGAAAAACAGCCGCCGACCACATCCGGCCCAATGCCCGGCAAACGGGCGCGCAGTTGCGCATTGTCCAGCAGTTCAAAGGGGTAGTCGCCAGCAAGGGCTTCGCGCAGCCAACCCAGCCGATGGCTTTCCTCGGCCATTTCCCCGTCGCTCAGACACAACTGAAAGCCGCCCTGTTGGCGCAGATGAATGTCGATGCCGGTATCCGCGTGCAGCGCCGCAGCGAACCGAGGCCAGAGCGCCACCGATTCTCGCGTCCATTGCGCATACGGGCTCATGCGGTAGCCCTTGCCCTGGACCCAGAGCAAACCGAAGTTGCCCCGGGCGGCGCGAATGGCGTCGTCGCCTTCGTCGAGCACGCTTACCTGGCGTCCGAGCAAGGCCAGCCCATAGGCGACGGACATCCCCACCAGGCCTCCCCCCACGACAATGACATCAGTTTTTTGCATGGATTTCTTATCGCTGTTTTCAACGCCCATCATTCAATCAGGCGCCAGCCCATGGCTGCATCAATTGATTTCAATCGATCCTAGGGCGCTGACAACACCTTGAAAAATGCTTTATTTTGGCAATCTCATGTTTTTTTGTTATGGATAGGTCCGCACCATGAACCTCCGCCAATTGGAAGCTTTTCGCGCCGTGATCCTGGGCCAGACCGTGACCCGCGCCGCCGAAATGCTGCACATCTCGCAACCGGCGGCGACCCGGTTGATCGCCAGCCTGGAAGAGGACATCGGTTTCAGCCTGTTCGACCGAGTCAAGGGGCGGCTGCAACCCACCGCCGAGGCCATAACCCTGTATCAGGAAGTGCAACGTTCGCTGCTGGGCGTGGAACGCATTGCACGGACCGCCCAGGACATCCGCACGCTCAAGCGCGGCTCACTGCACATTGCCTGCGCACCCGCCATGGGCTTGTCATTCGTGCCTCGGGCGATTGCCGCGTTCATGGCCGAACACGATCAGATGCAGATATCGCTGGTGGTGCATTCGTCCCGGGAAGTTGTGGACCTGGTGGTGGGCCAACGCTGCGACCTGGGCCTGATCGTGCTGCCCAACACCTACCCCAGCCCCCGTGCGGAAAAACTGCTGGCGACGCGCATGCTTTGCGCCCTGCCCGCCGGCCATCGCTTGCAGGACCAAGAGACGATCCGTCCGGAAGACTTGCAGGGCGAACCGTTCATTTCCTATCCCCAGTCGATTGCCTCGCGCCAGCAGATCGATGCGATCTTCGCCGCCCATGGCGTGGACCGTGTACTGCGCCTGGAAACCCAACTCTCGCTGCCCATGTGCGTGCTGGTCGAACAAGGCCTGGGCGTGGCGCTGGTGGACGCCATCAGCGCTGTCGAATATCGCGGCCAGGGCATCGTCTTTCGCGCCTTCGAGCCGGCGATAGAAATGGACTTCAGCATGCTCCTGCCCATCCAGGGCCCGGTTTCCAGGCTGCAAGCCAGTTTTCTGGAGCACATGCGGCGCTTCATCGAAGCGCAGGTGCCGGCGGCCTATCGGTTCTGAACGGATCACCTGAGCCGCCCAATGGATCCACTAATGTAGCCAATCGTCCATTCTCACAGCAAAATCGTTGACAACTAAATTAGTTAAGAGAGTTAATGGATCCACAAACAAGAACAATCCGCCTGGAGATCCGTCATGTACCCCAAGAACGCCTGGTACGTTGCCTGCACCCCCGATGAAATCGCCGACAAACCCCTGGGTCGCCAGATCTGTGGTGAGAAGATGGTTTTTTACCGGGGGCACGAAGGCAAGGTCGCAGCCGTGGAAGACTTCTGCCCCCACCGCGGCGCTCCGCTCTCCTTGGGCTACGTCGAAAACGGCAACCTGGTGTGCGGCTACCACGGCTTGGTGATGGGCGGTGATGGCAAGACCGTCGAGATGCCGGGGCAACGGGTACGGGGATTTCCCTGCAACAAGACCTTTGCGGTGCAGGAACGGCATGGCTTCATTTGGGTCTGGCCCGGTGACCAGTCGCTGGCCGATCCGGCACGGATCCATCATCTGGAATGGGCCGAAAGCGATGAATGGGCCTACGGTGGCGGTCTGTTCCATATTCACTGCGACTATCGCCTGATGATCGACAACCTGATGGACTTGACCCACGAGACTTACGTCCACGCCTCGAGCATCGGCCAGAAGGAAATCGATGAAGCGCCGCCGGTAACCACCGTCGAGGGCGATGAAGTAGTCACCGCCCGCCATATGGAAAACATCATGGCTCCGCCGTTCTGGCGCATGGCCTTGCGCGGCAACAACCTGGCCGATGACGTGCCGGTGGATCGCTGGCAGATCTGCCGTTTCACCCCACCCAGCCATGTGCTGATCGAAGTGGGCGTGGCCCATGCCGGCAATGGCGGCTATCACGCTGCACCGCAATTCAAGGCGTCGAGCATCGTGGTGGATTTCATCACACCGGAAACCGAGACCTCGATTTGGTACTTCTGGGGCATGGCCCGGCATTTCCAGCCGCAGGATGACGCCCTCACCGCGTCCATTCGCGAAGGCCAGGGCAAGATTTTCAGCGAAGACCTGGAAATGCTCGAACGCCAACAGCGCAACCTGCTGGACCATCCACAGCGCAACCTGCTCAAGCTCAACATCGATGCCGGCGGCGTGCAGTCCCGGCGGGTGCTGGAGCGCTGGATCGCACGGGAGCGCGAGGCTCAAGCCGAGTTGATCGCCAGCACTCATCAGCCGCAACTGGCGGAGCAACGGCCATGATCGAAGTCCAGGTCACGGCGCGAAACAGCGAAGCCCTCGATATTTGCAGCTACGAGCTGACGCGGGTCGACGGCGAGCCATTGCCCGCCTTCACCGCCGGTGCCCATATCGATGTGCACTTGCCCGACGGGCTGATTCGCCAGTACTCGCTGTGCAACCATCCCGAGGAACAGCACCGCTACCTCATCGGCGTGCTCAAGGACCCGGCGTCCCGCGGTGGTTCGCGCAGCTTGCATGAACTTATCCAGCCCGGCATGCGCTTGCACATCAGCGAACCGCGCAACCTGTTTTCGCTTGCTCCCCACGCCCGGCGCAGCCTGCTGTTTGCCGGCGGCATCGGCATTACGCCAATCCTGTGCATGGCCGAGCATCTGGCCCAGAGCGGTGCGGCGTTCGAGTTGCATTACTGCGCCCGTTCGCGGGACCGTGCGGCCTTCGTCGAACGCCTGCGCCAGGCCCCTTACGCCGACCGGGTCTTCCTGCATTTCGATGAAGCACCCGAAACCCTGCTGGACGCCGCCAAGGTGCTGGCCGCCCCCGATAGCGACCTGCACCTCTACGTGTGCGGGCCCGGAGGTTTCATGCAGCACGTCCTCGACACCGCCAAGAGCCAGGGCTGGCAGGAAGACTGCCTGCACCGCGAATACTTCGCCGCCGCCCCCACCGACACCCGCGCCGATGGCAGCTTTTCGGTCAAGCTCGCCCGCAGTGGCCAAGTGTTTGATGTACCGGCGGACCGCAGCGTGGTGCAGGTGCTGGAGAGCCATGGCATCGAAATCCCGATCTCCTGTGAACAAGGCGTGTGCGGTACCTGCCTGACGCGGGTGCTGGAAGGTGTGCCGGAACATCGGGACATGTTTCTGACCGAAGCTGAGCAGGCCTGCAACGACCAGTTCACCCCGTGCTGCTCCAGGTCGAAGACACCGGTGTTGGTCCTCGACCTCTAACACCCAGACAACACGGAACCCTGTGGTGGGCTTGCTCCACAGTGTTTACCGTGGATCAATCTGTGCCGTGATGGCTGGGAAAGCTTTTGTGGCGAGGGAGCTTGCTCCCGCTTGAGTGCGCAGCGCTCATCGCTTTTTTGGGGCCGCTGCGCGCCCCAGCGGGAGCAAGCTCCCTCTCCACAGGACCGTGCCGTTCCCAAAACCTTTGTGGATATCCAACGTCACCGCAAACTGACCCTCCGCCTTCGCGAGCAAGCTCGCTCCCACAGGGGAAATGCGATCACCCAGAACCAGGTCGGCTACCAGGCCGCCTCGGGACGGGCTTTGATCTCGGGGCGCCCGTTAACCACGATGCCTTCGCTTCCGGGCTCTTCAAAAGTGACCCGCAGTAAGGGCGGCCCCCTAAGCCGCCGTGACCGCAGCAACGGATATACACACAAAACGAACTACCACCGGTCGCCATAAAAATAAATATCAAACTCCGCAACCCGCCCTCCGTGCATACCACTGACCTTCAAAAACCCCATCCCAACGCTGTAATTCCACGCCCCACAAAAACCACCCTAATACCACTTAAACTACACCCGAATAAATACCCAGAAAACACTGGCCAACCCCAGAAAAGCAGCGTTGACATGGTATTCAAGTGGTATTAGCTTCCACCCCACTCACCGAGCGACAACGCCCAAAAAAAACGCATCGGACAAACAAATGAACAACATCCAGACCCTACGCCCCGACGACACCCAACCCACCCCGCTCTACCTGCAACTGGCCCGCAACCTCGAAGCCGCGATCCACGCCGGCCAATGGAAAGCCGAGCAAGCAATGCCCTCCGAGCGCAGCTTGAGCGAGCAACTGGGCATTTCCCGGGTCACCGCCCGCAAGGCGTTGGAGGTGCTGTTCGAACAAGGCCTGATCCGCCGCAACCAAGGCTCGGGCACGTTCATCACCCCGCGCCTGGAACAACCGCTGTCACGCCTCAGCGGCTTCAGCGAGATGCTCCGGCTCAAAGGCTTCGTACCCGGGTCCCAGTGGCTGGAGCGAGAAATCACTCCGCCGACCCACGAAGAGCTGATCCGCCTGGGCCTGTCGCCCACTGACAAAGTCGCCCGGCTCAAACGGCTGCGCAAGGCCGACGATACGGTCATGGCCATTGAGATGAGCACCCTGCCCGCCTCGATTATTCCCAAGCCGCAGGCAGTGGGCGATTCGCTTTATGAATTCCTCGACGGCATCGGCAAACCCGTGGTGCGCGCCCTGCAACACATCCAGGCGATCAACGCCTCGGACGAATTCGCCGCCCTGGTGGGCATCGCCCCCGGCACCGCGATGCTGCTGATGACCCGGGTCGGCTACCTGGAAGACAACACGCCCATCGAAGTCACCGACACCTATTGCCGCAACGACTACTACGACTTCGTCGCCGAGTTGCGGCGCTAGACGATCAGAGAATCCCCATGTCCGAAAACAACATCCTCACCGCCAACGGCTGGATACGCGGCCGCCTGGTCCATGAACAGGGCAAGGTCGTGTCCATCGAAGGCCAGCCCTGCGACCCGACGAGCAACGACCTGCCCTACCTGCTGCCGGGATTCATCGACCTGCATGTGCACGGCGGTGGCGGCAAGGACATCATGGAAGGCGCGCCGGCGTTCGACACCATTGCCCGCACCCATGTGCGCTTCGGCACCACGGCGCTGCTCGCCACCACCATGACCGCGCCAAGCGAAGAGATCGCCAGCGTACTCGGAGCCCTCGGTGAATACTGCGAACAGCGGCCCAGCGGCAGCGCGCGCATCCTGGGCGTGCATTTGGAAGGGCCTTACATCAACCCCGGCAAACTCGGCGCCCAACCGAATTTCGCCCATACCGCGTTGATGGCTGAAGTGGAGACGTACCTGGCCCTGGCGCCGATCCGGGTGATCACCATCGCGCCGGAAATCGCCGGCCACGATGCCTTGATTCGTGCCCTCAGCGCCCGGGGCGTGCGCATGCAGATCGGTCATACCCTCGGCAGCTACGAAGAAGGCGTCGCGGCACTGGCGGCCGGGGCCAGCAGTTTTACCCATTTGTACAACGCCATGAGCCCGCTGCATCACCGTGAGCCCGGCATCGTCGGCGCGGCGCTGGCCCATGCGCAATATGCCGAGCTGATCCCGGACTTGCTCCACGTGCACCCCGGCGCCATGCGCGTGGCCTTGCGTTCGATCCCGTGCCTGTATTGCGTCACGGATTCCACCGCCGCCGCCGGCATGCCCGACGGTGAATACAAGCTGGGCAGCCACACCGTGACCAAATGCCTGGGCGGTGTGCGCCTGGCCGACGGCACGCTGGCCGGCAGCACCCTGACCATGGACCAGGCCCTGCGCAACCTGGTGAAAATCGGCCTGCCCCTCGCCGAAGCCTCCCGACGCCTGTCGCAATTCCCCGCCGACTACCTCGGCCTGCCCGAACGCGGGCGCCTGCAACCCGGCGCCTGGGCCGACTGCGTGCGCCTTGACCGTGTCCTGAACCTGATCGACGTGATGGTCGAAGGAGAAGCCATTGACTTCCAAGATGCTTGAAGAGGCCTTGGCCTCGTCCGACGCTGTCGAGCGCCAATTGCAGCGATTGGACCCCGCCCTGCAGGAGATTGCCGGACGCCTGCGCCGCCAGCCGCCGCAGGTGGCGATGACCGTGGCCCGTGGCAGCTCCGACCATGCCGCCAGCTACTTTGCCTACCTGACCATGCAACAACTGGGTTTTCCGGTGGCCTCGTTGCCGATGTCGGTGGTGACCATGCAGCAGGCGCCGTTGAAGGTCAGTGGCCAGGTGGCGTTCGCGTTTTCTCAATCGGGGCAGAGCCCGGACCTGGTGAACAGCCTGCGCCTGTTGCGCAAGCGCGGCGCCTTGAGCGTGGCGATGGTCAACGCAGAAGACTCTCCGCTGGAGGCGGCTTGTGAATTCAGCGTGCCCTTGTGCGCCGGCATCGAAAGCAGTGTCGCCGCCACCAAGAGTTTCATCGCCACCCTCAGCGCCAGCGCGCGCCTGGTGGCCCACTGGAAAGACGATGCCGAGTTGCTCGACGCCGGCGCCGCGCTGCCCGAAGGCCTACGTGAAGCCGCGCACCAGGATTGGAACGTTGCCGTCGAGGCGCTGCGTGAATGCCAGCGCTTGATGGTCATCGGCCGTGGCGCCGGGTTCGCCATCGCCCAGGAAGCGGCACTCAAATTCAAGGAGACCTCGGCGATCCAGGCCGAAGCCTTCAGCAGCGCCGAGGTTCGCCACGGGCCGATGGCACTGATCGATGAGCATTATCCGCTGCTGGTGTTCGCCCCCCGCGGTGCCGAGCAGGCCGGTGTGTTGAGCCTGGCCGCCGACATGCGCCAGCGCGGCGCCCGGGTGCTGCTGGCCGCGCCCGATGACATCGCCGAGCGTGACCTGACGCTGACCCGTGCCGAGCACCCGGCCCTGGACCCGATCCTGGCGATCCAGAGCTTTTACCGGATGGCCGCCAACCTGGCCGTGGCTCGAGGCCTGGACCCGGACCAGCCACGGCACTTGAGCAAGGTCACCCGGACCCACTGAACCGATGGCCCTTTAACGCAAGGCCAATAAGACTTCACAGAGAGCGAGCCCATGCCCAACAACAATAAAGAGCTGACCCTCAGCGCACCGCTCAGCGGGCCGGTGCTCACCCTCGCCAACGTCCCGGACGCGGTGTTCGCCAGCGGCGCCATGGGCGACGGAATTGCCATCGATCCGCTGAACGACACCCTCTACGCCCCTTGCGATGGCGAAGTTATCCACGTCGCACGCACCGGCCACGCCGTGACCCTGCGGGCCGACAACGGCGCCGAACTGCTGCTGCACCTGGGGTTGGACACCGTCGAGTTGCAGGGCGACGGCTTTTCCATGCTGGTCAAGGAAGGCGCGCGGGTCAGCAACGGCCAGGCACTGCTGCGTTATGACGTGGACAGCGTGGCCCAGCGCTGCAAAAGCCTGGTCAGCCTGCTGATCCTCACCAATGGCGAACACTTCCAGGCACGGCCCATTACCCTCAAAGGCGTCAAGGTCGGCGAGCCGTTGCTGCACATCGTCAGCAAGAAACCGAGTGAAACACGCGACGATGAACCGCACGTCGGCATCGAAGTGTTCGGCCAGATCCGTATCGCCCATCGAGGCGGCCTGCACGCGCGGCCAGCCGCCTTGGTTCGCCAGGCCGCACAAGGGTTCAAGAGTCGCTCACACCTGCACTTCGGTGGCCGCTCGGCGTCCTGCAACAGTGTGATGGGCATGATGGGGCTGGCGATCACCGAACAGGCCGAAGTGCACGTCAGTTGCCGCGGCAGCGATGCCGAAGCGGCGTTGCAAGCGCTGCTGAAAACGTTATCCACAGCCTTGGCCGAAGAAGCCCATGCCGAGGCACCACCGGCCAAGGCGCCGAGCCGCACCGCCGAAGACGGTGTGCTCCACGGCGTATGCGCCGCGCCCGGGCTGGTCAGCGGACCGCTGGTTCGGCTGGAAGGCATGCAGTTGCCCGAGGACATCGGTGACCACAACGTCGCAGAACAACGGCAACGGCTGCGCGATGCCTTGGCGCACGTCAGTCACGACATCGAGTTGACATTGGAGAACGCCAAGGCCCGGCATCACGTCGATGAGCAAGCGATCTTCAGCGCCCATCTGGCGTTGCTGGAAGATCCGGTCCTGCTGGACGCCGCCTACCTGTCTATTGAGCAAGGGAGCGCGGCGGCTCAGGCCTGGAGCCGGTCCATCGACGCGCAATGCCAAGTGCTGCGGCAATTGCAAAGCGCGTTGCTGGCCGAGCGCGCCAATGATTTACATGACCTGCGCCAGCGGGTCCTGCGGGTGCTGCTGGGTGAGGCCTGGCAGTTCGACGTGCCGGCGGGCGCCATTGTCGTCGCCCAGGAGCTGACCCCGTCGGACCTGCTGCACCTCAGTGCCCAAGGCGTGGCCGGTGTGTGCATGGCCGAGGGCGGCGCGACGTCCCACGTGGCGATCCTGGCCCGTGGCAAAGGCCTGCCCTGCCTGGTGGCGCTGGGCGAGACACTGCTTGCACAGGCGCCGGGGCAATCGGTGGTGCTGGACGCGGACGGTGGCCGCCTCGAACTCACGCCAACCGCCGAGCGCCTGGCGCAGGTGCAGCAAGCGCAGACCCGACGCACAGCTCGGCGCGCCGAGCAGCAGACCCTCGCCCACACGCCGGCGCAAACCGTCGATGGGGTGGAGGTTGAAGTCGCCGCCAACGTCGCCTCCAGCGCCGAAGCCGGCCAGGCGTTCGCCAACGGTGCCGAGGGCGTTGGCCTGCTGCGCACCGAATTTCTCTTCGTCGACCGCCACACCGCCCCCGATGAAGAAGAACAGCGCCTGGCCTATCAAGCCGTGCTCGATGCCATGGGCGACAGGCCGGTGATCATCCGCACCATCGACGTTGGTGGCGACAAACAATTGGACTACCTGCCCCTGCCGGCCGAAGCCAACCCGGTACTCGGCCTGCGGGGCATCCGCCTGGCCCAGGCGCGGCCGGAACTGCTGGACCAGCAATTGCGCGCCCTGCTGCAAACCCGCCCTCTGCACCGCTGCCGGATTTTGTTGCCGATGGTCACCGAGGTCGACGAACTGCTGCACATTCGCCAGCGCCTCGACGCCCTCGGTGCCGAGCTTGGCCTGAGCGAACGCCCGCAACTGGGGGTGATGATCGAAGTGCCAGCCGCCGCCTTGCTGGCCGAGCAACTGGCCGAGCACGCGGACTTCCTGTCCATCGGCACCAACGACCTGTCCCAGTACACCCTCGCCATGGACCGCGACCACGCCGGGCTCGCCGCCCGGGTCGATGCCCTGCACCCGGCACTGTTGCGGTTGATCGCCCAGACCTGCGCTGGCGCTGCCAAACATGGGCGTTGGGTTGGCGTGTGCGGGGCCCTGGCCTCCGATCCCCTGGCGACGCCGGTGCTGATCGGGCTAGGCGTACGGGAGCTGTCGGTCAGCCCGCCCCAGGTCGGCGAAATCAAGGACCGCTTGCGTCACCTCGATGCCGCCCAGTGCCGCGGCGTCAGTACCGATTTGCTGAACCTGGCCAGTGCCGCCGCCGTGCGCCAGGCCTGTCATCAACACTGGCCCCTGGGCTGAGCCACGTCGGACAACAATAAAAGGAGAGACGCCATGTACCAGCATTTCATTGAAGGGCTGCAACGCCTCGGCCGGGCGCTGATGCTGCCTATCGCGATCCTGCCGATCGCCGGCCTGCTGCTGCGCCTGGGTGACACCGACCTGTTGAACATCGCGATCATTCACGATGCCGGCCAGGCGATCTTCGCCAACCTCGCGCTGATCTTCGCCATCGGCATCGCCGTGGGTTTCGCCCGGGACAATAACGGCACGGCCGGGCTGGCCGGGGCCATCGGTTACCTGGTGATGATCGCGACGCTGAAGGTCCTCGACGCGACCATCAACATGGGCATGCTGGCCGGGATCATCAGTGGTCTGTTGGCCGGCGCGCTGTACAACCGCTTCAAGGACATCAAGCTGCCGGAATACCTGGCGTTCTTTGGCGGGCGGCGCTTCGTGCCGATTGTCACCGGCTTCAGCGCGGTGGGCCTTGGCGTGGTGTTCGGTTTGATCTGGCCACCGATCCAGCACGGCATCAACAGCTTCGGCGAGCTGTTGATGGCCAGCGGCAGCTTTGGTGCGTTCGTCTTCGGTGTATTCAATCGGTTGCTGATCGTCACCGGCCTGCACCACATCCTCAACAACATGGCCTGGTTCATCTTCGGCAGCTTCACCGACCCGACTACCGGAGCGGTGGTCACCGGTGACCTGACCCGCTATTTCGCTGGCGACCCCAAGGGCGGCCAGTTCATGACCGGCATGTTCCCGGTGATGCTCTTCGGCCTGCCCGCGGCGTGCCTGGCGATGTACCGCAACGCCCTGCCCCAGCGGCGCAAGGTCATGGGCGGGATCCTGTTGTCCATGGCGCTGACGTCGTTCCTGACCGGCGTCACCGAGCCCATCGAATTCGCCTTCATGTTTCTTGCGCCGTTGTTGTACCTGGTCCACGCGTTGCTCACCGGCCTGTCGATGGCGGTGACTAACTTATTGAATATCCACCTGGGCTTTACCTTTTCCGGCGGTTTCATCGACATGGTCCTGGGCTGGGGCAAATCCACCAACGGCTGGCTGGTCTTTCCGGTGGGCCTGGCCTACGCGGCGATCTATTACCTGGTGTTCGACTTCTGCATCCGCCGCTTCGATCTGAAGACGCCGGGCCGTGAAGACGTGCCGGCGGGCGACAAAGCGGTCATCGCCGAAAACCAACGGGCCGCCGCCTACATCCAGGCCTTGGGTGGCGCTGACAACCTGATCACCCTCGGCGCTTGTACCACGCGCCTGCGGCTGGACCTGGTGGATCGCAACAAGGCCTCCGACGCCCAACTCAAGGCCCTCGGCGCCATGGCTGTGGTTCGCCCCGGCAATGGCGGCAGCTTGCAGGTGGTGGTGGGGCCGATGGCCGACAGCATCGCCGATGAGATCCGCTTGGCATTGCCTTCTTCCGATAGGCCAGCCAGTGCGCCCGCGAACGCCGTGGTCGAGCCGGCCTCAACGACAATTGTCTCGGAGGCCGAAGCACAGCAATGGCTCGATGCCCTGGGCGGTGGCAGGAACGTGTTGCAGCTCGATTGCGTGGCGACGAGCCGTTTGCGGGTGCGGTTGGCTGATGGCAAGGGATTGTCGGAAAGCCAGCTCAAGGCGCTGGGTTGCCAGGGGATCAGCTCGCTGGAAGGCGGTGTTTGGCACTTGTTGTTAGGGGAGAAAGCGCCGGGGTTGTGGCGGGCGTTGGAGGCGGTGGTGCTGAGTGGTAAGGCGGATGTCAAAGCCTAGGCCTTCGCCGACTGTCTGGCCCCTTCGCGAGCAAGCCCGCTCCCACAGGTCTGATGTCGTTCACAAGTTCTGTGGACAATACAAATCCACTGTGGGAGCGGGCTTGCTCCGGGCGGCGATCCGACGAAGGGGCCTGCACACACCCAACACCTATATCTGACACACAACAAGCCCGTGGCGAGGGAGCTTGCTCCCGCTCGGTTGCGCAGCAACCGCCAAAAAGCTTAGGGCCGCTACGCCCGAGGCGTCGGACCGTCCCAGCGGGAGCAAGCTCCCTCGCCACAAGGGTTCGTGTACACAGAATCGCACGCAAAAAAAACCGCTGATTAGATCAGCGGTTTTTTTTATTTGGGCGGAGGGAAAATCAGAAATCCTCCAACCGCCATACCTCAAACGCCGGTGTCTCGTAGGGATGGCTCTGCTTCAACGCCTCCATCACTTGCCGAATCAACCCATCGGCCACCACCAGCTCCACCTTCCATTCCTCGACCTGCTCGACCTGCCCCGCCTCGCCAATGAACGGCTGGCTGCCGTCCAAAGGGCGAAACTGGCCCAGGCCCAGCACTTGCCAGGCGCAGTGGTCATAGTCGCCGATTCGCCCGCCACCGGCAGCGAATACGGCGCTTTTGACCTCGTCCACATGGCTGTCCGGGACGAAGAAGCAGAGCTTGTACACCGTCTTAGTTCACCCAGACGCGCGCGTTGCGGAACATGCGCATCCATGGCGCGTCTTCGTTCCAGTCGTCCGAACGCCACGAGTTCTGCACCGCGCGGAACACCCGCTCCGGGTGCGGCATCATGATCGTGACACGGCCGTCGCGGCTGGTCAGGCCGGTGATCCCGCGCGGCGAGCCGTTCGGGTTGGCCGGGTAGGTTTCGGTGACCTTGCCATGGTTGTCGACAAAACGCAGCGACACACAACCGGACAGGTCGGCTTCGAGCAAGGCTTCTTCGCTTTCGAATTCCGCGTGGCCTTCGCCGTGGGCGATGGCGATCGGCATGCGCGAACCGGCCATGCCCTGCAGGAAGATCGAGTTCGATTCCTGGACCTGGACCATCGCCACGCGGGCTTCAAACTGCTCGGAACGGTTACGCACGAAGTGCGGCCAGAACTCGCTGCCCGGGATCAGCTCGTGCAGGTTGGACATCATCTGGCAACCGTTGCACACGCCGAGGGTGAAGCTGTCGGTGCGTTCGAAGAAGCCCTGGAACGCATCGCGGGCACGGCTGTTGAACAGCGCCGACTTGGCCCAGCCTTCACCGGCACCCAGCACGTCGCCGTAGGAGAAACCGCCACAAGCGACCATGCCCTTGAAGTCGTTCAGGTCGACACGACCGGCCAGGATGTCGCTCATGTGCACGTCGATCGCGTTGAAACCGGCGCGGTCGAACGCTGCCGCCATTTCCACCTGGCCGTTGACGCCCTGCTCGCGCAGGACCGCCACTTGTGGGCGAATGCCTTTCTTGATGTAAGGCGCGGCCACGTTGTCGTTGACGTCGTAGCTGAGCTTGGCGCTCAGGCCCGGGTTGTCTTCTTCCAGCAGCGCGTCGAATTCCTGCTCGGCGCACTCGGCGTTGTCCCGCAGGCGCTGGATCTGGTAGCTGGTTTGCGCCCACTGGCGCTGCAACAGGCGACGCTGGCCTTCGAAGACGGTGTCGCCGTTGAAGGTAATGTTGATGTGGGCGTTGTTGATCGGCTGGCCGATCACCGAGACGCAATCGGCCAGGCCGGCGGCGCTGAACTGGGCCAGGATGTCTGGCGTGGCGTCCTGGCGAACCTGGATCACCGCACCCAGTTCTTCGTTGAACAGGATGGCTGGGATCTCGGCCTTGGACTCGGCAACGCTGTCCAGGGTCAGGCTCAGGCCGCAGTGACCGGCGAAGGCCATTTCTACCACAGTGGTCAGCAAACCACCGTCGGAACGGTCGTGGTAGGCCAACAGGTGACCGTCGGCGTTGAGGCCCTGGATCACGGCGAAGAATGCCTTCAGGTCTTCGGCATCATCGACGTCCGGCGCTTGCGAGCCGAGCTTGCCATGCACCTGGGCCAGGATCGAGGCGCCCATGCGGTTCTGGCCACGGCCCAGGTCGATCAGGATCAGGTCGGTGGTGCCCTTGTCCATGCGCAGCTGCGGGGTCAGGGTCTGGCGGATATCGGTGACCGGGGCGAAACCGGTCACGATCAGCGACAGCGGCGAGGTTACGCTCTTGTCCACGCCTTCGTCGTTCCAGCGCGTGGCCATGGACATGGAGTCCTTGCCCACTGGAATGGTGATGCCCAGCTCAGGGCACAGCTCCATGCCGACCGCCTTGACAGTGTCGTACAGGCGGGCATCTTCACCCGGGTGGCCGGCGGCGGACATCCAGTTGGCCGACAGCTTGATATCGGACATCTTGCCGATGCGCGACGCCGCGATGTTGGTCAAGGTTTCGCCGATCGCCATGCGGCCCGAGGCCGGGGCGTCCAGCAGCGCCAGCGGCGTGCGCTCGCCCATGGCCATGGCTTCGCCGGTGTAGACGTCGAAGCTGGTGGCGGTCACGGCCACATCAGCCACCGGCACCTGCCATGGGCCGACCATCTGGTCGCGGGCCACAAGGCCAGTGATGGTACGGTCGCCGATGGTGATCAGGAAGCTCTTGCTCGCCACGGCCGGGTGGTGGAGCACGCGCTCGATGGAATCGGCGATGTCGAGGGTGGACGGATCGAAATCGTCGCCCAGCTCCGCTTCGCGAACCGCCGAACGGTGCATGCGCGGGGCCTTGCCCAGCAGCACTTCCAACGGCATGTCCACCGGGCTGTTGCCGAAGTGGCTGTCGGTGACGGTCAGTTGTGGCTCGGCGGTGGCTTCACCCACCACCGCGAACGGGCAACGCTCGCGCTCGCAAATGGCCTGGAAGCGCTCGAAGTCAGCCGGGCCGACCGCCAGGACGTAACGTTCCTGGGATTCGTTGCTCCAGATTTCGTGCGGGGCCATGCCCGGCTCGTCGTTTGGAATGTTGCGCAGTTCGAAGCGGCCACCGCGGCCACCGTCGTTGACCAGTTCCGGGAAAGCGTTGGACAGGCCGCCCGCGCCGACGTCGTGGATGAAGCTGATGGGGTTTTGCTCACCCAACTGCCAGCAACGGTCGATGACTTCCTGGCAACGGCGCTCCATTTCCGGGTTTTCCCGCTGGACCGAGGCGAAATCCAGGTCGGCCGAGCTGGTGCCGGTGGCCATGGAGGAAGCCGCGCCGCCACCCAGGCCGATCAACATGGCCGGGCCGCCGAGGACGATCAGCTTGGAGCCGACCAGGATCTCGCCTTTCTGCACGTGTTCGGCGCGGATGTTGCCCATGCCGCCAGCGAGCATGATCGGCTTGTGGTAACCACGGACTTCTTCACCACGGGGGGTGGTGATGGACTGTTCGAAGGTACGGAAGTAACCGGTCAGGGCCGGACGGCCGAATTCGTTGTTGAACGCCGCGCCGCCCAGGGGACCTTCGATCATGATGTCGAGGGCGTTGACGATGCGCTCAGGCTTGCCGTACGGCTTTTCCCACGGCTGCTCGAAGCCCGGGATCTGCAGGTTCGACACGGTGAAGCCGGTCAGGCCGGCCTTGGGCTTGGCACCGCGACCGGTGGCGCCTTCGTCGCGGATCTCGCCACCGGAACCGGTGGACGCACCCGGGAACGGGGCAATGGCTGTCGGGTGGTTGTGAGTCTCGACCTTCATCAGGATGTGCACCGGCTCCTGGACCGCACCGTACTGGCGGGTCTCGGGGTTCGGGTAGAAGCGACCGGCAACGTTGCCGACGATCACCGCCGCGTTGTCCTTGTAGGCCGACAGCACACCTTCGTTGTGCATCTGGTAGGTGTTCTTGATCATGCCGAACAGGCTTTTTTCCTGGTCCTGGCCGTCAATATCCCAACTGGCGTTGAAGATCTTGTGGCGGCAGTGCTCGGAGTTGGCCTGGGCGAACATCATCAGTTCGATGTCGTGGGGGTTGCGCTTCAAGCCCTGGAAGGCGTTGACCAGGTAATCGATCTCGTCTTCGGCCAGGGCCAGGCCCAGCTCGGCGTTGGCTTTTTCCAGCGCGGCACGGCCACCGCCCAGTACGTCGATGGCGGTCAGGGGCTTGGGTTCGGCGTGGCTGAACAGACCGGCGGCCTGCTCCAGGTTGCCCAGCACGACCTGGGTCATGCGGTCATGCAGGCCGTCGGCGATCAACTGGGCCTCGGCCTCGCTGAACTCACCGGCGACATAAAAGGCAATGCCGCGCTCCAGGCGCTGGATTTTCGCCAGGCCGCAGTTGCGGGCGATGTCGCTGGCCTTGCTCGACCACGGTGAAATGGTGCCGAAACGCGGCAACACCAGGAACAGGCGACCAGCCGGCTCCTGGACAGGAACACTGGGGCCGTACTTCAGAAGGCGCGCGAGCACCTGCTGTTCGTCGCCGGTCAAACCGCCGGTGACTTCGGCGAAGTGAGCGAATTCAGCATACAAGCCGCTGACAGCCGGAACCTTCTGGCTCAGTTGCTCAAGGAGTTTGCTGTGGCGAAAGGCAGAAAGGGCAGGAGCGCCGCGCAGGATCAACATCTTCGGGACAGCCTCGGGAAGGGGGTGTGCTTTGAGGCCGTGCATTCTAGCCTAAACCGCCGGCAACGGCACCCGAAACGGCACGCGCGGTGCAGGCCGAATGTCGGTCTTTGCGCCCACGGCGGTATTGGACACCCGTGCCAAGGTTCGCGCAGAGATATTTTTCAGCGGCGCAAAGCCCGCCACAGCCCGGCCGGCCGGTGTTGCGGACATGTTTTGCAACGGCTAGCAGACTGGCCTTTTGCTGTCGAGATATGGCGGTAGGGGCCGTTTGCGTATACTGCGCAGATGTTTTCCCCAACGGCTTTGCGTCCGCGATATGCCAAGTGGCTGATCGCAACCGGACTCTTCCTGGTGCTCAGTGGTTGTGTTGAGAAACCCAACACACTGGAGCGCGTAAAGGAGGATGGCGTGCTGCGGGTGGTTACCCGAAACAGCCCCGCCACCTACTTCCAGGATCGCAGTGGTGAGACCGGCTTCGAATACGAGCTGGTGAAGCGTTTCGCCGAGGATTTGGGGGTCGAGCTTAAAATCGAGACCGCCGACAACCTCGACGACCTGTTCGGCCAGGTGGGCAAGCCCAACGGGCCGGTCCTGGCCGCCGCGGGCCTGGTCAGCAGCGAACAGCGCAAGAAACAGGTGCGGTTTTCCCGCTCCTACCTGGAAGTCACCCCCCAAATCATCTACCGCAACGGCCAGTCACGCCCCACCGACGCGGCCGCCCTGGCGGGCAAGAAAATCATGGTGCTCAAGGGCAGCAGCCATGCCGAACAACTGGCGCAGTTGAAGCAGCAATACCCGGGCATCGAATACGAAGAGTCCGACGCGGTTGAGGTGGTCGACCTGCTGCGCATGGTGGACGAGGGCCAGATCGACCTGACGCTGGTGGACTCCAACGAAGTGGCGATGAACCAGGTGTACTTCCCCAACGTGCGTGTCGCCTTCGACCTTGGCGACGTCCGCAGCCAAAGCTGGGCGGTGGGCCCCGGCGAAGACACTAGCCTGCTCAACGAAATCAACGCCTATCTGGACAAGGTGCAGAAAAACGGCACGCTGCAGCGGCTCAAGGACCGCTACTACGGGCACGTCGACGTCCTCGGCTACATGGGCGCAACGACCTTCGCCCAGCATTTGCAGCAACGGTTGCCCAAATACGAGCAACACTTCAAGGCTTACGCCAAGAAAGAGAAAGTCGATTGGCGCCTGCTGGCTGCCATTGGCTACCAGGAATCGCTCTGGCAACCAACGGTCACGTCCAAGACCGGCGTGCGCGGCCTGATGATGCTGACCCAGAACACCGCCCAGGCCATGGGCGTGTCCAACCGCCTGGATCCGAAACAAAGCATCATGGGCGGCGCCAAGTACCTGGCCTACATGAAGGAACAGCTGGACGAGAGCATCGAGGAGCCGGACCGTACCTGGTTCGCCCTTGCCGCCTATAACGTGGGCAGCGGCCACCTGGACGACGCCCGCAAACTGGCGGCCAAGGAAGGGCTGAACCCGAACAAATGGCTGGACGTGAAGAAAATCCTGCCGCGCCTGTCCCAGAAACAGTGGTACAGCAAGACCCGCTACGGCTACGCCCGGGGCGGCGAACCGGTGCATTTCGTGGCGAACATCCGTCGCTACTACGACATCCTGACCTGGGTGACACAGCCGCAGCTTGAAGGCGACCAGGTGGCCGAGGGCAATCTGCATGTGCCGGGTGTGGACAAGAGCAAGCCGAGCCAGGAATCCCCGCAGCTATAAGCTGTAACCAATTTCTGATGCTGTGATGAACCTGTGGCGAGGGAGCTTGCTCCCGCTCGGTTGCGTAGCGACCGCAAAATCTAGGGGCCGCTTCGCAGCCCAGCGGGAGCCAGCACCCACGCGCCACAGGGTCAGGTGTCGCGGTAGTGATGGGTATGAGACGGGATCAGGATCTGGCAGCCGCCAGGATCAGCGCTTTCATTTCCGCCACAGCCGACTTGAACCCGACGAACAAGGCATGGGCCACCAGTGCATGGCCGATGTTCAGCTCGTTGATGCCCTTGATGGCCGCGACGGCTTCGACGTTGTGGTAGTGCAAGCCATGGCCGGCGTTGACGATCAAGCCTTGGGCCAGGCCAAAGGCGACGCCATCGGCGACCCGCTGCAGCTCATCGGCCACGTCCGTGGGGGTCTCGGCGTCGGCGTACCGGCCGGTGTGCAGTTCGATGGCGGGGGCGCCGACACGCTTGGATGCCTCGATTTGCCGTTCGTCGGCATCGATGAACAACGAGACCTCGGCACCGATCTTCGACAGGCGCTCCACCGCCAGGCTGATCCGCGATTCCTGGCCCGCTACATCGAGGCCGCCTTCGGTGGTCAGTTCCTGGCGCGTCTCCGGCACCAGGCAGATGTGCGCCGGGCGGATGCGCTCGGCGAACGCCATCATTTCCTCGGTCACGCCCATTTCGAAGTTCATGCGGGTTTGCAGTACGTCCTTGAGCAGCAGCACGTCGCGCTCCTGGATGTGGCGACGGTCTTCACGCAGGTGCACGGTGATGCCGTCGGCCCCCGCTTCTTCCGCGTCCAGTGCAGCCTTGACCGGATCCGGGTAGCGCGTACCACGGGCCTGGCGCAGGGTGGCGACATGGTCGATGTTCACGCCGAGAAGAATGCGATTGCTGGTGCTCACGAAAAGGCTCCTGAAAGGACAAATAGTCGGCCCACAGCATACGGGTTGATCAGGGCTTGCGAAACAGCTCGCGACTGACCAGTGGCCGACCACCCAGATGCACGGCCAGGGCCTGGCGCATCAGCCGCTTGGCCGCCGACAAGGCACCCGGCGCACGCCAGTCGGCGTCGGCCATGGCCAGCAGTTCGGCACCGTTGAACAGCCCTGGTTGCAGCAGGTAGACCCGCTCCAGGCCGGCGTCCACCTGCAAGCGGTACAGGCCATCAGCCGCAATGGGCTCGCCGTGCAGGTCGGTATTCAGCGCAAAGCCATAACCCAAGTCATCCAGCAGCCGCCACTCAAACGAGCGCAGCAGCGGCTCCAGTGGCCGGCCTTCGGCCAGGGCCAGCAGTGTGGCGGTGTAGTGGTCGAAGACCGCCGGGTGGGGATCTTCGGCGGGCAACAGGCGGATCAGCAGTTCATTGAGGTACAAACCACTGAACAATGCCTCACCGTTGAGCCAGGCCGCGACACCGTTGCTTTCCATGCGCCCGACATTCTTCAGCTCGCCCCTGCCGCGGAACTCGACTTCCAGCGGCACGAACGGCCGCGCCAGCGTCCCGGCCTTGCCCCGTGCTCCGCGCAATACCGCCCGTAGCCGTCCTTGGGGCGTGAGGAAGTCCACCAGGGCGCTGCTTTCGCGGTAGGCACGGCTGTGGAGGACGTAGGCGGGTTGGGCGGTGGGTTGGTTGGCGGACATGGAAATCGTAGTTCTCAATGAGTAAACGCAGTTTTACTGACAACCACAAACCACTGTGGGAGCGAGCTTGCTCGCGATGAGGGACTGATATTCAACAGGGATGTTGACTGACAGACCGCTATCGCGAGCAAGCTCGCTCCCACAGTGGAATTCATGCGCTCAAGTAAACGATTACAGGTCGCCGTAACCCAACGAACGCAACGCCCGCTCGTCGTCGGACCAGCCACCCTTCACCTTGACCCACAGGTTGAGCATGATCTTGGAGTCGAACAGCAGCTCCATGTCCTTGCGCGCCTCGGTGCCGATGCGTTTGATGCGCTCGCCCTTGTCGCCAATGATGATTTTCTTCTGGCCGTCACGTTCGACGAGGATCAACGCATGAATATGCAGGGTCTTCCCCTGTTGCTTGAACTCTTCGATCTCGACGGTGATCTGGTACGGCAGCTCGGCGCCCATCTGGCGCATGATTTTCTCGCGCACCAGCTCGGCGGCGAGGAAACGGCTGCTGCGGTCGGTGATCTGGTCTTCAGGGAAGAAATGATCGTTTTCCGGCAGGTGTTCGGCAATCACCCGCTCCAGCGCATCGAGGTTATGGCCGTGCTGGGCAGAGATCGGGATGATCTGGGCGTTCGGCAACTGTTCCTGCAACCAGGTCAGGTGCGGCATCAGCTCAGCCTTGTCTTCGATACGGTCGGTCTTGTTCAGCGCCACGATCAAGGGGCCAGTCACGTACTGGACGCGTTCGAGGACCATTTGGTCTTCTTCGGTCCACTTGGTGCGGTCGACCACGAAGATCACCACGTCGACGTCCTTCAACGCCGCCGAGGCAGTCTTGTTCATGTAGCGGTTCAAGGCTTTTTCGCCACCCTTGTGCATGCCCGGGGTGTCGACGTAGATCGCCTGCACGGCGCCTTCGGTCTTGATGCCCAGCATGTTGTGGCGGGTGGTCTGGGGCTTGCGCGAGGTGATTGCCAGCTTTTGGCCCAGGATGTGGTTCAGCAGCGTGGACTTGCCCACGTTCGGCCGACCGACAATGGCGACATAGCCGCAGCGGGTGACGGTTGTATCAGTCATTGCCATTCTCCACGCCCAGGGCAATCAGTGCTGCGGCGGCCGCTACCTGTTCGGCAATACGACGACTCACACCCTGACCCCGGCTTTTTTCATTCAATAGGACAACTTCGCATTCGACGAAGAAGGTTCGGCAATGCGGCTCACCCTGGATGTCCACCACTTCGTAGCGCGGCAGTTCGCAACTGCGCGATTGCAGGAATTCCTGCAAGCGGGTCTTCGGGTCCTTGTTGGTGTCCACCAGCGTCAGGCTGTCGATTTCGGAGGTCAGCCAGGCCAGCACGCGTTCGCGCGCCATTTCCATGCCTGAATCCAGGTAGATCGCCCCAATCAACGCTTCCAGGGCATCGGCCAGGATCGACTCGCGCCGGAAACCGCCGCTTTTCAACTCACCGGAGCCCAGGCGCAGGTAATCGCCCAAGTCGAAACCCCGGGCCAATACGGCCAGGGTCTCACCTTTTACCAGTCGCGCGCGTAAACGCGACAACTGGCCTTCGCGGGCCAGCGGGAAGCGCTCGAACAACGCCTCGCCAGCGACGAAGTTCAGGATGGCGTCACCGAGGAATTCCAGGCGTTCGTTGTTGCGCCCGGCAAAACTGCGGTGAGTGAGGGCCAGGAGCATCAGGTCCGGGTCCTTGAAGGTGTAGCCGAGCTGACGCTCGAGACGGCTTAGAGAAACGCTCACGGTTTACCCACGCTGAGTTCGTGGCTGGATTCCACCGCCACGGCGGCAAGGCGCCGTTGGCTTGGGACAATTAACGCTGTGTTCAAAAATGACGTCCTGACTATCGTTGGCTTCATGCCTCCGGGCAACCCTTGTACAGGCTCCAGAAAAGCATTCGGCGCTGTGTTCAACAGCGCCGTGGGTGATTACTTGATCAGGCCAACCCGCGAGAAATTCGGCAGGTGACTGAGTTTGGGTTCCGGCCAGCTCATCCAGACCGCGAAGGCCTTGCCGACGATGTTCCGGTCGGGGACCATGCCCAGCAGGTTCTTGGGAATGTTCGGATCATCCCAGTAACGGCTGTCGTTGGAGTTGTCGCGGTTGTCGCCCATCATGAAATAGTGCCCCGCCGGCACGGTCCAGGAACGGTCCGGCGCGGCGCGGTAGCGGCTCATTTCCTTGCGGATCAGGTGTTCGGCCTCACCGAGTTTTTCCCGGTAGAGCTCGGCACTGCCCAGCGTCCCCGGCTCGGAGCCGAGCAACTGTTCGGCCACCGATTCGCCATTGACGAACAAACGCTTGTCAGCGGTGTAGCGGATCGTGTCGCCCGGCAGGCCGACCACGCGCTTGATGTAATTGACGTTCGGGTCGCTCGGGAAGCGGAACACCATGACATCGCCGCGTTGCGGGTCACCCACCTCGATGACTTTCTTGTCGATCACCGGCAGGCGGATCCCGTAGGAAAACTTGTTCACCAGGATGAAATCGCCCACATCCAGGGTCGGCTTCATCGAGCCGGACGGGATCTGGAACGGTTCCACCAGGAACGAACGCAGCACCAGCACGATGAACAGCACCGGGAAGAACGACTTGCCGTATTCGACCAGCAGCGGTTCCTTGTTGAGCTTCTCGATCACCACACCATCAGGCTGGCTGACGCTGCCCTGATAGGAGGCGATGGCCGCCCGGCGCCGAGGCGCCAGGAACAACAGATCAAGCAACGCCAACAGACCGCAGACAAACACGGCGATAACCAGCAACAGCGGGAAATTTAGCGACATAGGACCTAACTATCCAACCTGAGCACCGCGAGGAAGGCTTCCTGTGGAATTTCCACGTTACCGACCTGCTTCATGCGTTTTTTACCGGCCTTCTGCTTTTCCAACAGCTTGCGCTTACGGCTGACGTCGCCGCCGTAGCATTTGGCCAATACGTTCTTTCTGAGCGCCTTGACGGTTGTACGCGCCACAATCTGCCCGCCAATGGCGGCCTGGATTGCCACATCGAACATCTGCCGCGGAATCAGTTCCTTCATCTTCTCGGTCAATGCACGACCTTTGTAGTGCGCGTTGTCCCGGTGCACGATCAATGCCAGGGCATCGACTTTCTCACCGTTGATCAGCACATCCAGCTTCACCAGATTAGCCGATTGGTAACGATCGAAATGATAGTCCAGCGAAGCATAGCCGCGACTGGTGGATTTGAGACGGTCGAAGAAGTCCAGCACCACTTCGTTCATCGGCAGGTCGTAGGTCACCTGGACCTGCGTGCCGAGGAACAGCATGTCGTGCTGCACGCCGCGCTTCTCGATGCACAGGGTAATGACGTTACCCAGGTGCTCCTGAGGCACAAGGATGTTGGCCCGCACGATCGGCTCGCGCATGTCTTCGATGGCCGACAGGTCCGGCAGCTTGGACGGGTTGTCGACGTAGATGGTTTCGCCGTTCTTGAGCAGCAGTTCGAAGATTACCGTCGGCGCCGTGGTGATCAGGTCCAGGTCGTACTCGCGCTCCAGGCGCTCCTGGATGATTTCCATGTGCAGCATGCCGAGGAACCCGCAACGGAAACCGAAGCCCAGGGCGTCGGAGCTTTCCGGGGTGTACTGCAGCGACGAGTCGTTCAGGGTCAGCTTTTGCAGCGCTTCGCGGAAATCCTCGAAGTCGTCGGAGCTGACCGGGAACAGGCCGGCGTAGACCTGCGGCTGGATGCGTTTGAAGCCTGGCAGCACATCGACGTCGGGGGTAGAGTTCAAGGTCAGGGTGTCGCCGACCGGCGCCCCATGGATGTCCTTGATACCGGCGATGATGAAGCCCACTTCACCGGCCTTCAGGTCGACGGTGGCGGTGTGTTTCGGGTTGAATACGCCGACGCTGTCCACCAGGTGGATCTTGCCGGTGGACTTGACCAGGATCTTGTCGCCCTTCTTCACGCGGCCATGGCGCACGCGAACCAGGGAGACCACGCCCAGGTAGTTGTCGAACCAGGAATCGATGATCAACGCTTGCAGCGGATCTTCGATATTGCCGGTTGGCGCAGGAATGGTCGTTACCAGGCGCTCGAGCACTTCATCCACGCCCAGGCCGGTCTTGGCGCTGCAGGTGACCGCGTCAGTGGCGTCGATACCAATGATTTTTTCGATTTCTTCCTTCACGCGGTCCGGATCGGCCTGGGGCAGGTCGATCTTGTTCAGCACCGGCATGACTTCCAGGCCCTGCTCGATGGCCGTGTAGCAGTTGGCAACCGACTGGGCTTCAACGCCCTGGCCAGCGTCGACCACCAGCAACGCACCTTCACAGGCCGCCAGCGACCGGCTGACTTCATAGGTGAAGTCGACGTGGCCGGGGGTATCGATGAAGTTCAGCTGATAGGTGACGCCGTCGCGGGCCTTGTAGTAGAGGGTAACGCTGTGGGCCTTGATGGTGATCCCGCGCTCACGCTCGAGGTCCATGGAGTCCAGGACCTGGGCTTCCATTTCACGCTCGGCCAGGCCGCCGCACATCTGGATGAAGCGATCAGCCAGCGTCGACTTGCCATGGTCAATGTGGGCGATGATGGAGAAATTGCGGATATGACTCAAATCACTCACGGATCAACACTCAAAAAGGCTGCAGGCATGGCCCGCCGAAAAATAGCCGGGAATTGTACCTGATACACCGCGCAAGCGTCACGTGTGGCGAGGGAGCTTGCTCCCGCTGGGCTGCGAAGCGGCCCCTCGATTATGCGCCACGGCGATGTGTCAGGCAGGCTGCAGGGGACTGCTGCGCAGTCCAGCGGGAGCAAGCTCCCTCGCCACAGAAGCTCCCCCCGCCACAAGAAAATGGGTCAACCCGCCCGACGCAACAGCCAGAGCCCGGCCAGCGCGCAGATACCGGCCGGCACCAGCACCGCAAACAGCGGCGAGAAACCGAACACCAGGCTCGACGGCCCCAGCAGATCCTGGGCGATACGGAAAGTGAAGCCCACCAGCACGCCGGTAAACACCCGTTGCCCCAGGGTCACCGAACGCAACGGGCCGAAAATGAAGGAAATCGCCATTAACACCAGGGCGGCAGTAACCAGCGGTTGCAACACCTTGACCCAAAAAGCCAGCCAATAGCGGCCGTTATTCAGGCCCTGGTCCGCCAGGTAGTGGATGTACCCCCACAAACCGGTAATCGACAGCGACTCCGGCGCCATCACCACGGTGCTGAGCAACTGCGGGCTGATCGCCACATCCCAGCGTTCCTTCGGCACGGCGACCACTTCGGTGCGCTTGTCATGGAACAGGGTGGTGGTGACATCACTCAATTGCCAATGATCCTCGGAGAAATTCGCGCGTTTGGCAAAGCTCGACGACAGCATGTGCCGCTGTTCATCAAAGCGATAGCGGGTCACGCCATAGAGGATGCCATTGGGCTGGACCGAGTTGATGTGGATGAACTCGTCGCCCTGGCGGTGCCACAGGCCGTGCTTGGCGCTTTGCGCGTCACCGCCGCCCTGGGCCAGGGAGCGGTTGGCCTGGGCGGTATTCTCGGTGGCCGGGGCGATGTATTCGCCGATCAGCAAGCCCACAAGCATCAACACCAGCATGGGCTTCATCACCGCCCAGACGATCCGACCAATGGACACGCCGGCGGCGCGCATGATGGTCAGTTCGCTGTTGCTGGCCAGGCTGCCCAGGCCGATCAGGCAGCCGATCAGCGCGGCCATCGGCAGCATGTCGTACAGACGGCGTGGCGCGGTCAGCAGCACATAGCTCGCCACGTCCATCAGGGTATAGGTATCGCTGACGTCGCTCATTTCATCGATGAAGGCAAACAAGGTCGCCAGGCCAAGGATGATCCCCAGCACCGCGAGGATCGCCATGAACACGCTGCTGCCGATGTAGCGGTCGAGTTTAACCACGGGCCACCTCCATCGCGCTGCGACGGCTGGCCATCTTCAGGCGCAGCGGCTCCCAATAGAGCAGCCCCAGGCCGATGGCCAGGAAGATGCCATGCACCCACCACAAGCCCAGCGCCGACGGGATCTTGCCCTTCTCCAGTGCGCCGCGGGCGGAAATCAGGATGGTCAGGTAAGCCATATACAGGAGAATCGCCGGCAGTAACTTGAGGAAACGGCCCTGGCGCGGGTTGACCCGCGACAGCGGGACCGCCATGAGGGTCACGATGAATACCAGCAGCGGCAGCGACAGGCGCCATTGCAGCTCGGTGCGGGCGCGAATGTCCTTGTTGCCCAGCAGACTGGCGGTCGGCATCGCGTCGCGGTCGGTGACTTCGTCGCTGACCTCGGGCTTGGGCAGCAGTACGCCATAGGTGTCGTACTTGATGGCCCGGTAATCGGCCTGCCCTGGCTTGCCGTCATAGCGATAGCCGTTTTCCAGGATCAGGTAACGGTTGCCGTCGGGGTTGATTTCCTGCCGGCCCTTCTCGGCCATCAGCACGGAAATGCCACGGTCCTTCTTGGTGTCCGCAGACACATTCTTTTGCGTGATGAAGACGCCGCCCAGGTCGACCCGGTCATCCGAGAGCTGTTCGGTGTAGGTCACCCGGGTGCCGTCGCGCAGGGCCTGGAAGCGCCCTGGCACCAGGGTGTCGAATTCGGTCATGGCGTCCTGCTGGTTGATCAGCAGTTGGAATTGGTTGGCGCCCTGGGGCGACAGGCTCAGGCTCAGCCACGCCACCACCAGCGCCACCAAGGTGGCCGGGAACAGCGTCATGCGAAACAGGCGTTGCTGGCTCATGCCGGTGGCCGACAGTACGGTCATTTCGCTGTCCAGGTACAAGCGCCCGTAGGCCAGCAAAATGCCGAGGAACAACCCCAGCGGCAGGATCAATTGCAGGAAGCCGGGCAGGCGGAACCCCATGATCAGGAATAGTGAGCCCGGATCCAGGGCGCCGGAGGCTGCCTGGGCGAGGTATTTGATGAAGCGCCCGCTCATGATGATGACCAGCAGCACGGCGCTGACGGCGCTCAGGGTCAGCAGGACTTCGCGGGACAGATAACGAAAGACGATCAAACCAGACACTCCACGATTGTCAGGCTAGGCGGCCGAACAAGAAACGTATCAAGCCGACTCATACTGCGAGCCGCCGAAAAAAGAGCCGCATTATCCTGTGATTGAAGGCGCCTGTCACTTCGCACGCTTTAACCCGCTGCTCAAAGCCGAAAAGTTAGGGGCGCCGAGGGTTGTCAGGCTCGGGCACCGGGGTTCAAACTGCGGCCTTTGTCGCCGGCAAGTTACCGGCGCTTCTTTTATATAGAAGACAGCTGTTCAGCGCGCCATTGTTTCGGCGCCTGGCCTCTTGACCATTCATTCAGGGATCCGGACATGGAACTGGTTGTAAAAAGCGTCAGCCCAGAAACGTTGAAAACCGCCACGCTGGTGGTTGCCGTCGGCGAAAACCGCCAGCTCGGCGTCGTCGCCACCCAGCTCGACAGCCTGAGCGGCGGGGCCATCAGCGCCGTGCTCAAGCGCGGCGACCTGGCCGGCAAGGTCGGCCAGAGCCTGCTGCTGCACAGCCTGCCCAACCTCAAGGCCGAGCGCGTGCTGCTGGTGGGCGTGGGCAAGGACGCCGAACTGGGCGACCGTCCGTTCCGTAAAATCATCGCCGGCGTGTTGGCCACCCTTAAAGGCCTCGGCGGCGGCGATGCCGTCCTGGCGCTGGACGAGTTGGTGGTCAAGGGTCGCGACAGCTATGGCAAGAACCGCCTGCTGGCCGAAACCCTGGTGGACGGCGAATATCAATTCGATCAGTTCAAGAGCCAGAAAGCCGAACCTCGCACCCTGAAGAAAATCACCCTGCTGACCATCAAGGCCGCCCAGGCTGAAGTCCAGCGCGCCGTGACCCACGCTACCGCGATTGCCAATGGCATGGCGTTCACCCGTGACCTGGGCAACCTGCCGCCGAACATCTGCCACCCGACCTTCATGGGCGAACAGGCCAAGGCTCTGGGCAAAGCGTTCAAGGGCCTGAAAGTCGAAGTCTTCGACGAGAAGAAGATCAAGGACCTGGGCATGGGTTCGTTCTATGCCGTGGGCCAGGGCAGCGCCCAGCCGCCACGCCTGATCGTCATGCAATACAACGGCGGCAAGAAGTCCGAGAAGCCGTACGCACTGGTCGGCAAGGGCATCACCTTCGACACTGGCGGCATCAGCCTCAAGCCGGGCGCCGGCATGGATGAAATGAAGTACGACATGGGCGGCGCCGCGAGCGTGTTCGGCACCCTGCGCGCCGTGCTCGAACTGCAACTGCCGATCAACCTGGTGTGCATCCTGGCCTGCGCCGAGAACATGCCCAGCGGCACGGCTTCGCGTCCGGGCGATATCGTCACGACCATGAGCGGCCAGACCGTGGAAATCCTCAATACCGACGCCGAAGGCCGCCTGGTGCTGTGTGACGCCCTCACCTACTCCGAACGCTTCAAGCCGCAAGCGGTGATCGACATCGCGACCCTGACCGGCGCCTGCGTCGTCGCCCTCGGCGCCCACACCTCGGGCCTGCTGGGCAATAACGACGAGCTGATCGGCCAACTGCTCAGCGCCGGCCAGCAAGCCGACGACCGCGCCTGGCAGTTGCCACTGTTCGACGAGTACCAGGAACAACTGGACAGCCCGTTCGCCGACATCGCCAACATCGGCGGCCCGAAAGCCGGGACCATCACCGCGGCCTGCTTCCTGTCGCGCTTCACCAAGAACCTGAACTGGGCTCACCTGGACATCGCCGGCACGGCCTGGACCAGCGGCGGCAAGGACAAGGGCGCCACCGGTCGTCCGGTGCCCCTGCTGACCCAGTACCTGTTGGACCGCGCCAAGGCCTGACACCAATGACCATCGTTGGCGTCGCCCTCGGGTGGCGCCAGCGACGGATCAGGAACCGCAATGACCAAAGTCGATTTTTATATCCTGCCCAGCGCCGATCCGTCGGCGCGGCTGGATTTCGCCTGCAAGCTCACCGAAAAGGCCTGGCGCATGGGACACCGCATCTACCTGCATTGCAGCGATGCCACCCAGCGCGAGGATCTGGACGCACGGCTGTGGGCGTTCAAGGGCGAGAGCTTCGTGCCCCACGGCCCGGCCGAAAGCGAACCCGAGGGCCTGATCGTGCTGGGATTGGGGGATGACTGCGGTCAGCACCAGGACCTGCTGGTCAATCTCGACCTGAAAGTACCGGCCTTTGCCCAGCGCTTCGCCCGTGTGGCGGAAGTGGTGGTGGAAGACCCGGCCATCCGACAAGCCGCGCGGGAGAGTTTCCGTTTCTACCGCGAACAGGGCTATCCTCTGCAAGACCACCGTTTACAGCGACTCTGAGCCCTACGATGGACACTCCAAAATCGCCACAAAAGCCCGCGCACCTGCTGGATGACCTTGAGTCGATCCGCCAACTGCTCGGCGACGACAACCTGCAACCACCGCTGCTGACCGACACGGTCGTGCATGAGCCTGCTCATGAGCCGGTGCATGACGAACAGATTCCCCTGTTGTTCGATCCGATCAACGGCCAGCCCGAACCCGAGCCTGCCGCCAAGGCCGAAGCCAAGGGCCCCGACGCCCTGCTGCACCTGGACCGCGAATTGCGCGCTGCCGCGCAGTTGATCATGCAAGACGTCATCGACGACTTCGCCCCGCACATCGAAACCGAGATCAAGCGCCGGCTGGATGCGCGGATGGAGCGGTTGTTGAGTCAGTACGAATAACCCAGCGCCAACGCGTTGCCCAAGTATCCCTGACCACCTACATCCCTGTGGGAGCGGGGGGGGGGGGGGGGGGGGGGGGGGGGGGGGCGGGGCCGCAGACAGACGCGCAGCACGCCGAGAGAGGACGCCCCCCCC
>NZ_JBIXJT010000008.1:91125-186323 GCF_052871455.1 Pseudomonas sp. LARHCG127
CGGGCGGTCGGGGTCTCGCCGGCGCGGGGGGCCCCCCCCCCCCCCCCCCGCCCCCCCCCCCCCCCCGCCCCCCCCCCCCCCCGCTCCCACATTGCTCGATTCTGTTCACAAATCATCTGCCAGCTCGCAGCTTGTGGCTTGCACCAGCCCCGCCCGCTATACTTCCCGGCTTTTCCTGAATAAATGCCAATAGGGTCCCGCCGCGCATGGATAAGACCTACCAGCCGCACGCCATTGAAACTTCCTGGTACAACACCTGGGAGTCCGAGAATTATTTCGCCCCGCAAGGCGCGGGCGATTCCTACACCATCATGATCCCGCCGCCGAACGTCACCGGCAGCCTGCACATGGGCCACGGCTTCAACAATGCGATCATGGACGCCCTGATCCGTTTCCGCCGCATGCAGGGTCGCAACACCTTGTGGCAGCCGGGCACCGACCACGCCGGTATCGCCACGCAGATGCTGGTGGAGCGCCGCCTTGAAGCCCAGGGCCAGAATCGCCATGACCTGGGTCGCGAGAAGTTCCTCGAGAAAGTCTGGGAATGGAAAGACGAATCCGGTGGCAACATCAGCCGCCAGATCCGTCGCCTCGGTTCGTCCGTGGACTGGAGCCGCGAGCGCTTCACCATGGATGACGGCCTCTCGGAAGCGGTGAAGGAAGCCTTCGTGCGCCTGCACGAGGACGGGCTGATCTATCGCGGCAAGCGCCTGGTCAACTGGGACACCAAGTTGCACACGGCCATTTCCGACCTCGAAGTGGAGAACCACGACGAGAAAGGTTTCCTGTGGAACCTGAAGTACCCGCTGGCCGACGGCGCCAAGACCGCTGACGGCAAGGATTACCTGATCGTCGCCACCACGCGTCCGGAAACCATGCTGGGCGACTCCGCCGTGGCGGTGAACCCGAACGACGAGCGCTACCAGGCCCTGATCGGCAAGTTTGTCGAGCTGCCGTTGGTTGGCCGTCGGATCCCGATCATCGGCGACGATTATTGCGACCCCGAATTCGGCACCGGCTGCGTGAAAATCACCCCGGCCCACGATTTCAACGACTACGAAGTCGGCAAGCGCCACAACCTGCCGCTGCTGAATATCTTCGACAAGAACGCCCATGTGTTGCCGGCCGCCCAGGCCTTCAACCTCGACGGCACCCTGAACGAAAACGTCGACGGCCAGATCCCGGCCGAATACGCCGGCCTGGACCGCTTCGAGGCGCGCAAGCAGATCGTCGCGGCGTTCGAGGCCGCCGGCCTGCTGGTCAGCGTCGACGATCACGCCCTGAAAGTCCCGAAAGGCGACCGCTCCGGCACCATCATCGAGCCGTGGCTGACCGACCAGTGGTACGTGTCCACCAAGCCGTTGGCTGAGCCTGCGATTGCCGCCGTGGAAGATGGCCGCATCCAGTTCGTGCCCAAGCAATACGAGAACATGTACTTCTCGTGGATGCGCGACATCCAGGATTGGTGCATCAGCCGTCAGCTGTGGTGGGGCCACCGCATTCCGGCCTGGTACGACGAATCGGGCAAGGTCTATGTCGGCCGCGATGAAGGCGAAGTCCGCGCCAAGCACAACCTCGGTCCGGACATTGCCCTGGCGCAGGACAATGACGTCCTCGACACCTGGTTCAGCTCGGGCCTGTGGACCTTCTCGACACTGGGCTGGCCGCAGCAGACCGAATTCCTGAAGAAATTCCACTCCACCGACGTGCTGGTCACCGGCTTCGACATCATTTTCTTCTGGGTCGCCCGGATGATCATGATGACCATGCACTTGATGAAAAACGAAGACGGTACCCCGCAAGTACCGTTCAAGACCGTCTACGTCCACGGCCTGGTGCGCGACGGCCAGGGCCAGAAGATGTCCAAGTCCAAGGGCAACGTCCTGGACCCGCTGGACATCATCGACGGTATCGACCTGGAAACCCTGGTCCAGAAACGCACCTCCGGCCTGATGCAGCCAAAACTGGCGAAGAAGATCGAGAAAGCCACCCGCGAAGAATTCGCCGAAGGCATCGCCAGCTACGGCACCGACGCCCTGCGCTTCACCTTCTGTTCGTTGGCGTCCACCGGTCGCGACATCAAGTTCGACATGGGCCGCGTCGAAGGCTATCGCAACTTCTGCAACAAAATCTGGAACGCGGCGCGCTACGTGCTGGACAAGGGCGAAGACTGCGGTCAGAACGGCGAAGCCTATGAGCTGAGCCTGGCCGATCGCTGGATCATTTCCCAGTTGCAACGCACCGAAGCCGAAGTGACCCGCCAACTGGACCAGTTCCGTTTCGACCTGGCCGCACAAGCCCTGTATGAGTTCATCTGGAACCAGTATTGCGACTGGTACCTGGAACTGTCCAAGCCGGTGCTGTGGGACGAAAACGCACCGGTCGAACGCCAGCGCGGCACCCGCCGCACCCTGGTGCGCGTATTGGAAGTGGCCTTGCGCCTGGCGCATCCGTTCATGCCATTCATCACCGAGGAAATCTGGCAGCGCATCGCACCGCTGGCGGGCATCCAAGGCAAGACGATCATGCTGCAACCGTGGCCGGTGGCCAACGAGAGCCGCATCGATCCGGCGGCCGAGGACGACATCGAGTGGCTGAAGACCTTCATGCTCGGCCTGCGTAACATCCGCGCCGAAATGAACATCGGCCCGGGCAAGCCGCTGACCCTGTTCCTTAAGAACGCCAGCGCCGAAGACCTGCGCCGCCTCAATGAGAACGAAGCATTGCTCAAGAAACTGGCGAAGCTTGAATCGGTGACCGTGCTGGCGGCTGGCGAGGAAGCGCCTCTATCGGCCACCGCATTGGTCGGCGAAATGGAAGTGTTGGTGCCGATGGCCGGGCTGATCGACAAGGCCGCCGAACTGGCGCGCCTGGACAAGGAAATCCTGCGCCTCAAAGGCGAAGTGCAGCGGGTCGGCGGCAAGCTGTCCAACGCTGGCTTCGTCGACAAGGCGCCAGCCGAGGTCATCGAGAAGGAACGGGCCAAGCTGGCCGAGGCCGAACAGGCCCTGGGCAAGCTGGCTGAGCAGCACGGACGGATCTCCAGCCTGTAACGGTGGTTCGCAATGAAAAAGGAGGTCCAGCTGGACCTCCTTTTTTATGCCCGCCCCTTTCTACCAGACAATGAAAAACCCTTGTGGGAGCGAGCTTGCTCGCGATGACGGCAGTACATTCAACATGAGGGCAAGCTGACCCACCGCTATCGCGAGCAAGCTCGCTCCCACATAAGCTCGCTCCCACATTTGAATAGTGGGACAATGTCCGCCAATTTCTGAACCCTCCCCGAATCGACCCGCCCATGACTGTCCCTCGCGCTCCAAAACCTGCCCGTCAGAAGACCAAGCCCGCCACCGAGGCCAAACCCGTGGCGCCGCGTGAGAAGGCCAGCCTGCACCCGCGCAACCGCCATCAGGGTCGTTACGACTTCCCGGCGCTGATCAAGAGCACACCCGAACTGGCCAAGTTTGTGATCACCAACCCGTACGGCAAGGAAAGCATCGACTTCGCCAGCCCCGACGCGGTGCGGGTGTTCAACCGGGCGCTGCTCAAGGCGTTCTATGGCATCCAGCATTGGGACATCCCGGCGGATTACCTCTGCCCTCCGGTTCCAGGCCGCGCCGATTACGTGCACTTCCTCGCTGACCTGCTGGCGAGCATGAACGACGGCAAGGTGCCGCGTGGCGCAATCGTCAATGTGCTGGATATCGGTATGGGCGCCAATTGCGTTTATCCGCTGATCGGCAACAGCGAATACCGCTGGCACTTCCTCGGCTCGGAGATCGACCCGACAGCCGTGGCGGCCGCCCGGGCCATCGTTCAGTCCAACGATCTGAACAAGGTCATCCAGCTGCGCCAGCAGCAAAACCGCAAGCACATCCTCATCGGCTTGCTGGAACCGGGCGAGCGTTTCGACCTGACCATGTGCAACCCGCCGTTCCACGCCTCGATGGAAGAAGCGACCAAGGGCAGCGAGCGCAAGTGGCGGGCCCTGGGCAAGGCTGATCCGAAGCGCAAGCTGCCGGTGCTGAACTTCGGCGGGCAATCGGCGGAGTTATGGTGTGAAGGCGGTGAAGCGCGCTTTGTGACGCAGTTGATCGCCGAAAGTGCGAACTTCCAACACAAGGTTTTGTGGTTCAGTACGTTAGTGTCGAAAGCCTCGAACCTGCCGGCGATCGAAACCGCGTTGAAGAAGGCTGGCGCACTGGAGAGCCAGGTGGTGGAGATGTCGCAGGGGCAGAAGCAGAGTCGCTTTGTGGCGTGGACTTTCCAGACCAAGTCCGAGCAGCAGATCTGGCGGCGTGAGCGCTGGGTTCGCTAATACGACGCTGATCCAAGGTGGGAGCGAGCGCCTACCATGATGACGGTGTCCGCCGCCGACACAAAAAACACAGACACAAAAAAACCGTGCCCGGATCGCTCCGAGGCACGGTTTTTTTTACAGCGGTCTTACTTGTTGACCGCGTCGGTCAGGCCTTTGGCCACAACCAGCTTGATCACTTTCTTGGCAGCGATTTCGATGGCAGCGCCAGTCGAAGGGTTACGGCCGGTACGGGCAGGACGCTCGGTGACTTTCAGCTTGCCAACGCCTGGCAGAGTGATTTCGCCGCCATTTTCCAGCTGATCGGCAACGACTTGGCCCAGTTGGTCCAGCAGAGCACGCACGGTAGCTTTTGGTGCGTCTACAGATTCAGCCAAATCAGCGATCAGTTGGTCTTTAGTAAGAGCCATGTAGTGTTCCTTCCCTATCAAATTCATATGGATTGCAGAGTGCAGTGTCAGCCATCGAGCCCGATCTCTGTGGATCAGGCACCCTCGGCAATCACCACGACGGATCGGGGTAATAGATGCCGAAAACCGGGTTTGGTTCGACCTGACAGATGCTGAATGCACGCTTAACGCAGTGACATCGCGTAAGACCGGGCAAAACTAGCACAATGCCTCTGAAATATCCGCCTCTAGCTACCCATTTGGTCAGCTTTCTTGCGCTAAAACGTTAAAAAATTGCATATAGGCTGTCGGACGGCTCTGAAAGGGCCTTTGCCGGGTTCCAAAACCAGTGATTGCGGTACACTGGGCCCTTTTTCGGGGAGCGTGCCCTCCTCTCTTTCATCAGCCGAGAAATCCATGCCGATCCGTCATTGCATCGTCCACCTGATCGACAAAAAACCCGACGGCACCCCTGCTGTGCTCCATGCCCGCGACTCCGAACTGGCAGAGTCCACGGCCATCGAGAACATGCTCGCCGACCTCAACGAAAGCTATAACGCCAAGCAAGGCAAGGCCTGGGGCTTTTTCCACGCCGAGTCCGGGGCGCATCCGTTCAGCGGCTGGTTGAAGGAATACCTGGAGGGCGGCAAGGATTTCACCGCGTTCAGTCGCGTGGCGGTGGAACACCTGCAAAAACTGATGGAAGAGTCCAACCTGTCGGTGGGTGGCCACGTGTTGTTCGCGCATTACCAGCAGGGCATGACGGATTACCTGGCCATCGCCCTGCTACACCACAGCGAAGGCGTGGCGGTGACCGATGAGCTGGACGTGACCCCGTCCCGTCACTTGGACCTGGGCCAGTTGCACCTGGCGGCGCGGATCAATGTGTCGGAATGGCAGAACAACAAGCAATCCAAACAGTACATCTCGTTCATCAAGGGCAAGAACGGCAAGAAGGTTTCGGAGTACTTCCGTGACTTCAT
Organism: Pseudomonas sp. LARHCG127; assembly: GCF_052871455.1. Lineage (NCBI taxonomy): Bacteria > Pseudomonadati > Pseudomonadota > Gammaproteobacteria > Pseudomonadales > Pseudomonadaceae > Pseudomonas > Pseudomonas sp. LARHCG127. The sequence goes on from NZ_JBIXJT010000008.1 coordinate 96,816, forward strand.
CGGCTGCCAGGAAGGCGTCGACGGCCCCGGCGAGACCCGCACCCTGCTCAAGGCCTTCAGCGACTTCGTCGAAAGCGAAGACCTGCCGGAAGACGATGCCCGGGAAAAGACCAAGACCCTGGTGGACTACGCCAGCAGCCAGGCCAAGCTCGGCGAGCCGATGGGCCTGGAAGAGCTCTCTGAGCTGATCGACGAAGAGCGCCCGAAAGCCTTCTACGATCACATCCGCAACAAGGACTACGGCCTATCGCCGGAAATTCCCGCCGACAAACGCACCCTCAACCAGTTCCGCCGCTTCACTGGCCGCGCCGAAGGCTTGTCCATCAGCTTCGAAGCGCACCTGCTGGGTTCCAAGATCGAATATGACGAAGAGGCTGGGACGTTGATCATCAAGGGGTTGCCGACTTCGTTGACCGATCAGCTCAAGCGCCGCAACTGATGCAGGCAGGGTGCTGAAGAAGTGCCCGCGATATAGGCTTGAGAGCCTCATCGCGAGCAAGCTCGCCCCTACACAGTGAGTAGCGGCAAACGCAGATCCTGTGAACAACACATCCCCTGTGGGAGCGAGCTTGCTCGCGATAGCGGACTGACATTCAGCATCAATATTGACTGCTCTGGCGCCATCGCGAGCAAGCTCGCTCCCACAAGATCATTCGTTGTTCATCGGGCCTCGACCCGAAACCCAAACCGCGGAAAGTGCACATGCACCACCCCGCCACGCTCATCTTCCCGGCGCAAGATCAATTCCTCGCTACCGGCAAACAGCAACTCCCCAGCCACCGGATCGACACCATAGTCCGTCGCGGCGATGCTCACCTGCTGCCCTGCCGTGAACCCGTTAGGCTCTTCGAACGACTCATCTGGCAGCGCAGCCGGTGTTGCGTTTCGGGCAACTTCCAAGGCTTCTTCGGAACTCATCTGGCTCGACGCGCCATGGCCGAAACCCAGCACCCGCGCGAGCCACGCCGATACCGCCGGGTATTCGTCCACCAACGGCGAAGTGACGGGCGTGCCCTTGAGGAACCACAGCGGATGAGCCATGGCGAAGTCGGCAATCGACGGATCGCCCAGCAGGAAATCGCCCTCTTCGCGCTGCAACTGTTGTTCGAGGCGCGCCATGATCGTCGGCCACTGGTGCTTGGCCTGGTCGGCGGGCAAGCGCGTGGTCGTGCCACCGCTGAACAACCCGGAGCGGTCGCTGATGAATGCCTTGATGGCTTCAGGCGATAGCTTGGCGAACCGCACCGCCACCGATTCAGGCTGGAACACCAGGCTCACGGCATGCTGGAACACCACCGAATCGGCCCATGCCGCGAAGGACGCCGCGATCATCTCGCGGCCCTCAGGGAACAGCGCCGGCGAGGCTTTCTCCTGCTCCAGTCGACGAGCAATCAGCGACGTATCGCAATAGATATCCGCGCCGACCTGCAACACCGGCGTCTTGCGATAGCCACCCGTCAGCGCCGTCAGGTCAGGCTTGGGCATCATTGGCGGGATGCTCACCGAACGCCAGGACAAGCCCTTGAAACCCAGCAACAGCCGGGCTTTTTCCGCGAAAGGAGACGTCGGGTAATGATGAAGAATCAACTCTGACATGAGATTCGCCACTGCAGGAATGAAGTCTTTCAGCTTAGCGCGCCTGACCGGGCCAGCCTACCGGCCTGATAAAGACCTATCAGCCAGGCTGATGAAGGGGCAGCGCACTGGCCACCAGACATTCCTTGGCACTTTTCCTGAGCTTTTTGATCAGCCGCTCCTGGCGCAAGGCCTCGCCCTTGTCGCGGCAGGCCTCGGTGTACACCAGGGCCACTGCCGGGCTGGACAGGAAGAAACGCGCGCCCTTGCCACTTTGATGCTTGGCGAAGCGCCGCACCGGGTCATCACTGATGCCGCAGTACAGCGAGCCGTTGGCGGCCCGCACCAGGTAGACGAACCAGGGTTTGTCCGGTTCGGCGGCGCCTTGTGCAGGCAGATCGGAGGATAAGTCGACGGTCGTCACAAAATGTTCAACAGGTGAGTCAGGACAAACCGCGATCTTATCAGCGACTGGCCTGGAACGCCCGCAGCCCCTTGAGCGCCTGGGCCCTGACGGCGTTGCGCACCAGCGGCGTCCAGCCCAGCAACAGGCCCTTGGTGCCCAGCGCCTGGCGAGACCAGCGCCACAGATCGAAGCTGTCGTGGTGCTCGCAGATCTTGTCATCGCGAAACACGAAGCGTGCCTGGATGTCGTTGATCACGATGTTGCCGGTCTGGCTGAACAGGTACGTCGCCACCCAGTGCGCACCGCCGGTACGTTCGTCGCTGCGCACGTTATCGAAGGTCAGGGAGAAGTCCTTGGCGCGGGTCGTCAACATGCGCCACATGTCACCGGCATCACGCCCACGCAGTTCGCCGAATGCTGGATCGCTGAACACCACATCATCGGTGTAGCAGGCGCTCATGGCGTCGGCGTCCAGGCGCTGGAAGGCCTGGTAAAAACGGGTGATCAAGGCGTTGTGGGCATCACTCATGGACAGGCTCCGGAAAACGGTTCAGTAGGCCTGCACGATAATCTGCCGCCGTGGGGAAGACCATCGTCATTCGCCATGAAAATGATATCAACGAAGGTCAGTGACCCTTTCGCTGCTGACGCCGACGTACAATGCCCGGCCTGCGCCGATGCCCGCAATGATCGCCCCCAGGCCAATCAGGCCGAAGATCCAGCCCAGGGCATTCCAGCCGCCGGTCAAGTCGTGGACCACGCCCACCGCGAAGGGCCCCAGCGACGCCAGCGTATAACCAAAGCCCTGGGCCATGCCGGACAGGTTGGCGGCCACGTGGGCGTCCCGCGAACGCAACACGATCAACGTGAGCGCCAGGCTGAACGTCGCGCCCTGCCCCAAGCCCAGCAGGATCGCCCAGCCCCACAAGCCATCGATGGGTGCGTAAAGGCAACCGAACAACCCGCCCAGGGTCATCACCATGACGACCACGATGGCCAGGCGCTGGTCCTTGCCGCGCGTGGCCAGCCAAGGCGCCGCCAGCGAACTGATCAGTTGCACGATGACCGAACCGGACAGCACGAGCCCGGCCTGGGTCGGGGTCAGGCCACGCCCAATCAGGATCGAGGGCAGCCAACCAAAGACGATGTAGGCCAGGGACGACTGCAGCCCCATGTACAAGGTCACTTGCCAGGCCAGGGGATCGCGCAGCAAGCCGCGAACCCGGTACGCCACCTGATGGGCACCGTGTTTCTCGCCCACTTGCGGCAACCAGAACACCGCAGCCAGCAGCGCCGGGACCACCCAGAACCCCAGGCCCAAGGCCCAGTCGTGGCCAAGGTGCTCGCTCAACGGCACCGTCGCACCGGCCGCCATCGCCGCGCCCAGGCACAGCGCCATGGTGTAGACGCCGGTCATGGTGCCGGCCTGCTTGGCGAAGTCGCGCTTGACGATGCCGGGCAGCAGCACCCCGATGACGCCGATGCTGGCGCCCGCCAGGATGCTGCCAGCGAACAAGCCGAACTGGCCGAACGAACTGCGCAAGACGATGCCGCAGGCTAAGGCCAGCAAAATGCCCAGCACGACGCGCTCAGCGCCAAAGCGTCGCGCCAGCACAGGCGCCAGCGGTGCGAACAACCCCAGGCAAAGCACGGGCAGGGTCGTCAGCAAACCTGCTTGCGCAGCCGACAGGCCAAGGCTCTTGGAAACCTCGCTGAGCAACGGCGCCATGCTCGACAGCGCCGGACGCAAGTTCAGCGCCACCAGAATCAACCCAAGCAGCAACAGCCAGGGACGTCGTACCAACGGGTGGCTCTGCTGGGCCTGCTCATCGTCGGCTTCGGCGTCGATCAACAGTTCTTCGAGTTCGGCGGCGCGTTTTTGCGGCGTCAAAGGGGTGCGGTCAAGCGGATCGCGGGACATGGAAAGCTCTGGTTCAGGGTTCATTGATCAACTGCCGGCACAGGGCCTTGGCCCGCTCCGGCTCCTGGCGTTCGACGGCTTCGAGAATCTCGATATGCAAATCGAACACATGCTGATGACGGGGAATGATGTTGAGGCTCTGGCGCAATTGCGCGCCGATCACGTTGGAGAAGTAGCGATACAACTCGCTGAGGGCCGGGTTATGCGCGGCGTCCACCAGCAGGCGATGGAACACCAGGTCGCACTTGATGTAGTGCTCCAGGTCACCGTGGTAATGCTCGCCGCTGGTTTTCAGCGCCTGGCGCAAGGCAAGCAAATCCTCATCGGTACGCCGCAGCGCCGCCAGGCCAATGGCCTCTACTTCCAGGATGTGCCGGGTTTCCCGGGCCTGTTCCAGCGAACAGCGCGACAACACCTTGAGGGTATCCAGCGGATCGACCGCCGCCCGCACGTAGCTGCCGTCGCCCTGGCGGATCTCGATCAAACCGGAAAACGCCAGCACGCGCATGGCTTCGCGCACCGTGTTGCGGCTGATACCCAGCTCCGCCACCAACTCCGGCTCGGTGGGCAAGCGCTGGCCGACAGCCCAAACGCCCTCGCTGATTCGTCGACGCAATTGTTCCAGGGCCTGATCGACCAGGGAGCGTTTCATTAATGGAGAAATATCTGACATAGAGTCCGCCCTTTCATCCAATCATGGGATGAATTTTCTGACATGTTAGTCAGCTTCGTGTAGGACGGCAACTGCCTAGGGTCAATGGGACGGAAAAGGAGCGAAATTTTCGATTAGTCAAAATTACCCTTTAAGGGTAATTTTAAGGACGAGGAACACCGTTCCATGGAGAAGAACACACCCCATTACGCCTTGGTGGCGATACAGGCGGATGTCAGGCGGCTTAAAGGGAAAGCTTTCACCAGCACTGCGAAGAACACTGCTCGGACGCTCGGTTTAAACGTCTCGGATATGCAGCAGGTCATCCATGGGCTTGAACGAAAACAGTTCTATAAATCGATGACCACCTATGACGATCATCGAGTCTGGCATGACGTCTACCACGCCAATTCACACGGTCTGCAGATTTACCTGAAAGTGACGTACCGCCCCAGCGGAGGCCCACCGGTAATTTCCTTCAAGGAGAACAACTCATGAAACACCAGCAATGCTTCAGCTGCGGTGCCCCGGAGGGCATGTTGCATTTCGAAGGTCGCGGCGAAACCATCAGCGTCAAGGGACTGGAACGCCGGGTCGATGACTTGTCTGGCTGGGAATGTCAGATGTGCGGCGAAGTCGAGCTCGACTCAAGCTGCTCGGATCGCTATGACCACGCCGGTGATGAGCTGGTCAATGCGGCCAGGCGAATGATTGGCGAAGAGATCAAACGTGTCCGGCGCAAACTGAATCTCTCTCAAAAAGAAGCGGTAGCGCTGTTGTCAGGTGGCGGGCACAACGCGTTTTCCCGCTATGAGCGCGGTGAGGTATTGCCACCAAAAGCGTTGATGCTGCTGATGCGCCTGCTTGATCGCTACCCGCATTTGCTCGTAGATGCACGAACCCTGGCTGAAGGTGCAGACTTGAGAGGATTCAAGACTACGGCGCATAAAGAGCACGAAACCCTCACGACTCATTGAGCCTGCAAAAAAATAAACCCGGACAAATCCGGGTTTATTTTCATTACCTAAGGCTAGATCAATGCAGGATCTGGCTCAGGAACAGCTTGGTGCGGTCGTTCTGCGGGTTGTCGAAGAAGTCGTTCGGCGCAGCCTGTTCGACGATTTCACCCTTGTCCATGAAGATCACGCGGTTGGCCACGGTGCGGGCGAAGCCCATCTCGTGGGTCACACAGAGCATGGTCATGCCGTCTTCGGCCAGGCCGATCATGGTGTCCAGCACCTCTTTCACCATCTCTGGGTCGAGTGCCGAGGTCGGTTCGTCGAACAGCATGATTTTCGGCTTCATGCACAGGGCACGGGCAATGGCCACACGCTGTTGCTGACCGCCCGAGAGCTGGCCCGGATACTTGTGCGCCTGCTCTGGAATGCGTACGCGCTCCAGGTAATGCATGGCGATTTCCTCGGCCTTGCGCTTGGGCATTTTGCGCACCCACATCGGCGCCAGGGTGCAGTTCTGCAGGATGGTCAGGTGCGGGAACAGGTTGAAATGCTGGAACACCATGCCGACTTCACGGCGGATCGCTTCGATCTGCTTGAGGTCGTTGGTCAGTTCCACGCCATCGACCACGATGCGACCCTGCTGGTGCTCTTCCAGGCGGTTGAGGCAGCGGATAGTCGTGGACTTGCCGGAACCCGACGGGCCGCACAGCACGATACGCTCGCCCTGCTTGACGTTCAGGTTGATGTCTTTCAACACGTGGAACTGGCCGTACCACTTGTTCACGCCCTGCATCTGAATAATGCCTTCAGGGCTCACAGGCTGTTTGATCGCTTCACTCATGAGTCAACTCCTAACGCTTGTGGCCAGTGTCCAGCTTGCGTTCCAAATGCATGGAATAGCGGGACATACCAAAACAGAAAATCCAGAACACCAGGGCGGCAAACACATAGCCTTCAGTGGCCATGCCCAGCCATTTCGGGTCGGCGGCAGCTTGTTTCACGCTGTTGAGCAGGTCGAACAGGCCGATGATGATCACCAGGCTCGTGTCCTTGAACAGTGCAATGAAGGTGTTGACGATCCCCGGGATCACCATCTTCAGTGCCTGTGGAAGGATCACCAGGCCCATGCTGCGCCAGTAACCCAGGCCCATCGCCGCGGCCGCTTCGTATTGCCCCTTCGGAATGGCTTGCAGGCCGCCGCGCACCACTTCGGCCACATAGGCCGACTGGAACAGGATCACCCCGATCAATGCCCGCAGCAGCTTGTCGAAGTTCATGCCTTCGGGCAGGAACAGCGGCAGCATCACCGACGACATGAACAGCACCGTGATCAACGGCACACCGCGCCAGAACTCGATGAAGGTCACGCAGACCACGCGGATCGCCGGCATGTTCGAGCGCCGGCCCAGGGCCAGGACGATGCCCAGCGGCAGAGCACCGACGATACCGACGGTGGCGATCACCAACGTCAGCATCAGGCCGCCCCACTGGCTGGTCGCCACGGTATCCAGACCGAAAACGCCACCGTGCAGCAGGCACCAGGCAATGATCGGATACAGCACCAGGAAGCTGAGGCCGTAGATCGCCTTGCGCGGGAAGCGCGAGATGAACAGCGGCGCCACACCCAGCACTGCCGCCCACACGGTCAGGTCTACGCGCCAGCGCAGGCCCGTCGGGTAATAGCCGTACATGAACTGGCCGAAACGCTGTTGGATGAACACCCAGCAGGCGCCCTCCTTGGTGCAATCGGCCTGGGTGGTGCCGACCCAGTTGGCATCGAGGATAGCCCAACCGAGGATCGGTGGAACTATCAGGTAGATCAGGTAGAACGCGAACAACGTCAGCAGCGTGTTGAGCCAGCTGGAGAACATGTTCGCGCGCATCCATGCCACCGGCCCGAACACTTTGCTCGGTGGCGGCATATCAGGTTTGAAAGTATGGGATGTCATGCGCTTTTCCTCACCGCTCGATCAGCGCAATGCGCTTGTTGTACCAGTTCATCAGCAAGGAAATGCTGATACTGATCGCCAGGTACACACTCATGGTGATCGCGATCACCTCGATGGCCTGACCGGTCTGGTTCAACACCGTGCCAGCAAACAGCGAAACCATTTCCGGGTAACCGATACCGGCAGCCAGGGAAGAGTTTTTCGCCAGGTTCAGGTATTGGCTGGTCAGCGGCGGGATGATCACGCGCAGGGCTTGCGGGATGATCACCTTGCGCAGGGTCGGACCGTTGCGCAGGCCCAGCGAGTGGGCCGCCTCGGTCTGGCCATGGCTCACGGACTTGATGCCCGAGCGCACGATCTCGGCGATGAACGCCGCGGTGTACACGGTCAAGGCCAGGGTCAAGGCCAGCAGCTCAGGGATCAATACCCAGCCACCGACGAAGTTGAAGCCCTTGAGTTCCGGCATTTCCCAATGCACGGGCGCACCGAAGATCACGGCGCACAGTGCCGGGATCACCAGGAACAGCGCCAGGCCCACCCAGAATTTATGGAACGGTTCGCCGGTCGCTTCGAAACGCTTGTTGGCCCAGCGGGTCATCAGCACGATGGCGACGATCGCCAGCACGACACTGGCCACGAACGGCCAGAACCCTTCCGCCATCAGCGCCGCCGGCATGTTGAGGCCGCGGCTGCTGACGAAGAAGGTGTCACCGAAATTGTGGGCAGCCCGTGGTCCCGGCATCGTCAGGAATACGGCGAAGTACCAGAACAGGATTTGCAACAGCGGTGGAATGTTACGGAAAACCTCCACATAGACGGTCGCCAGCTTGGAGATGATCCAGTTCTTCGACAAGCGTGCGACGCCGATGATGAACCCCAGGATGGTCGCCAGAATCACGCCAATGAAGGTCACCAGGAGGGTGTTGAGCAAACCGATGACAAAGACGCGGGCATAGCTGTCCGCTTCGGTGTAGTCGATCAGGTGTTGGGCGATGCCGAACCCGGCACTGCGCTCCAGAAAGCCGAAACCGGACGTGATGCCCCGGTGTTCCAGGTTGGTCTGCGTGTTATCGAACAGAAACCAGCCCAGCGAAATGACCGCCACGATGGTGACGATCTGAAATACCCACGCACGCACTCGTGGATCGCTGAGGCTGAGCCTCTGCTTAGGTGCGCCGATTGAATTTTGCATGAAGTGCCCCGCAAAGAATGGAACAGAACATCACCCGGTGGTTGGCCCACCGGGTGATAGAACCATCAGCGCACTGGTGGTGCGTATTGGATGCCGCCTGCGTTCCACAGAGCGTTCAGACCGCGATCGATCTGCAGCGGGGTGTCCTTGCCGAGGTTGCGCTCGAACATTTCACCGTAGTTGCCGACTTGCTTGACGATCTGCACGACCCAGTCCTTCGGCAGCTTCAGGTCTTTACCGTATTCACCGTCAGCGCCCAGCATACGAGCGACGTCCGGGTTCTTGGTGGACTTGGCTTCAGCTTCGACGTTCTTCGAAGTCACGCCTGCTTCTTCGGCATTGAGCATGGCGAAGCCAGTCCAACGCACGATGGCCAGCCACTCGTCGTCGCCGTTACGCACGACCGGGCCCAGTGGCTCCTTGGAGATGGTTTCCGGCAGGACCACGTAGTCCTTCGGCGAAGCCAGCTTGCTGCGCTGGGCGAACAGTTGGGACTTGTCGGAGGTCAGCACGTCGCAACGACCGGATTCCAGCGACTTGGCGCTTTCATCGGAGGTGTCGAAAGTGATCGGGGTGTACTTCAGGCCGTTGGCGCGGAAGTAGTCGGACACGTTCAGCTCGGTGGTGGTACCGGCCTGGATGCAGATGGTCGCACCGTCCAGTTCCTTGGCGCTCTTGACGCCCAGTTTGCTGTTGGCCAGGAAACCGATGCCGTCATAGTAGGTAATGAAGCCAGGAAACTTCAGGCCCATGCCCGCATCACGGGAGCTGGTCATGGTGGAGTTGCGCGACAGCATGTCGATTTCCCCGGATTGCAGCGCGGTGAAGCGCTCCTTGGCGTTCAACTGGCTGAACTTGACCTTGGTCGCGTCGCCAAACACCGCAGCGGCCACGGCACGGCAGAAGTCAGCGTCGATACCAACGATCTTGCCGGTGGAATCAGGTACCGAGAAACCCGGCAAGCCGTCACTTACACCACATTGCACAAAACCTTTCTTCTGCACGGCATCCAGGGTTGCACCCGCCTGAGCGAACCCGCTGACGCCGAGGACTGCTGCTGCAGTCACGACTGCCAGGGTGGATTTCAGTAACTTCATTCAAACCTCCAGTTTTGCTCTTGTTGTGTCGGAGCTCGAGCCCTGTCGCACCCTTTTGGGGCATTGCCGACCCTTGTTGGCTTTTTTTAGGGTCAACCGACGTCTGGACTTTCGCTATGGGTCTACTAATGAGGATGTCCGTAAACAGTGGTCATGCCCATCTCTCACCAATCGGCCGAACGGGCTGTAGCCCTTCACGTTCGCGAAGCCCGTAGCGGCTATTGGCGAACATTCATCACCGGATTTCTGATATCCCATGCGGCGCGTCTAACTGATAGTGTTACCGCGCAGCGTAAGAATCATCACTCAGCTACCCCATAGCAAAGCCCGTACCAGACCGCTGCGCTTAGGCCATGCAAAACACGTCAAGACAAAAACTTTCAACTTTGCGACATCTAATTAACTGAGACACCGGAAGCGCACTGTAATCACGCACTGATTGAGCGCACCCGCACAGATTTGGAGCACAACCATGACCGACCCCTTGATTCTCGAGCCCAGCGGCACTGTTGACGCGTGCGTTATCTGGCTCCACGGCCTGGGCGCCGATCGTTTTGATTTCCTGCCGGTCGCCGAAATGTTGCAGCAAAGCCTGCTCACCACACGTTTCGTTCTACCCCAGGCCCCGACCCAAGCAGTAACGATCAACGGCGGCTATGCCATGCCCAGTTGGTACGACATCCGTGCCTTGAGCCCGGCGCGGGCCATCGACGAACAGCAACTCGAAGCCTCGGCGCAACGGGTCATTGACCTGATCGAAACCCAGCGAGCCAGCGGAATAGACGCCTCGCGGATTTTCCTCGCCGGCTTTTCCCAAGGTGGCGCGGTGGTCTATCACACCGCCTTCGTGAAATGGCAGGGCCCGCTGGGCGGCGTGGTCGCGCTGTCTACTTATGCACCGACCTTCAGCGAAGAACTGCAATTATCGGCCAGCCAGCAGCGCATTCCGGTCCTGGCGCTGCATGGTCAGTACGACGAAGTGGTACTCAACCCCATGGGACGGACCGCTAAAGAGTATTTAAAGCAGCATGGTGTCACCGTGACATGGCAGGAATACCCAATGGGCCACGAAGTGTTACCCGAGGAGATTCGCGACATCGGCACCTGGCTGGCCGAGCGGTTGCGCTAAGCGGCCAATCGCCACGCCGGTCCTTTGACGATCCCACTACGCCGCGCCCGTTTCTTGCATTACACTGGCCGGCGTACATTCCTTAACCAATCGATGAGATGACCGTGCTCAAAGCACTCAAGAAGATGTTCGGTAAAAGCGAGGCCGAGCAACTCGCGCCTGGCCCCACAGCGCCGACCCACGGCCCGAGCCATACCGATGCGCAACAACCGCGCCGGGCGGCACCTGTTGCACAGGCAACAAAAGAACCCGTCGTCCAGCCTGTCACGGCCCCCGAGCCCGAGAAACCTCGCAACGAAGCCCCCAGGCCGCGCCGCGAACGCGCACCGAAACCACCGGTCGTCGCCTGGAAACTCGAGGACTTCGCCGTAGAACCCCAGGAAGGCAAGACCCGCTTCCACGACTTCAAGCTCGCCCCTGAATTGATGCATGCCATCCAGGACCTGGGTTTCCCCTATTGCACGCCGATCCAGGCGCAAGTGCTCGGTTACACCCTCGCCGGCAAAGACGCGATCGGTCGCGCCCAGACCGGCACCGGCAAGACCGCCGCGTTCCTGATCTCCATCATCACCCAATTGCTCCAGACCCCGCCGCCCAAGGAACGCTACATGGGCGAACCGCGGGCACTGATCATCGCGCCGACCCGTGAGCTGGTGGTGCAGATCGCCAAGGACGCCGCCGACCTGACCAAGTACACCGGCCTGAACGTGATGACGTTCGTGGGCGGCATGGATTTCGACAAGCAACTCAAGCACCTCGAAGCCCGCCACTGCGACATCCTGGTGGCCACCCCGGGCCGCCTGCTGGACTTCAACCAGCGCGGCGACGTGCACCTGGACATGGTCGAAGTGATGGTGCTGGACGAAGCCGACCGCATGCTCGACATGGGTTTCATCCCACAAGTGCGCCAGATCATTCGCCAGACCCCACCGAAAAGCGAACGCCAGACCCTGCTGTTCTCCGCCACCTTCACCGAAGACGTGATGAACCTGGCCAAGCAGTGGACGACCGACCCGGCCATCGTCGAGATCGAAGCCGAGAACGTCGCCAGCGAAAACGTCGAGCAACATATCTACGCCGTCGCCGGTGCCGACAAATACAAGCTGCTCTACAACCTGGTCAACGACAACGGTTGGGAACGGGTGATGGTGTTCGCCAACCGCAAGGACGAAGTGCGGCGTATCGAAGAACGCCTGGTGCGTGATGGCGTCAACGCCGCCCAACTCTCCGGCGACGTGCCCCAGCACAAGCGTATCAAGACCCTCGAAGGCTTCCGCGAAGGCAAGATCCGCGTACTGGTTGCCACCGACGTGGCCGGTCGTGGTATCCACATCGACGGTATCAGTCATGTGATCAATTTCACCCTGCCGGAAGTACCGGACGATTACGTGCACCGTATCGGCCGCACCGGTCGTGCCGGGGCCGCTGGGGTTTCGATCAGCTTCGCCGGTGAAGATGATTCTTACCAATTGCCGTCGATCGAGGCGTTGCTGGGGCGCAAGATCAGTTGTGAGATGCCACCGACGCATTTGTTGCGGCCGGTTGAGCGCAAGCGTCCTTAACCGTCCTACAGAACAAAAAGCGCAGCCACGACAGGCTGCGCTTTTTTTTGCCCGGGATATTGCTCGAATAAACTAAAAGTCCATAATGGACAAATTAGTTTCCAAGCCCATCCCGGAGTCCCTATGTCCAGCACGCCTTATGTCATGACCCAAGCGACAGCCCGAGAACTGCTCGGACAGGTCGATGTGCCACACATCTTGCGCAAGCTGTTTCGTGATCTCGCGGCCGGGCAAGCGGTGCAGCCCCCCCAGCAATTGGTGGTGTTTCCCCAGGGTGCCGGGGACTTCATCAATTACCTGGGCGTGCTGGCTGAAGAGCAGGTCTACGGGATCAAGACCTCGCCCTACATCGTGCGCGAGCAAGGCCCGTTGGTTACCGCCTGGACCTTGCTGATGTCGATGCAGACCGGCCAACCGCTGCTGCTGTGCGACGCCGCCGAACTGACCACCGCCCGCACCGCCGCGACCACTGCCGTCGCCGTCGATGCCCTCGCCCCGCATACCGCCCGGCGCTTGGTGGTCATTGGCAGCGGCGCGGTGGCGCGGGCGCATGTGCACTACGTCAAGGACCTGCGGGACTGGCAAGGCATCAGCCTGTTTTCGCCCGGCCTGAAAACCAAGTCGGCGCAGGAACTTGCCTCGCTCACCGGCCTGGACCCGCGCCTGCAAATCGCCGACACCCTCGAAGCGGCGCTGCACGATGCCGATGTGGTGATGCTCTGCACCTCCTCCGCCAACGCCGTGTTCGACCCACGGACCTTGGGCAGACCAGCGCTGATTACCTCCATCAGCACCAATGCCCCACGCGCCCACGAAGTACCGCCCCACTGCCTCAATGACATGGATGTGTACTGCGACTACCGTCAGACCACCCCGGGCTCGGCCGGCGAAATGCTGATCGCAGGCGAACAGCACGGCTGGCAAGCGTCGAGCATCATCGGCGACTTGCCTGAATTGCTCAGCGAACACGTGGCGCGTCCCGACTACCACCGCCACGTATTCTTCCGCTCCATCGGCCTGGGGCTGGAGGATGTTGCGCTGGCGAATGCGCTGTACCGGCTTCACAACTGACACGCCCATTTTCCCTTGTGGGAGCGAGCTTGCTCGCGATGGCGGCCTGACAGTCGACATCCAGATTGAATGTACTGGCCTCATCGCGAGCAAGTTCGCTCCCACAGGATTTTCTCCAGACTCCCGGCACCGCGTTCGACAGGAGCGTTTCATGATACAAGCAGACTTCATCATCATCGGCGGCGGCATTGCCGGTGCTTCCACCGGTTACTGGCTGGCACCCCACGGCCGGGTCGTTGTACTCGAACGCGAATCGCACCCGGCCTACCATTCCACCGGACGCTCCGCGGCGCTGTATACCGCGGCCTACGGCACCCCTCAGGTGCGGGCGCTGACCCAGGCCAGCCGGGATTTTTTCGACGTGCCACCGGCCGGTTTCTGTGAGCACCCGTTGCTGAGCCCACGGGGCGAAATGACCGTGGACTTCACTGGCGACCCCGCCGAGCTGAACAACCAATACCTGAGCGCCAAGGCCACGGTGCCGCAGATGCAACTGCTCAGCGCCGACGAAGCTTGCGTGAGGCTGCCGATCCTGCGGCGGGAAAAGGTCCACGGGGCGATCTATGACCCCACGGCCTGCGACATCGATACGGATGCCCTGCACCAAGGCTACCTGCGTGGCATCCGTCGCAGCGGCGGCAGTGTGCACACCGACAGCGAAGTGTTGGGCCTGGGCCGCGATGACCAAGGGCTTTGGCAGGTGAAAACCGCCAGCCAGACCTTCACCGCCCCCATCGTGATCAATGCCGCCGGCGCCTGGGCCGATCAACTGGCCGAAATGGCCGGCGCCCGCAAACTGGGCCTGCAGCCCAAGCGCCGTGCGGCGTTCATCTTCGCCGGCCCCGAGGGCGTGGACATCCACGACTGGCCGATGCTGGTGAGCCTCGACGAATCCTTCTATATGAAGCCCGACGCCGGCATGTTCCTCGGCTCGCCGGCCAACGCCGACCCGGTGGAACCCCACGACGTGCAGCCGGAAGAGCTGGACATCGCCATGGGCATCTACCAGATCGAAGAGGCCACCACCCTGACCATTCGCCGTCCAACCCGCACCTGGGCCGGGTTGCGCAGTTTCGTCCACGACGGTGATCTGCTGTCCGGTTTCGATCCGCAGGTGCCCGGGCTGTTCTGGGTCGCGGCACAGGGCGGCTACGGCATCCAGACCTCCCCGGCCATGGGCCAGGCCAGTGCGGCGCTGGTGCGTGGCGAACCGCTGCCCGAAGCCCTGGCGCGTTTCGGCCTGAGCAGCGCCATGTTCTCTCCCGAGCGCTTGGGATGAACCCACTCAGGTGACGCATCGCCACGATTGCGGCACACTCCCCCCGCGCCCCTGTTCCACGGGGCGCTGACGCTGCCTGGAGCCCTGTCATGACCGCTTCGCCCTCCGATACGGCGCTGGAAAACTTCCGCACCATCGCCGACGCCATCGCCACGCTGTTCTACCCCCACGCCGAAGTGGTGCTGCACGACCTGCGCACCCAGAAAGTCGACTACATCGCCAATAACCTGTCCAAGCGCGAAATCGGCGATGACTCGTCCCTGGAAGACATGCTCAGCGAGGACGTCAGCGAACGTAACATCGGGCCGTACGAAAAACTGAACTGGGACGGACAGAAGATTCGCAGCCTCAGCAGCGTCCTGCGCGATGCCCAGGGTCGTCCGTTGGCGGTGTTGTGCATCAACCTGAATATTTCGCTGTTCGAGAATGCCAAGGCCGCGTTGGATCTGTTCCTGTCGCCGGGCAAGCTGATCCCCCAGCCAGATTCATTGTTTCGCGATGACTGGCAGGAGCGGATCAACACTTTCCTGCACGCCTGGATGCGCGAGCGTCAACTGAGCCTGAACCTGTTGACCCGCGACCACAAACGCGAGCTGGTATTGGCGCTGCATGCCGAAGGCGCGTTCAAAGGCAAGAGCGCGTCCAACTATGTGGCCAATGTGCTGAACATGGGGCGGGCGACGGTGTACAAGCATTTGAAGGAGTTGAAGGGCTAAGGTTTGTGTTGCCTGGCCTGACGCCATCGCGAGCAAGCTCGCTCCCACATTGGATCTCTGTACCCAGGTCCCTGTGGGAGCGAACTTGCTCGCGATGACGGTCAATCAGTCACCATAGATATCCGACTTGAAATACTTGGCCTGGATCTTCTGATACTCCCCATTCGCCCGAATCCCATCAATGGCCTTGTTCAAGTCCGCCACCAACTGGGTATTGCCTTTGCGCACCGCAATACCAGCGCCCTCACCCACGTATTTCGGGTCCTTGAGCTCCGGCCCGACGAACGCGTAGCCCTTGCCACGAGGCATCGACAGGAAGTCTTCCAGGGGGATGGTGTCGGCGAAAATCGCGTCCAGGCGACCGGACGCCAGGTCCATGTAGATTTCTTCGTTGTTGCTGTAGCGCTTGACGACCACGCCCTTGGGTTCGAGTACTTCAGTGGCGTAGCGATCCGTGGTGGTCGCCCGTTGCACGCCCACGGTCTTGCCCTTTAGGCTGGCGTACTGGTCATCGACCACCGCCCCTTCCTTCATGACCAGGCGAGATGAGGTGAAGTAGTACTTGTGGGTGAAATCCACCGACTTCTTGCGTTCTTCGGTGATGGTCATGGACGACAGCGCCAGGTCGATTTTTTTCACCTTGAGCGACGGGATCAGCCCGTCGAACTCACCCTCGATCCACTCGCATTTGACCTGCATCTGGGTGCACAAGGCGTTGCCAATGTCGTAGTCGAACCCCTCGATTTTCCCTTCCGAAGTCTTGGAAGCAAACGGCGGATAAGCTGCCTCGATGCCGATGCGCAGGGTTTTCTCAGCGGCGAACAGGCCGCTGGAGGCCATCAGGCTCAAGGCCAGGCCGGTGATAAGGGGGAGTTTGCTCATGATGTTCTCTCGCGGTTGTTGTTGGTTTGGCAGAGAAAGGTGGGCGCGACTGTTTTGTACTTATAAATCCATAGTGGACTTTAATGTACATATCGTCAATTGGGGGAAACAGGGAATGTGATGGGAGGCTGATGGCCCCTTCGCGTGCAAGCTCGCTCCCACAGGGATCTGTGTAGGACACAAACATCATGTACAACGAAGATCCACTGTGGGAGCGAGCTTGCTCGCGATGACGGACTAACAATCAATGAGAGCCTGTAGGGGAGTTACTGCTTCCAGCGATCCGCCGCCGCATGATCACTGTCCCGCCCTTCCACCCAGCGCGGCCCGTCGACGGTGTTTTCCTTCTTCCAGAACGGCGCGCGGGTCTTGAGGTAGTCCATGACAAAGGCGCAGGCGTCGAACGCCGCCTGGCGATGGGCACTGGCGGCCCCGACGAAGACAATCGGCTCGCCCGGCTCCAGCGCCCCGATACGGTGCAACACCTCCAGCTTGAGCAACGGCCAGCGCTGTTCGGCCTCGGCGGCGATCTTGCCCAGGGCTTTTTCGGTCATGCCCGGGTAATGCTCCAGGAACATCCCCGACACATCGAGGCCGTCATTGAAGTCGCGCACGTAGCCGACAAAGCTCACCACCGCCCCCACGCCGACATTGGCCGCATGCATCGCGTTGACTTCGACACCCGGGTCGAACGGTTCGACCTGCACACGAATCGCCATGGCTCAGCCTCCGGTCACGGTGGGGAAGAACGCGACTTCGTCACCGTCCGCCAGCGGCTCGTCGAGCTGGCACAGCTCTTCATTGCGCGCGCACATCAGGTTTTGCTCTCTCAGCACCTCGGCACCGTCACGCTGGGCAAGCAATGCGCGCACGTCGTCGACCGTGGCGAAATCGCCTTCCACCTTTACCGAGTCCACGCCTAGCGCTTCGCGGTAGCGAGCAAAGAACTTCACGGTGATGTTCATGATGCATCTGCCTGGAAATGGCCGCTCTTGCCGCCGAGCTTTTCCAGCACCCGCACGCCTTCGATGGTCATGCCCCGGTCGACGGCCTTGCACATGTCATAGATCGTCAGCGCAGCGACGCTGGCGGCGGTGAGCGCTTCCATTTCCACGCCGGTCTGTCCCGACAGTTTGCAGCGGGCGACGATGCGCACCCGGTCCTCGCCTTCGGCATTGAGCTCGACCTTGACGCTGGTGAGCATCAACGGGTGGCAGAGCGGAATCAGGTCACTGGTTTTCTTGGCGGCCTGGATGCCGGCAATGCGCGCAACGGCGAATACATCGCCCTTGGGATGACCGCCGCTGACGATCATCTGCAGCGTGTCGGGCAGCATGCGCACAAAAGCTTCGGCCGTGGCCTCACGGAAGGTCACGGCCTTGTCGGTCACATCAACCATATTGGCGCGACCTTGGGAATCGAGATGAGTCAGCACAGGGTTACTCCTGATCAGGAACATCGATTGTAAACCCGTGGGTCAGATTCCGGCAGGGCTGATTGTCGCACCTGCTTTTATCCTGAATTCGGAAGTCACTGCAAAACCCTTGTGGGAGCGAGCTTGCTCGCGATGACAGGGGGTCAGGTACCTATTTTTATCTGATCCACCGCTATCGCGAGCAAGCTCGCTCCCACAGGAGGTTTCGTATCGCCATAAAAAAACCGGGCGACCTGGTGGTCGCCCGGCTTGGCTGGGGTTACAGATGGGATTCGGCGTATTCGGCCAGGATCGAGCGCGGTACGCCCTGCAGGGTGATGTGGACCCCGTTGGGGAAATCCTTGAAGCGTTCGGTCAGGTAGGTCAGCCCGGAGCTGGTCGCGGACAGGTAAGGGGTGTCGATCTGCGCCAGGTTACCCAGGCACACCACTTTGGAACCGGCACCGGCACGGGTGATGATGGTTTTCATCTGGTGCGGCGTCAGGTTCTGGCATTCGTCGATCAGGATCAGGCTCTGCTGGAAGCTGCGCCCGCGAATGTAGTTGAGGGATTTGAACTGCAACGGCACTTTGCTGAGGATGTAGTCGACGCTGCCATGGGTGCTTTCGTCATCCATGTGCAAGGCTTCGAGGTTATCGGTGATCGCCCCCAGCCACGGCTCCATTTTCTCCGCTTCGGTACCGGGCAGGAAACCGATCTCCTGGTCCAGGCCCTGCACGCTGCGGGTGGCGATGATGCGCCGGTAGCGTTTGCTGACCATGGTCTGCTCGATAGCGGCGGCCAGGGCCAGGATGGTCTTGCCGGAACCGGCGGCGCCGGACAGGTTGACCAGGTGGATATCCGGATCGAGCAAGGCGAACAGCGCCAGGCTCTGGTAGATGTCACGAGGCTTGAGGCCCCACGCCTCTTGATGCAACAGCGGTTCCTGGTGCAAATCGAGGATCAGCAATTTGTCGACCTGGATTTCCTTGATCCAGCCGACGAAGCCTTGTTCATCGATAATGAATTCGTTGATGTGCACCGCCGGCAGGTTGTCGATCAGTTGCACCTGGTGCCAGGTGCGGCCATGGTCCTGGCGGGTCTCGACCTTGCTCACACGGTCCCAGAAGGAACCGGTCATGGTGTGGTAGCCATTGGGCAAGAGCGAAACGTCGTCGACCAGTTGGTCGGTGCTGTAGTCCTCCGCCGCGATCCCGCAGGCGCGGGCCTTGAGGCGCATGTTGATGTCTTTGGTCACCAACACCACGGCCTGGTCCTTGTTGCGCGCGTGCAGGTCGATCAACTGGTTGATGATGATGTTGTCGTTCAGGTGTTCAGGCAGCACCAGGTTGGGTTCGGTGCGCTTGCTCATCAGGATCGAGAGCAGGCCCTTGGGGCCACTTTTGCCGCGCTGGATCGGCACGCCGAGTTCCACATCTTCCGGGGAGGCATCGCCCAGGGTCTTGTCGATCAGGCGGATCGCCTGCCGGCATTCGGCCGCAACGCTGTGGTGCCCGCTCTTGAGCTTGTCCAGCTCTTCAAGCACGGTCATCGGGAGGGCAACGTGGTGTTCTTCGAAGTTCAGGAGCGCGTTTGGATCGTGGATCAATACGTTGGTATCGAGTACATAGAGGATTGGCTGGTTGGAGGAAGGGCTACGTCCGTGGTCATCCATACTCGGTCACCTATGTGGGGGCCATTCGACGCAATACCGTGACAGTGCTGCGCCTCGAGGTAGCCACCGAATTCACCCGCGAGGATTCAGGTGAACTGCACACAATTGGGTCTTGGAAGACGCCACCTGTGTTGCAGGTTTCGGCGGTCTGACTTCTTGATACTCCAAAAACCATGACAGGAAAAAGCACTTTGACGTTTTTTTGAAGTTTATTTTTCAGAGTGACGAATAACCCTTGGCGTACCGCCGTCGCGCCGTTAAAGTCGGAAGTCCGGTTGTCACGAATGTGTCCCGGGTTTTCCTCCCTCCCCAATGTTTCCGGGCTTTTTCCGGTTTCAGCGAAACGCTTCCTGGCAGTCCGCCCAACCGATCCCGCTCTGCGCCGTCTGCGCCATGAGCCAGGGCATTGCCGTTTTCACCCCATCCTGCTTGGCGTTGAAATTGATCACCCCGTGACGCCACAGCAGCATCAGGGTCAGCACACGCTGGGCGCTTTGCTCAGGCTTGAGCCGATTGCCGCTGTCCTGGGGATCGATGTCCCACAGCGCCACTTGCAGGCCCTGCTGCCGGAAAAACCCTTCGGCATCGCCTCGACGCTGGCCTTGGGGCGGGCGAAACAGCGGTACGTAATTCTCGGGCAACTTGCCTTTGACCAGCTCGACACTGCGCCGGACCGAGTCTTGCCAGTCCTGCCAATGGCTGTGGGAACGAAACTCCCAGCCCTGCACACCCACGCACTGCCCCGCATACAACATTTGGAGGCTGTTGGCCGAGCGTTCCTCCAGCCGCGCCTGGATGTCCTTGCCCAGCACGAAGAAAGTGCCGTTCATGTTCGCCTTGCGCAGGTAATCGGTCAGCCACGGGGTGTTGTCCGGCACCACGTTGGCGGCGCTGTCGAAGGTCAGCAGGAACAGCCGATCGTTCATGTTCTCGCCATTGCGTTCGTAATCGCCGAAACGCGCGACTTCACTGCTGGTTTGCGGAAAAAGCGCGGCTTTACGCAGCAGTTCATCGCGATATTGGGTATGGAAAATCTGGCTCGGCGCCGCCCATTTGATGTAGTAGGAGTTGTCATCCAGATGGAACCTGCGAGCCTCTTCGCGCAGGGTGGCCATGTCCTCGACCAAATAACAGAAAGAAGCATCCTGATCGCAACTGCGCTGGGCAAAGTTGTAATTGGCCAGCAGCCGCTGCCACAGCCGTGCGCGAAGCGCGTCGACCGCGGCCATGTTGACCGTGCGCAACCCCAAGTACTGTTTGAGCGCGATTTCATCCATGGCATCGATATCCAGCAGGCCCCGGGCGAACATCAGGATCTCGGCCCGCGAGGCCACGTCGAACAGCGTCGGGCTGGTCAGTTGTTCCGGCCAGGTGCTGCGGTCCAGGGTGGCGACGTCGTTGGGCGCGGCACTGGCACCCAGGCTCAACAACCAGGCCGATAACAGAAGGGCGATGCGCAAAAGGGATGTCTCCATAACGAAACCCGCGCGGCATGATAGCTGATCCTGACGCGTCCCCCTTGCGCAAACTTGGCGGACAAGCCCTTGTGGCGAGGGAGCTTGCTCCCGCTGGGCTGCGAAGCGGCCCCAGAATTTTTGCGGTCGCTGCGCAACCGAGCGGGAGCAAGCTCCCTCGCCACAAAAGCGCCTGCCCAGGAGAGCAACCATCCAAACACGCCCATCCATCACCTATCACCCCAATAGCTGGAGTCCACCCGGACAACCCCCTAGAATCGCCGCACCTTCAAGGAGACGAACGCATGCTGATGGTGATTTCCCCCGCCAAGACCCTCGATTACGAAACACCGCCGGCCACCGCGCGTTTCACTCAGCCGCAGTACCTGGATCACTCCCAGGAACTGATCCAACAGCTGCGCGAATTCTCGCCGGCACAGATCAGCGAGCTGATGCACGTCTCCGACAAGATCGGCGGCCTCAATGCCGCGCGATTCGGCAGCTGGACACCGGCGTTCACCCCGGCCAACGCCAAGCAGGCGCTGCTGGCTTTCAAGGGGGACGTGTACACCGGCCTCGATGCGCAAAGCCTTGGCGAAGCCGATTTCGACTATGCCCAGCAACACTTGCGCATGCTCTCAGGCCTCTATGGCCTGTTGCGACCACTGGACCTGATGCAGCCCTATCGCCTGGAAATGGGCACGAAGCTGGCCAACTCCCGGGGCAAGGACCTGTATGCCTTCTGGGGCACGCGCATCAGCGAATGGCTGAACGAAGCCCTGGCCGACCAGGGCGACGACATACTGCTGAACCTGGCGTCCAACGAATATTTCTCAGCGGTCAAGCGCAGCGCACTGAAAGCGCGCGTCATCGATACCGAATTCCGCGACCTGAAAAACGGCCAGTACAAAATCATCAGCTTCTACGCCAAGAAAGCCCGGGGCCTGATGAGTCGTTTCGTGATCGAGGAACGGATCAACGACCCTGCGGCACTCAGCCAATTCGACGTGCAAGGCTATCGTTTCAACTCCGAGCAATCGAGCCAGAACAAATTGGTGTTCCTGCGCGATCACGCCCCCGAATAAGGCATCACCTTATATCGCTCTCTGATCGGGGGCTTCGATCAAGCCCCGATCTGTCATCCTAGTTCCCCACCTGTTTCGCCAGTTTCATGACGTCAATAAATCGCCCCACTCCCCCGCTAACTTTTCTTTCACTCGACACTCGTCAGTTTTTTGCGTAGTGGCACCGATTTTTTTCATCGGTAGTGGCACAAAAATATCTCAGCTCATTAACTCCCCATTTATAAAGGCCAAAATGGCGAGTGCCATCATCTTGAGAGCAGTGCCATCTTCGATAATATTTCGAAAAATTTCGAAAATCGCGATGAGCGGATCGGAACTATGTGAAATTGCACGGCTCATACCACCCGTAACGATTCTTCGCAGATCTGTAGGAGATAACTTACACAGGACGTCGAACGGATTAACCAAGTTGTCACGACAACTTAGCGAAACGGTCGTCTAATTGGATCCACCCTTAAAGGATGGGAGATAACGCACCATTACTATCCCCTACAAGGCCAAGGCTGCGCCCCTATAACGTGCTCACCCGAGCACACAAGCTTCTGATTTTGTGGGCTTTTCGCCAGGGATTGGAAGTGAAGGACCTTTGCACGAGCGTTCCCGACAACGAGGACTGGCTGCATAACAGGGCAGGTCATAACAACTAGGCCGCTTTGCGCACAACTTGAGTGCAATTATTTAGACACTCGGAACTTAGTATGCCTGCACACGGCACTGTGGCGCCTGCATTCCACACTTCCGAGTGCACGATGACCGCTGAACACTATTAACTCCGGCCATTTAATGGCGTGAAAAACAGAGGTAAATGCGATGCGCATTAGCATATTTGGTTTGGGTTACGTCGGTGCAGTATGTGCCGGTTGCCTGTCTGCACGGGGCCATGATGTAGTTGGCGTAGATGTCGCCAAAGACAAAATCGACATGATCAACGCGGGCAAATCGCCGATCGTTGAACCTGGTCTTGGCGAGCTATTGGCGCAAGGCATTCAAACAGGCCGACTGCGCGGTACAACCAACTTCGCCGAAGCCATTCGTGATACTGACTTGTCGATGATTTGCGTCGGTACACCCAGCAAAAAGAACGGTGACCTGGAACTGAACTACATCGAGGCCGTGTGCCGCGAGATCGGTTTTGTCCTGCGTGACAAGACCACCCGCCACACCATCGTAGTGCGCAGCACCGTATTGCCGGGCACCGTGGCAAACGTTGTCATCCCGATCCTGGAAGACTGCTCCGGCAAGAAAGCCGGCGTCGATTTCGGTGTCGCGGTCAACCCAGAGTTCCTGCGCGAAAGCACCGCGATCAAGGACTACGACCAGCCGCCAATGACCGTGATCGGTGAGTTCGACACCGCTTCCGGTGACGTTCTGCAGTCGCTGTACGAAGAACTCGACGCGCCGATCATCCGCAAGGACATCGCCGTTGCCGAGATGATCAAGTACACCTGCAACGTGTGGCACGCCACCAAGGTGACCTTCGCCAACGAGATCGGCAACATCGCCAAGGCCGTCGGCGTCGATGGTCGTGAAGTGATGGACGTGGTCTGCCAGGACAAGACCCTGAACCTGTCCCAGTACTACATGCGCCCAGGCTTCGCCTTCGGCGGCTCCTGCCTGCCCAAGGACGTTCGTGCCCTGACCTACCGCGCCGGCGCCCTGGACGTGGAAGCACCGCTGCTCAACTCGTTGATGCGCAGTAACGAATCCCAAGTGCAGAACGCCTTCGACATCGTCTCCAGCCACGACAAGCGCAAAGTCGCGCTGCTGGGCCTGAGCTTCAAGGCCGGCACCGACGACCTGCGTGAAAGCCCGTTGGTAGAACTGGCGGAAATGCTGATCGGCAAGGGCTTCGACCTGAAGATCTACGACAGCAACGTCGAATACGCCCGCGTCCACGGTGCGAACAAGGATTACATCGAGTCGAAGATTCCTCACGTCTCGTCCTTGCTCAACGCCGACTTCGACTCGGTGATCGACAGCTCCGACATCATCATCCTGGGCAACCGCGACGAGAAGTTCCGCGCGCTGACCGAAAACGTACCGGAAGGCAAGCAGGTCATCGACCTGGTCGGCTTCATGTCCAAGGCCACCAACCCGAGTGGCCGGACCGAAGGCATCTGCTGGTAAGTCTGTTTGCCGGCCGGGGCATGCCCTGGCCGGCCTTTCGCCTGCCTTAACCCATCGGGCCGCCCACAAGGCCCGCCCGAGATAGAGACGGATGCAGATTATGCACAGGCTAAAGCACGGCCTGCTTCAGGCCGCCGGTTGGCTGTTTTACATGAGTTTATTGATGGGCATCGCCATGGCGCTGCCCACGTCCACGTTCGACTCCGAATCCAAGGATTTCATCTTCCTGATCGGCGCCGTGGGCATCTGGCGTTACTCCATGGGAGCGACGCATTTCGTGCGCGGCATGATCTTCCTGTACATCGTCTACCCGCACCTGCGCCGCAAGGTCCGCAAGCTGGGCAAGGCGGCGGATCCGTCCCATGTGTACCTGATGGTCACCAGTTTCCGGATCGACGCGCTGACCACGGCCCAGGTCTATAGCTCGGTCATCCGCGAGGCCATCGACTGCGGGCTGCCCACCACCGTGGTCTGCTCCATCGTGGAAATGTCCGACGAACTGCTGGTCAAGAGCCTCTGGGCCCGCATGAACCCGCCAGCGCGGGTCAAGCTGGACTTCGTGCGCATTCCCGGCACCGGCAAGCGCGACGGCCTGGCCTTCGGCTTCCGCGCCATCTCCCGTCACTTGCCGGACGACCGCGCCGTGGTGGCGGTGATCGACGGCGACACCGTGCTCGCCGAAGGCGTCGTGCGCAAGACCGTGCCGTGGTTCCAGCTGTTCGGCAATGTCGGCGGCTTGACCACCAACGAGTTCTGCGAAGTGCGCGGCGGCTACATCATGAGCGAGTGGCACAAGCTGCGCTTCGCCCAGCGACACATCAACATGTGCTCCATGGCGTTGTCCAAGCGCGTGCTGACCATGACCGGGCGTATGTCGGTATTCCGCGCCACCGTGGTCACCAACCCGGACTTCATCGCCGATGTGGAAAGCGACTCGCTGCAACACTGGCGCCTGGGCCGCTTCAAGTTCCTGACCGGCGATGACAAGTCGAGCTGGTTCAGCCTGATGCGCCTGGGCTACGACACCTTCTACGTGCCCGATGCGGCGATCAACACCGTCGAGCATCCGCCGGAGAAGAGCTTCATCAAGGCCAGCCGCAAGCTGATGTTTCGCTGGTACGGCAACAACCTGCGGCAGAACTCCCGGGCTTTGGGCCTGGGCATGCGGCGTCTGGGCCTGTTCACCTCGGTGGTGCTTTTCGACCAACGGGTGTCGATGTGGACCTCGCTGCTTGGCCTGACCGTGGCCTTGATCGCCAGCTTCAAGTACGGCACCGCGTTCATCCTGGTGTACCTGCTGTGGATCGGCATCACCCGGTTCCTGCTGACCCTGCTGCTGTCGTGCTCCGGCCACAAGATCGGCCCTGCCTACCCGGCGATTCTCTATTACAACCAGATCGTCGGTGCCCTGGTGAAGATCTACGTGTTCTTCCGCCTCGACCAGCAGTCCTGGACTCGCCAGCCCACCCACCTGACCCGTGATCTCGCCAGCTTTCAACGTTGGTTCAACACTTGGTCGTCTCGGACCATGACCTTCTCCGCCGGCAGCATTTTTGTCGCCGTGCTGCTGACGATGGTCTGACCGGACTTGAATGAATTAACTAGGAAATCGCCCCTATGAACACCGCCGTGAATGTCAACGTAGTGCATGAATCCGAAGCCCAGCGCCAACACGCCCGGGTCAAAATCCCGGCCAAGCTGCGCTTCTTCGGTCCCGACCGCACGCCCATGGAAGTCAAGGTCCTGGACCTGTCCGCCGGTGGGCTGTGCTTCAACGCCGGCCAGCTGCCGCTCAAGGTTGGCGAGACCTACAAGGCCCGCCTGCAATTCGTCATCGACAACCTCGGCCTGGCCATGGACGTGGAATTGCAGATCCGCTCCTACGACCGCGAGACCGGCCGTACCGGTTGCCAGTTCCAGAACCTGGAGCCGCGGGACATCTCGACACTGCGTCACATCATCACCTCGCACCTGGCCGGCGACATCGTCGGCGTCGGCGACGTGCTGGCGACCCTGCAGCGCGACAACTTCACCAAGGCTCGCAAGCAGAAAGACGACAACGGCGGCATGAGCGCCTTCGGTCGCCTGCGCGCCGTGACCTTCAGCCTCGGGATCTTCATCGTTGGCCTGGCGGCGTTCGGGTTCATCTTCAAGTCGGTGTATGGCATGTACTTCGTCAGCCACGCCCAGGCAGGCCTGGTGAATGTACCGGGCATGGCGATCACCATGCCGCGCGACGGCACCGTGCAGAGCCTGGTCAAGGCCGACGGCGCAGCCGCCAAGGGCGCCCCACTGGCAACCTTCAGCACCAGCATGCTCGATGTGCTCAAGGGTCACCTGGACGACAACCAGTTGCAGCCGTCCAAAGTCGAAGAGCTGTTTGGCAAGCAGATGACCGGCACCCTGACGTCGCCGTGCGATTGCATCGTGGCCCAACAACTGGTCGCCAACGGTCAGTACGCCAGCAAGGGCGACGTGATCTTCCAACTGGTCCCACGGGGCACTGAAGCCAACGTCGAAGCGCGTTTCTCCTATCGCCAGTTCGGCGACGTGCGCCCAGGCACGCCGGTCAGCTTCCAGGTCGCCGGCGAAGACACCACCCGTACCGGCAAGATCGTCAGCAGCACCAGCCTGAAAAGTGCCGACCTGTCCTCCGATATCCGTGTGCTGATCCAGCCTGACGAACCCCTGGACAGCGCCCTGGCCGGCCGTCCGGTAGAAGTCACCAGCGACCGTGGCCCGAACCTGAACTGGCTGATCGACAAAGCCATGGCCGTCGGTATTTAAGTCGAGGATATGCCCGTGATCACTCCACAAAACAACAATGCACCGCGTTCCCTGTGGGAGCGAGCTTGCTCGCGATGGGATCGACGCGGACTGTCTGGTACTCCGAGCGGCCTGCATCGCGAGCAAGCTCGCTCCCACACAGGCTATGCGTTGTGTGCCTTGGCACTGGCCGTCAGCCTGGCCGGTTGCGCCGGCCTGCCCGATCAACGCCTGGCCAACGAAGCCCTCAAGCGCGGCGACACGGCGTTGGCGCAGCAGAACTACCAGCAACTGGCCGACCTGGGCTACAGCGAAGCCCAAGTAGGCCTGGCCGATATCCAGGTGGACAGCCGCGATCCCGAGCAGATGAAAAAAGCCGAGGCGACTTACCGCGCCGCGGCCGACATCTCGCCGCGGGCCCAGGCGCGCCTGGGTCGCCTGCTGGTGGCCAAGCCCGGTTCCACCGAAGCGGAAAAACACGAAGCCGAAGGCCTGTTGAAGAAAGCCTTCGCCAACGGCGAAGGCAACACCCTGATACCGCTGGCGATGCTGTACTTGCAATATCCCCACAGTTTCCCGAACGTCAACGCCCAGCAGCAGATCAGCCAATGGCGCAGCGCCGGTTATCCGGAAGCGGGCCTGGCGCAGATCCTGCTCTACCGCACCCAAGGCACCTACGACCAACACTTGGATGAAGTCGAGAAGGTCTGCAAGGCCGCGCTGGCGACCACGGACATCTGCTACGTCGAACTGGCCACGGTCTATCAGAAACGCGGCCAGCCGGAACAGCAGGCCGCGCTGCTCAAGCAGATGCAGGATGGCCACGCCCGTGGCGTCGTTTCCGCCCAGCGCGTGGACAGCGTCGCCCGCGTCCTGGCCGATGCCAGCCTGGGCAAGACCGATGAAAAGACCGCCCAATCGCTGCTCGAAGGCATCGCCCCTGGCTACCCCGCTGCCTGGGTCAGCCTGGCGCAACTGCTTTACGACTTCCCGGAACTGGGTGACGTCGACAAGATGATGCAGTACCTGGAAAACGGCCGCGCCGCCGACCAGTCCCGTGCCGAGCTGTTGCTGGGCAAGCTGTACTACGAAGGCAAGTGGGTCCCGGCCGATGCCAAGGTCGCCGAGGCGCATTTCCAGAAAGCCGTGGGCCGTGAAGTGGCCGCCGACTATTACCTCGGCCAGATTTATCGCCGTGGTTACCTGGGCCAGGTGTACTCGCAAAAAGCCTTGGACCACCTGCTCAAGGCCGCCCGCAACGGCCAGAACAGCGCCGACTACGCCATTGCCCAGCTGTTCTCCCAGGGCAAGGGCACCAAGCCCAACCCGGTCAACGCGTATGTGTTCAGCCAGTTGGCCAAGGCGCAGAACACCCCGCAAGCCACCGAGCTTGCCCAAACCCTCGAAGCACAATTACCGCCGGAACAACTTGCACAAGCGCAACGCCTGCTACAACAAGAGCAGGCCATTCGCGGCGCAATGAGCCCCGATACGCTTGAACTGCAAGCCCTAAAAGAAGATGACGGCGAGGAACCTCTATGAAGCTTTTGAAGCTCAATCCTTTTGTACAGGCTGGTATTGGCCTGTCGTTTGCCCTGTTGTGGTCCAGCCCGACCCTGGCGGCCCTGACTGACACCAAGAACTTCGGCCTGGAAGTGAAGATCACCGGCCAGTCCGAAGACGACCGTGACCTCGGCACCCAGAGCGGTGGCGACGTCAACGGTGTCGGCCTGGACTTGCGTCCGTGGGTCTACGGCGAAAGCGAAAGCGGCGCCTGGAGCGCCTACGCCATGGCCCAGGCCGTGACGTCCAGCGACATCATCGAGACCGACACCCTGCAGCAGTCCGATGGCAGCACCCAGCAAACCGACAGCGGTGATCGCGAAGCCAAGAAAAGCTACCTGGCCATGCGCGAGTTCTGGATCGGCTACCGTGGCCTGACCCCTTACCCGGGCGAGCAGTTGAAGTTCGGTCGCCAGCGCCTGCGCAACGACGACGGCCAATGGCGCGACACCAACATCGAAGCCCTGAACTGGACCTTCGACACCACCTTGCTGCGAGCTAACCTCGGCGTGGCCGAACGGTTCAGCGAATACCGCACCGACCTCAAGGAACTGTCCCCCAAGGACAAGGACCGCATGCACGTCTATGGCGACGTGGGCTACCAGTGGATGCCAGGCCAGTGGGCCGGGATCCGTGCCCACCACTCCCATGACAGCGGCAGCCTCGATTACCCGACCCCGGGCGAAGCCACCGACACCCTGGACAAGACCGAGAACGGTGACTTGACCTGGCTGGGCCTGGAAGCCAACAGCGACGCCTACAACTGGCGCAACACCAACACCGTCAACTACTGGGCGAGCCTCACCGGCATGACCGGCGACCGCGACACCGTCAACCCGCTCAATGCCGACGGCACACGCCCAACAGAAGCCAAGCACAGCGATGACGTCGACGGCTGGGCCACCGACCTGGGTATCCGTCTGCGTCTGGACCCGCAATGGCAAGTCGGTGCGGCCTATGCCCGCGCCAGCGAGGACTACGAGCAGAACGGCCTGCAAAGCAACCGCTCGAACTTCACCGGCACCCGCTCGCGCGTGCACCGTTTCGGCGAAGCGTTCCGCGGCGAAATGGCCAACACCCAGAGCGCCAGCCTGTTCGGTTCCTGGCAACTGCGTGACGAATACGACGCAAGCCTGGTGTACCACAAGTTCTGGCGCGTGGACGGCAACAAGCCGGTGGGCAGCAACGGCATCAACGCCGTGGAAAACAACACCGACGACGTGACCGGCGCGATCCTGTCCACCTCGACCCTGCCGCTGCGTGATGGCGACAAGGACCTGGGCCAGGAAGTCGACCTCGTCGTCACCAAGTACTTCAAGCAAGGCCTGCTGCCGGCCGCGCTGAGTCAGTCCATCGATGAGCCGTCGGCGCTGGTGCGCTTTCGTGGCGGCGTGTTCAAGCCAGGCGACGCCTACGGCAAAGAGGTCGATTCGTACATGCATCGCGCCTTTGTCGACGTGATCTGGCGCTTCTGATGCGAATGGCCATGGGAGTGCCCGATATGAACCGCTACCTCAGGAACAGCCAGGCGATGAAAGGTTCGATCAGCCTGTTGGTCGCAGCGATGCTGCTGGCCGGCTCGCCGGCGTTCGCCAACGTTGAACCGGTGGTCAAGCCGGGCAACGTGGCCAAGGAACTGCAACAAGCCAAGACCTACACCGTCAGCAGCGCGCCGACCGCACCGCTGGAGCTGGCCGCGCCGACCCTGCCCGACCTCAAAGGCTATACGCCCGAAGCGGTCGCGGCCAAGATCGTGCGCAGCAAGCCCGGCAAGATCAGCGTGCGCCGGATGATGCAGGAAAACGCCTTGAAGGACTTCATCGGCGGCGACAACAAGATGGCCGAGTGGGTGGTGCGCCAGCGCGGCATCCCACAGGCCATCTTCATCGACGATGGCTACATGAACCTCAAGGACCTGGTCAAGAAGGTGCCCAAGCAGTACCTCAGCGAAACCTCGCCAGGCGTGTTCCTGGCCAGGATTCCGATTGTGGTCGGCCAGAAAGGCATCCTTGAGATCGACAAGCAGACCCAGGAGTTGCGCCTGTCCCAGGAGGGCGGCGCGTTCCTGGTCAACGATGGCCGGATGTTCATCCGCGACACCAAGGTCACCGGCTGGCGCGAAAAGGAAAACGGCCCTGCCACGTTCCGCTCGCCCAATGAATTCCGTCCGTTCCTGCTGTCCTGGGGCGGCACCGAGACCTACATCGTCAACAGCAAGATGGCCAGTTTCGGCTACGCCAACAGTAAGTCGTACGGGGTGAGTATTTCCCAGTACACGCCGAACATGGCCAAGGTCCTCAAGCGCCCGGAACCGACCGGCTGGATCATCGGTTCCGAGTTCTCGGACATGTGGTACGGCTTCTACTGCTACGAAACCAACGACTTCGTGGTCAAGAGCAATACCTACAAGGACAACATCGTCTACGGCATCGACCCCCACGACCGTTCCCATCGGCTGATCATTGCCGACAACACCGTCTACGGGACCAAGAAGAAGCACGGGATCATCATTTCCCGTGAGGTCAACGACAGCTTCATTTTCAACAACCGCAGCTACGACAACAAACTCTCGGGCCTGGTGATCGACCGTAACAGCGTGAACAACCTGATCGCCTACAACGAGATCTACAAGAACCACACCGACGGCATCACGCTGTACGAGAGTGGTGACAACCTGCTGTGGGGCAACAAAGTGATCAGCAACCGCCGCCACGGCATCCGGATTCGTAACAGCGTGAACATCCGCCTCTACGAAAACGTGTCCATGGCCAACGGCCTGACCGGTCTCTACGGCCACATCAAAGACCTGTCGGACACCGACCGGGACATCAAGCTCGACCCGTTCGACGCCCAGGTCTCGCTGATCGTGGTGGGTGGCGAATTGGCCGCCAACGGCAGCGGCCCGTTGTCCATCGACTCGCCCCTGAGCGTCGAGCTGTACCGCGTGTCCATGCTCGCGCCGACCAAATCCAGCGGCATCAGCTTCTCGGGAATCCTCGGCGAACGCCAGGACGAAATTCTTGACCTGCTGGTGCGCCAGCAGAAAGCCGTGCTGATCGACCCTGTCGAACGCCAGACCGAAATGCGGGACTGAGGATGACCTTTATGAACCCACAGATGATCAAACTTTTGGGCCTGTCCGCCCTGACTGCCGGCATTCTCGCCGCCGCAAGTGGCGCGCGCGCCGATGAAGTCAAGGCACCGAGCTTCACCGCCGAACCGTGCTGCAACCTGTGCCCGGCGGCCCATGACGCGAAGAACTACACCACGCGCTACCAGCAGAACTTCACCACGCTGGTACAAGCCCAGGGCGATTGGCTGTTCCGGACCCAGGAAGACCTGCGGACCGAATTCAACACCACCCCGGCCGGCTACAAGCGCCTGCAGCAGTTGCACGATGCGTTCAAGGCCAAAGGCGTCGAGCTGGTGCTCGTCTACCAGCCGACCCGGGGCCTGGTGAACCGCAACAAGCTCAACCCGCAGGAAAAAGCCGCTTTCGACTACGAGAAAGCCCTGGCCAACTACAAATCGATGCTCGGCCGTTTCGCCCAGATGGGTTATGTGGTGCCGGACCTGTCGCCGCTGACCAACGAAAACCTGCCCGAAACCCTGCCGGCCCACGATTTCTATTTCCGTGGCGACCAGCACTGGACCCCATACGGCGCCCAGCGCACCGCCAAGGTCGTGGCCGAGAAGGTCAAGCAGATCCCGGCCTTCGCCGACATCCCCAAGCGTGAGTTCGAGACCAAGAAGTCCGGCCGCATGGGCAAGACCGGCACCCTGCACAACATGGCCGGGCAGCTGTGCGGCACCAGCTACGCGATCCAATACATGGACCAGTTCACCACCGAACCCAAGGGCGAGGCCGGCGACGGCGACCTGTTCGGCGATTCCGGCAACCCGCAGATCACCCTCGTGGGCACCAGTCACAGCGGCAAGAACTACAACTTTGCCGGTTTCCTGGAAGAAGCCATCGGCGCCGACATCCTCAACGTCGCCTTCCCCGGCGGTGGTTTCGAGGGCGCGATGATCCAGTACCTGGGCAGCGAAGAGTTCCAGAAGAACCCGCCGAAGATTCTCATCTGGGAATTCTCGCCGCTGTATCGCCTGGACCAGGAAACCATCTACCGCCAGATGATGGCGCTGCTGGACAACAACGGTTGCGAAGGCAAGCCGGCCCTGATGAGCAGCAAGGCCAAGCTCAAGCCGGGCAAGAACGAATTGATGGTCAACAGCCAGAACATGGATCTGCGTAACGGCAGCCACCAGGTCGACATCCGCTTCGCCGACACCTCGGTGAAAACTTTGCAAGCCACCCTCTGGTACATGAATGGGCGCCACGAGGACATCAAGATCGAAAAACCGAATACCTCCGACACCGACGGACGTTTCGCCTTCCAATTGCGTACCGACGAGGACTGGGCCTCCCAGAACCTCTTGGCTCTAGAGGTCCAGGGGCCTGAAGCCGGCAAGGAGCCACTGCAAGTGGAAGCGAAAGTCTGCAAACGCAACGCATCTCCGCAAGCCGGGCAACAAACGGCTCAAATCGGACAATGAGGTCTCGTCTCATGACCAGTACCACGCGCACCCGAACGTTGAAAACGCTGCTGGCGCCCTCCCTGCTGACCCTGGCGATGTTCGCCGGGGCCACGCAGGCGGCGGCCCCGCTGCGCCCGCCACAGGGTTACTTCGCACCGATCGAGAAGGTCAAGGCCGGCGAAGCGGCCAAAGGTTGCGACGCCACGCCGACGCCCTACACCGGTTCCCTGCAATTTCGCAGCAAGTACGAGGGCTCCGACAAGGCCCGCGCGACGCTGAACGTGCAATCGGAAAAAGCCTTCCGCGATAGCACCGCCGACATCACCAAGATCGAGCGTGGCGTCAGCAAGCAAGTGATGCAGTTCATGCGTGACGGCCGCCCCGAGCAACTGGAATGCACGCTGAACTGGCTGACCGCCTGGGCCCAGGCCGATGCGTTGATGTCCAAGGACTTCAACCACACTGGCAAGTCCATGCGCAAATGGGCGTTGGGCAGCATGGCTTCGGCCTATGTGCGCCTGAAGTTCTCCGAGTCCCGTCCGCTGGCCAATCACCCGGAGCAGGCGCAACTGATCGAAGGCTGGTTCAGCCGGATGGCCGACCAGGTGGTCAGCGACTGGGACAACCTGCCGCTGGACAAGATCAACAACCATTCCTACTGGGCTGCCTGGTCGGTGATGGCCACCTCCGTGGCAACCAACCGCCGCGACCTGTTCGATTGGGCCGTCAAGGAATACAAGGTCGGCGTCAATCAAGTCGACGCCGAGGGCTATTTGCCCAACGAACTCAAGCGCAAGCAACGAGCCCTGTCCTACCACAACTATGCCCTGCCGCCATTGGCGATGATCGCCAGTTTCGCCCAGGTCAACGGTGTCGACCTGCGCCAGGAAAACAACGGTGCGCTCAAGCGCCTGGGTGACCGGGTGCTGGCCGGGGTGAAAGACCCGGACATCTTCGAAGAGAAGAACGGCGAAGAGCAGGACATGAAGGACCTGAAGGTCGATTCGAAATTCGCCTGGCTCGAACCGTTCTGCAGTCTCTACACCTGCTCGGAGGACGTGCTGGAACGCAAGCACGAAATGCAACCGTTCAAGACCTTCCGCCTCGGCGGGGACTTGACCCGGGTGTATGACCCTTCGCGGGAGAAAGGCGAAAAAGGTAGTTAACGCCCAACACATCCTGTGGCGAGGGAGCGTGCTCCCGCTGGGGCGCGCAGCTCCCCCAAGCCTGACGATGCGGCTGCTTCGCAGCCGAGCGGGAGCAAGCTCCCTCGCCACAGGTAGGCAGGTGTTCGAAATGCAATAACCCCCCGGTTTTGATGGGGGGGTTTGGGGGGGCTCTGGCCCTTGACTGTTGATTCAACATGGAGAGATCGGGATGGTATTTTCATCCAACGTGTTCCTGTTCCTGTTCCTGCCGATCTTTCTCGGCTTGTACTACTTGAGCGGGCAACGCTATCGCAACCTGCTGCTGCTGATCGCCAGCTACGTGTTCTATGCCTGGTGGCGCGTGGACTTCCTCGCGCTGTTCGCCGGCGTGACCCTGTGGAACTACTGGATCGGCCTGAAAGTCGGCGCCGCCGGCGTGCGCACCAAACCGGCCCAGCGCTGGCTGTTGCTCGGCGTGGGCGTGGACTTGGCCATCCTGGGCTATTTCAAATACGCCAACTTCGGCGTGGACAGCCTCAATGCGATCATCACCGGCTTTGGTCTGAACCCGTTCATCCTGACCCACGTGCTGTTGCCGATCGGGATCTCGTTCTACATCTTCGAGTCCATCAGCTACATCATCGACGTCTATCGCGGTGACACACCGGCGACTCGCAACCTGATCGACTTCGCGGCATTCGTGGCGATCTTCCCGCACCTGATCGCCGGCCCCGTGTTGCGCTTCCGCGACCTGGCCGACCAGTTCAACAACCGCACCCACACACTGGACAAGTTCTCCGAAGGCTGCACCCGCTTCATGCAGGGCTTCATCAAGAAAGTGTTCATCGCCGACACCCTGGCGGTGGTGGCCGACCATTGCTTCGCCTTGCAGAACCCGACCACGGGCGATGCCTGGCTCGGCGCCCTGGCCTACACCGCGCAGCTGTACTTCGACTTCTCCGGCTACAGCGACATGGCCATCGGCCTGGGCCTGATGATGGGTTTCCGTTTCATGGAAAACTTCAAGCAGCCCTACATCAGCCAGTCGATCACCGAGTTCTGGCGCCGCTGGCACATCAGCCTGTCGACCTGGTTGCGCGACTACCTCTACATCACCCTGGGCGGTAACCGCAAAGGCACGCTGATGACCTATCGCAACCTGTTCCTGACCATGCTGCTCGGTGGCCTGTGGCATGGCGCGAACATCACCTACGTGATCTGGGGTGCCTGGCACGGCATGTGGCTGGCCATCGAAAAAGCGGTGGGCATCGACACCAACCCACGCAGCATCAACCCGATTCGTTGGGCGCTGACCTTCCTGCTGGTGGTGATGGGCTGGGTGATCTTCCGTGCCGAAAACCTGCACGTGGCCGGTCGCATGTACAGCGCGATGTTCAGCTTCGGCGACTGGTCGCTGTCGGAACTGACCCGCGCCAACCTCACCGGCCTGCAGATCGCCACGCTGGTGGTGGCCTACGCCACCCTCGCCTTCTTCGGCCTGCGGGACTTCTACACCAACCGTCCACCGGTCAAGACCAAGCCTGAGGTCAATACCGAAGCCAACGGCCCGGCCACCGCGCAACCGGGAATGATCAAGGCCGTGCCGGGTGACAACCCAGCGGCGATCCACGAGCCAGGCTACACCGTCGGCGTCGAGGCCCAAGTGCAACCGGCCTACTGGACCGCGGACTGGTCACGCTACGTGATGCGCGCCCTGGTGCTGATGCTGTTCATTGCCTCGATTCTCAAACTCTCGGCGCAAAGCTTCTCGCCGTTCCTTTACTTCCAGTTCTGAGGGATCTGAACATGACCCGCTCATTACGCATCTTTTACATCGCACTGTTCATGCTGATTTTGACAGCGCTGGGCCTGTGGTCGATGCGCAGCTTCTTGGGCTTCAGCACCAACCCCGACGCGACCGTGCTCAACGGGCGCTGGGCCAAGGCCGTGGAAACGCACTACGACGAAGAGTTTCCGATCAAGCGCCTGGGCACCAACATCTGGGCCGCGCTGGACTACAAGCTGTTCAATGAGGGCCGCAAAGGCGTGGTCCTGGGCCGCGACCAGTGGCTGTACAGCGACGAAGAGTTCAACCCGATCGTCAACGAAGACCAGAACCTGCAAGGCAACTACGCGCTGATCGAAGGCGTGCGCCAGAAGCTCAAGGAGCAAGGCATCACCCTGGTCATGGCGATCGTGCCGGCCAAGGCGCGGCTGTACCCCGAGCACCTGGGTGAAGTGAAGCCTTCAAGCATTCACGCCAACCTGTACCAGGACTTCCATGCCCGCGTGGCCGCGGACAAGATCGTCGCCCCTGACCTGCTCGCCCCGCTGCAGCAGGCCAAGCAAAGCGGCCAGCAAGTGTTCCTGCGCACCGACACCCACTGGACACCGGAAGGCGCGCAAATTGCTGCGGAACATCTGGCCAAAGCCATTGCCGAACGCACACCACTCAATGGCGAGCCACAGCGTTTCGTCACCGAGCCTGCGGAGAAAGTCATTCATAAAGGCGACCTGCGTCAGTTCCTGCCGCTGGACCCGCTGTTCGAAAACCTGATGCCGGCCCAGGAGCCGCTCGTCAAGCGCAACACCCGCGAAGCCGACGACCAGCCGGCCAGCGATGACGCACTGTTCGCCGATGCCCAGGTGCCCGTGGCCCTGATCGGCACCAGCTACAGCGCCAACCCGAACTGGAACTTCGTCGGTGCACTCAAGCAAGCCCTGCACAGCGACGTCGTCAACTACGCCGAAGACGGCCATGGCCCGATTCTGCCGATGCTCAGCTACCTCAAGAGCGACGCCTTCAAGAACAGCCCGCCACAGGTGCTGATCTGGGAGTTCCCTGAACGTTATCTGCCCGTGAACAACGAGATCGGCGACGCCGATCCGCAGTGGGTCGCCGAACTCAAGCAGGCCGGCGCCCGCCAACAGAACGTAGCTGCTAACACACAATCCGAGACGCCCGACCGGGCGCAAAACTGAAAGAGAGGTCCACCATGACTTTCAACACTACTCCTCGCCGTCTCGCTGCTCGCTCCTTCAAGGCTGTTGCCCTGGTCGCCAGCATGAGCGCCCTTTCCTTCTCGGCCTTCGCCGGTGACTCGGCCCTCTACGGTCCGGTCGCGCCAAAAGGCTCGAGCTTCGTGCGGGTGTACAACGCCAGCAACGCCGAAGTCAGCGCCACCGTCGGCAGCACCAACATCAGCGACGTAGCCCCACTGGCCAGCAGCGACTTCAGCTTCATGCCCGGTGGCGACTACAGCGCCAAGGTCGGCAGCCAGTCCGTGCCGGTGAAACTGGCCTCCGATCACTATTACACCCTGGTCAACAACGCCACCGGCCAGCCGCAACTGATCGAAGAGCCACCGTTCAAGAACAAGCAGAAGTCCCTGGTCCGCGTACAGAACCTCAGCGACAAGGCACTGACCCTCAAGACCGCCGACGGCAAGACCGAAGTGGTGCCGAACGTGGCCGCCAAGGGCCGTGGCGAACGTGAAATCAACCCAGTGAAAGTATCCCTGGCCCTGTACGAAGGCGACAAGAAAGTCGGCGACGTCAAGCCCGTGGCCCTGGAGCGCGGCGAAGCGGCCGTGCTGTACGTGACCGGCTCGGGCAGCAGCCTGTCGCCAGTGTGGGTGAAACGCCCAGTGTCGACCCGCTGATGAACTCACCTGATTGACGCTGTACCCCTGTGGGAGCGGGCTTGCTCGCGAATACGGTCTCACATTCAACATTGATGTTGGCTGAACCACCGCTTTCGCGAGCAAGCCCGCTCCCACCCTGAATCGGGGTGTCAATCGGGTACGGAACAAGAACAAGAGAGTGAAACGACAGAACGCAGTAGCTCTAACAACCATTTCGCTTCAAGGAGTAACAAACATGATTCCGGTGATCTTGTCAGGTGGTAGTGGCTCACGTCTTTGGCCGCTTTCGCGCAAGCAATTCCCTAAACAGTTCCTGGCCCTGACCGGTGAACACACCCTGTTCCAGCAGACCCTCGAGCGCCTGGTGTTCGAAGGCATGGACACGCCGATCGTGGTCTGCAACAAAGACCACCGTTTCATCGTCAACGAACAGCTGAGCACCCGTAAGCTCGAAGCCCAGCGCATCCTGATGGAACCGTTCGGGCGCAACACCGCACCGGCCGTCGCGCTGACCGCGATGATGCTGGTCAACGAAGGCCGCGACGAGCTGATGCTGGTGCTGCCGGCCGACCACGTGATCGACGACCAGAAAGCCCTGCAACGCGCCCTGGCACTGGCCACCGTGGCCGCCGAGCGTGGCGAAATGGTGCTGTTCGGCGTACCGGCCACCAAACCGGAAACCGGCTACGGCTACATCAAGTCGACCAACGATGCGCTGCTGCCCGAGGGCGTGAGCCGCGTCTCGCACTTCGTCGAAAAACCCGACGTCAAGCGTGCCACCGAGTTCGTCGAGGCCGGCGGTTATTTCTGGAACAGCGGCATGTTCCTGTTCCGCGCCAGCCGCTTCCTCGAAGAGCTGAAAAAGCACGATCCAGACATCTACGACACCTGCCTGCTGACCCTGGAGCGCAGTGAGCAGACGGCCGACACCATCACCTTCGACGAAGCCACCTTCGCCTGCTGCCCGGACAACTCCATCGACTACGCCGTGATGGAAAAGACCCAGCGTGCCTGCGTCGTTCCGCTGTCGGCCGGCTGGAGCGATGTCGGCTGCTGGGCGTCGCTGTGGGAAGTCAACGAGAAAGACGCCAATGGCAACGTCACCAAGGGCGACGTCGTCATCCAGGACAGCCGCAACTGCATGATCCACGGCAACGGCAAGCTGGTGTCGGTGATCGGCCTGGAAAACATAGTGGTGGTCGAAACCAAGGACGCCATGATGATCGCCCACAAGGACAAGGTCCAAGGCGTGAAACAGATGGTCAACACCCTCAACGCACAGGGTCGTACCGAGACCCAGAACCACTGCGAGGTCTATCGTCCGTGGGGTTCCTATGACTCGGTGGACATGGGCGGGCGCTTCCAGGTCAAGCACATCTCGGTCAAGCCGGGTGCGTGCCTGTCGCTGCAGATGCACCACCACCGCGCCGAACACTGGATCGTCGTCAGCGGCACCGCTGAGGTGACCTGCGACGAGAACGTGTTCCTGCTCTGCGAAAACCAGTCGACCTACATCCCGATCGCGTCGGTGCACCGCCTGCGCAACCCGGGCAAGATCCCGCTGGAAATCATCGAAGTGCAGTCCGGCAGCTACCTGGGCGAAGACGACATCGAGCGTTTCGAAGACATCTATGGTCGCTCCACCCCAATCGAACGTGGCGTGTCGGTGAAGACCATCGCACAGTAACCCGCAGCAACGATCAGCCGTACAAGAAGCCCCCATCCAGCCCACTGCGTCCCCTATCCGCAGTGGGTTGGGTGGGGGCTTTTTTTGCAAGTAAGTCATGGCCGGGCATCATTGCTTCAACATTGCCCGCGCCCTTCGGTAGGATGTGCCTACGGTAACGGAGGCTTCCACCATGCTTATCGGCGTCTTGCTGGTCATCACCTGGCTCATCCTGCTGTTGCGCTACCCGGCCAAGGCCTTGCCGGTCTCCCTCGCGGCGTTCATCGGGCTGGGACTGGTCGCTGTGTGGGTGCTCTGGCAGGAGAGTCGCGAGACCCGGCAACTGGAGCGCCTGGAACTGCGCCTCAGCTATGCCCCCGGACAGTGCCCCGCCGACCGGCCGCTGTCCCTGACCCTGAAGAACAACAACGACGTGCCACTGCTGGAACTGCGCTGGCGGGTCGCGGCCTATGCACCTGGCGACACCATCAACCTGGCCGACAGCCCCTACGACGCACCACGCTACCGTGGCCCTGGCGAATTGCAGGCCGGCGCCGACTGGCAGGACTGCCTGCCCCTGCCGCCCCTGCGTCCGGGTTATCGCCCGCAAACCCTGGAGTTTCGCGCCGAGCGCTTGCACGGCAGCTTCTCCAACTGATTGCCTCCCCCCTTTTTTGCACAAGGAACGCGCCATGCCTGTTGCGTTGATCACCGGATGTTCCAGCGGCATTGGCCGCGCCCTCGCAGAGGCCTTCAAGGCCGCGGGTTATCAGGTCTGGGCCACGGCGCGCAAGGCTGAGGACGTGGCGACACTCGCCACGGCCGGGTTCACCGCCGTGCAACTGGACGTCAACGACGGCCAGGCGCTGGAGCGGTTGAGCGAACGGATCAACCAACAGCAGGGTGGCCTGGATGTGCTGGTCAACAATGCCGGCTACGGCGCCATGGGCCCGCTGCTGGATGGTGGCGTGCCGGCCATGCAACGTCAGTTCGAAACCAACGTGTTCGCCATCGTCGGGGTCACCCGGGCGCTGTTTCCGGTATTGCGTCGGGCCCGGGGGCTGGTGGTGAACATCGGCAGCGTGTCCGGGGTGCTGGTCACGCCGTTTGCCGGCGCCTACTGCGCCTCGAAGGCGGCGGTGCATGCCCTGAGCGATGCCTTGCGCATGGAACTGGCGCCGTTCGGCATCCGCGTGATG
Source organism: Pseudomonas sp. LARHCG127 (assembly GCF_052871455.1). Taxonomy (NCBI): domain Bacteria; kingdom Pseudomonadati; phylum Pseudomonadota; class Gammaproteobacteria; order Pseudomonadales; family Pseudomonadaceae; genus Pseudomonas; species Pseudomonas sp. LARHCG127. Next base: position 137,486 of record NZ_JBIXJT010000008.1, read on the forward strand.
GAGGTCCAGCCTGGCGCGATCGCCTCCAGCTTCGCCAAGAATGCCGGCCACGAAGCCGAACAATTGATCAGCGAGCAATCGCCCTGGTGGCCCCTGCGCGAGGGCATCCGCGCCCGGGCCAAGGCGTCCCAGGACAACCCGACCCCGGCCCACGAATTCGCCGCCGCGCTGCTCAAGGCCGTACAACAACCCAAGCCGCCCCGCCTGCTGCGACTGGGCAATGGCAGCCGGGCGTTGCCGTTGATGGCTGGTTTGTTGCCAAAAGGGTTGCTGGAGAAGGGGTTGATGAAGCGGTTTGGGTTGGGCAAATCGCTGTAATCATCGCGAACTTGGCTTCTTGGCTTCTTGGCTGTTGTGGCGAGGGAGCTTGCTCCCGCTCGGCTGCGCAGCAGTCGTAACCCGGCTGGCACGGTTAATCCGTCGCACCGCAATGCCTGTTTTGGGGTGGCTTCGCCACCCAGCGGGAGCAAGCTCCCTCGCCACGGGTGAACGAGAGTTCCGGGGGCAACCGGAAAAAAGTGGGAGCGAGCTTGCTCGCGATGACGGTGGCATAGCCAACATCAGTTCAAGCTGGACCACGGCTATCGCGAGCAAGCTCCCACAGGTTTTTTTGGCTCACCATCACCCACAAGCAAGCCACTGGTCTCAACGCTTGTCGCGTGGTTCTACCACCACCGTGCAGGTCATCCCCGCCGCCAGCAGCACGCCGTCCGGCACCTCATCCAGATGAATGCGCACCGGCACCCGCTGGGCCAGGCGCACCCAGTTGAAGGTCGGGTTGACATCGGCGATCAGCTCGCGGCTTTCGGGGTTGTCGCGGTCGTAGATACCACGGGAGATGCTGTCCACATGCCCCTTGAGCACCTCTCCGCTCATCAACTGTAACTGCGCCGAATCGCCGACCCGCACCTTGGGCAACTTGGTCTCTTCGAAGAAGCCATAGACCCAGAACGAATGCATGTCCACCACGGCCATCTTCGCCTCACCGATGCGCGCATAGTCGCCACGGTGGACGTTGAGGTTAGTGACGTAGCCGTCCACCGCTGCGCGAACCTCGGTACGGGACAGGTTCAATTCGGCGGCTTCCAATTGCGCCTGGGCCTGCTGGTAATCGGCCAGGGCCGAGTCGGCGATGTTGCTGGCGTCGTCGCGATTTTCGCGGGAGATCACCAGGCTGTCCAGGTCGGCACGCCGATGGGCGTTGACCTTGCGCATTTCCCAAGTGGCCTTGCGCGACGCCACCAGGGAGCGCGCCTGCTTCACCGCGATGCGGTAATGCTCGGGGTCGATGCGCATCAGCAGGTCGCCCTTTTTCACCAACTGGTTGTCGCCCACCGGCACCTCGACCACCTCGCCGCTGACATCGGCGGCCACGTTGATGATGTCGGCCCGCACCCGGCCATCGCGGGTCCAGGGCGTGTTCATGTAATGGACCCACAGCGTACGGCCAATCCACAAGGCCAGACCCAGCACCAGCAGCGTCGCCAGCAGGCTGAAGAACTTTTTCATCGCATCGATCTCAACGGTAGACCGTCAGCGCCAGCGCGCCGAACAGACAAGTGAACAGACTCAGGCGCAACAACGCCGGGTGCCAGAAGAAGCGGTACAAATCCACCCCCGACAGGAAACGGTCCAAGGCCCAGGCCAGGCCGGCGGCGATGAAAAACATCAGGGTCATGGTGGGCATGTACACGCCATGGAAGGCGATCTCACGGGGCATGTTCAGGTTCCTGGGGAAGCGTGGCAGGCGGTATGACATAGCCGGCCAACGGCGATTGCGGGTCCAGCAGCGAGGTGCGGATGAAATGCAGGTAGCTTTTCACCCGACGCAGGGCCGAAGTGTCGAAATGCGGGGCGAAGGGTTCGTCGGTGGCCTGCACACGGCCAATGGCGTGGTCCACCGCCACCAGGGCACGCTCCAGATTGCTCGGGTTCGGTTGGCGGAACAGCCGCACCAGCGCCCGCCCCATCACCCGGATCGCCTGGCGCCACGGCTGGCTTTGTGCATAGGCCGGGTGCACTGGCAGGATCGCCTGTTCCTTGCGCAGTTCGATGATCGCGTGGCCGACTTCCAGCACCACGAACATCCAGCGCAGCAAGTCCCGTTGCACCCGAGGTTGCCCCGCTGCCAGCCCGTAGGCCTGATGCAACAAGTCGCGGGTACGACTCTCGAAACCCGAGGCCAGGCCCTTGAGCTTGCCACTGATGGCAAACACCACTTGCTCGCGCAGGTCCTGTTCCAGTCGGCGCCATAGCCAGCGACTGTTAGGCGGCAGAATAATCGCACCGGCCGCGGCGCACACCAGCATGCCGAGGATCATCGCGATGTAATCGTTGATGAAGGCGTAGGGGTTGTAGACCGTCAGGTTGTCCGGCACCGAGCCGGTGCAGAAAAAGATCAGTAGCCCCAGCCCGACCCCGGCGTATTGGGGGCGCGAACTGAGGAACGAGCCCAGCATGATCACCGGTGCCAGCATCATGCAGAGCAGCGGGAAACCATCGATCAACGGGAAGACGAAGAACATCTCGACGAAGCCGATCAACGCCCCGGCCAACGTGCCGCAGGCCATCTGGAAGGCCATGCGCTTGGGGTTCGGCGTCGCGGCCGACAAGCCCACCGTGGCGGCAGCGATCATCGTCATGGTTGCGCCGCTCGGCCAGGCGGTGGCGACCCAGTAGCCGCCCAGCAACAACAGGATGAAAGCAGCGCGAACCCCCGACGCCGTGGCGGCCAGCCAGTTGGTCTGCGGCACGAACGGCTCGTCCCAGCGTTCACGGTCATGGCGATGCTCGGCCAGGGACGCGTGGGTCTGAGCGTAGCCATGCAGGTCGTCGACGAAGCGATACAGCAGTTCATAGGCGGTATGGAAATCCAGCCGTTGCCCGTCGCTCGGCGCGGTGTCCTGGAAAACCGCCCGCAGCCGCCGCACCTGGGCCGGCAAATCGGCCTTGTACTCAGCCAGCGCCGCAGATAGACGGGCCGCATCGCCGTCGGTCAGGGCCCGGCCACTGAAGCCGTCCAACCGTTCGGCCAGGGTTTGCAAACCAGGCTTGATGGCATTGACGACATGACCCGCCGCGCTGCTGCGCAAGCGCTCAAGCAACTGGTGCAAGGCGTTGAAGCGAGTGGTGATGCCCATGAACTCGCTGTTCAAGCGACTGAGCCGACCGTTGCGCCGGCGCATGTGCGGGTCTTCGAACACGGTCACGCTACGCAGGCTTTCCAGGCCCACGGCCTCGGCAATGAAGCTCACGTTGCGCGCCTCGAACGCCTCTCGCTGGCTGCGTCCACGCAGGCCGTCGGTGACAAACAGGGCAAACACCCCGAAGCGCTGGTACAAGGCATTGCGCATGGCGGCACTGGCGGTTTGCGGCAGGATCGCGGCACTGACCAGGGTGGCGCAAAGAATCCCCAGGGAAATCTCCAGCACCCGCCAGACCGCCGCCATGAATGCACCTTCCGGATGGGCCAGGGCCGGCAGGCCGATCATCGCCGCGGTATAACCGGCCAGCACGAAACCATAGGCGCGGAAATTGCGATAACGCGCCGCCCCCGCCGAACAAAGGCCGACCCAGATCGCCAGGCAAACGAGGAATGGCCCAGTGTTCTGGGCAAACAAGGCGATCAGCGCCACCATCACCGCCGAGCCGGCCAGGGTGCCGAGGAAACGATAGAAACTCTTGGCGAACACCTGCCCACTCTGGGGTTGCATGACAATGAACACGGTAATCATGGCCGTGCGTGGTTGTGGCAATTCCAGGCGCATCGCCAGCCATAAGGTCAGGAACGCGGCCAACAGGACCTTGAAGATATAGACCCAGGTCACCCCGTCGCTACGGGCCCAGTCGAAAAAACCACGGCGCCATTCGAGACGGTACAGCCAGCGGGCAGGGGCGAATAAAGACATCACAATAGAACGACTCAGCATTGTGGCGAGGGAGCTTGCTCCCGCTTGGGTGCGCAGCACCCACTTTGCGGCGCGATTGGTGGGGCTGCTGCGCCGCCCCGCGGGGGCCAGCGCCCACGCCACAGGGGATGGGCCGAGGCAGGACTGTCGTTGCCGGCCTCAAGCCCGCCACCCAGCGCCGTCACCAGATCGGCATGGGCACTCAACCGGGCCGCCTGCACCTGCTGTTGCACCTGTTGCTGTTTGAACAACAGGCCTTGGGCGTTGAGCACGTTGAGGTAGTCGGTGAGCCCGCGCTGGAACGCCACCCTTGCGATCTCGTAGGTGCGCTGGGCGGCAGCCACCGATTCAGCCGCGAAGACCTGTTGCTTGTCCAGGGACTGGCGGCGGATCAACTGATCGGAAATGCCCTTGAGGGCATTCACCAGTGTCTGGTTGTAGTGCGCCACGGCGATGTCATAACCGGCGGCCGCCTCGCCCAATTGCGAACGCAGGCGCCCGCCGTCGAAAATCGGCAAAGTGATCGCCGGCCCGACGTTGTAGGTGAGTTTCTTGCCGGTCAGGAACTCCAGCGCCCCACCCCCGGTGGCCATGTAGCCGAGGCTCCCCACCAGATCGACGTTGGGATAAAAACCGGCCCGGGCCACATCGATGCCCCGGGCCTGGGCCGCCACTTGCCAACGCCCGGCCACCACATCCGGCCGCTGGCCAAGCAGTTCGGCGGGCAAGGCCGACGGCAGCTTCAAGGGCGCGCCGAGGACCAGGGTCGGGCGCTGCAACGGCGCGCCTGCGCCCGGCCCTTTGCCTGCCAGCGCCGCCAACTGATTGCGGCTCAAGGCGATGGCTTCGTCGAGGGCGTCGAGTTGGCGATGGGTCTCGGGCAGGGGCGCCTGGGCCTGGCTGACTTCAAACTGGGTGCCGATGCCGCCGTCCAGACGCTTTTGCGCCAGAGCGAGAATCTGCTCTTGTTGATGAAGCGTCGCGGCGACGATATCGCGCTGGGCATAGTGCAGTGAAAACTGGATGTAGGCGCGCACGATGTTGCTCTGCAACTCCAGTTGCGCCTGTCGTGCTTCAGCGACGCTCACGTGGGCCAAATCAACCGCCCGTTCGCTGGCATTACGCTCACGGCCCCACAGGTCCAGGGCGTAGCTCAAGCCCAGGGAAGCCTGGTTGTCCCAGGTCGTGGTGTCAGCCAACTCGCCCGGGCCGTAGAACTGATCGGTAGGCCAGTCATGGCGCTTGAGGGTCGCCTGGCCATTGATCTGCAGCGACTCGGCGGCTTCGGCAACACCGGCCATGGCCTTGGCCTGGCGCACCCGGGCGGCGGCCATGGCCAGGCTCGGGCTGCCCTGCACCGCCAGGTCGATCCAGCGATCCAATTGCCGATCACCGTAGGCTTGCCACCATTGGCCGGCGGGCCAGTGGGCATCGCGGGCGGCCTCGCGGATGGCGGCATCGGTTACCAGTTGGTTGGCCGGCACTACCTGGCCGTGTGGCGCAATGCCGCCTGTGCCGATGCAACCGCTGATGGTTAATGTCAGAACCCAAACACTGAGAGTCTTCAGCTCTCTGCTGATGCAACGCGGCACTGGCGCAAAATTCCTGAGAGGGGCACAACGACGAGGGTGGCTGTAACGCAAAATCTGTGGGAGCGAGCTTGCTCGCGATGGCGTCCGGACATTCACCTCAAAGGTTGAAGGTAATGGCCTCATCGCGAGCAAGCTCGCTCCCACAGGTGTTCGCCAAGGCCGGCTCCTGCTTTGGCGGCAATTCTATGCATCGCCCTCCCCGGCGATAAGCCGACCTTTCTGCGAATCTTTGTTACCGTTAACGCGATAATCCATTAGTCGGGTCCCGCATCTCTGTAACTTCATGTCACAATTTGCCACCTCCCAAGAGAGCCCTCCATGGACACCTTGCAAAACATGCGCGCGTTCAGCTGTGTGGCCGAAGCCGGCAGTTTCACCGCCGCCGCCGCGCAATTGGATACCACCACAGCCAACGTCTCGCGTGCGGTTTCCAACCTGGAAGCCCACCTGCAAACCCGTCTGCTCAACCGCACCACCCGACGCATTGCGTTGACCGAGGCGGGTAAACGCTACTTGCTGCGTTGCGAGCAGATCCTGGCGTATGTCGAAGAAGCGGAAGCCGAGGCCAGCGACGCCCATGCGCGACCGGCCGGGCAGTTGAAGGTCCACACCATGACCGGCATCGGCCAGCATTTCGTGATCGACGCCATCGCCCGCTACCGCAAGACTCATCCGGACGTGACCTTCGACCTGACCCTGGCCAACCGCGTGCCGGACATCCTCGACGAGGGCTACGACGTCTCCATCGTGCTCGCCAGCGAACTGCCGGATTCGGGCTTCGTTTCCCAACGCCTGGGAATCACCTACAGCATCGTCTGCGCGTCGCCCGCCTACGTGAAAGCCAGCGGCTGCCCGCAAAAACCCAGCGATCTGCTCAACCACGCCTGCCTGCGCCTGGTCAGCCCGGTCATTCCGCTGGAAAAATGGGTGTTCGACGGCCCGGAAGGCCAAGAGATGGTCACCATCAACAGCTCACCGTTCCTGGTGAATTCCGCCGATGCGATGAAAACCGCGATCACCAGTGGCATGGGCGTGGGGGTGCTGCCGGTGTACGCCGCCATCGAAGGCTTGCGCAACGGCACGCTGGTGCGGGTCATGCCCAACTACCGCTCCCAGGAACTGAACCTCTACGCCATCTACCCGTCGCGCCAATACCTGGACGCGAAGATCAAGACCTGGGTCGAATACCTGCGCGGCTCGTTGCCGGAAATCCTCGCGGCGCACCAGGCTGAACTGACGGCTTACGAATTGAGTGGCAGCCTGGCGGGCACACGGGTCGCGAACTGAAGTCGTGCCCCGTGCTCGAAGGATGACTTCAGCGCTTGCCCATTGAACGGCGCGTTCCAGGAGGCGCGGCGCCCGGAGTCTTGGTGTGGCCATTCTTTGCGCCATTCTTGTACCACGGCTGCTGGCCGGCGCCCTTGGCCGCAGCCAGTTCACCGGGTTTGAACGGGAATTTGAAGGCGGGGATCGCCGCTTTCACGTCCTCGCTGTTGGAAACATCGCTGTCCGTCTGGCCGGACGGTTCGCCTTGCGAGCGTTCGTCCGCGGGCGATGGTATTGAGGAAGTCATTTGAATTATTCACTTGAGTAGGACAACAAACCCGTGGCGAGGGAGCGTGCTCCCGCGTGAGTGCGAAGCGCTCACAGGGATGGGGGCGCGGCGCCGCCCACCCGGGGCCCGCACCCACGCCCCCACTCAATATGCCGGGCTCGGTAGGCGAGCCGCGAAAGGCGGCAGTATACCTGCCCGATATCCCGGCGCGCAGGCCAGTTTCATCCAACACGAACCACCGCCATCACGAGCAGGCTCGCTCCCACATTCAATCTTCAGTGGGCACAAAACTGATATCCAACACAGAGCCACTGTGGGAGCCGAGCTTGCTCGCGATGGGGCCAGCAAGCCCAACATCCATTCGTCCGACAGCAATCCAGGACAAAACTGACACGCCTGTCAGTTAGCCGTCACCTTCCTGACCGGCTCGCAACGCTATATAAGAAAGCTCAAACTCCTGCGTCCCGAACCGGCCCTTCATATCCATGCGCACCCAGAAGAAAACTATCCTGCTTGTCATGCTGTTGGTCGCCCTGGCGGCCCTGGCCCTCTGGTATGTGCTCAAGCCCGTGGCCGCCAAGCCCGGCGCCCCCGCCGCCGTTCCGGTACGGGCCGTCAGCGTGGTGCAAAAGGATGTGCCGCGCTTTGCCAGCGGCATCGGTACGGTCCTGTCGCTGCACAGCGTGGTGATCCGGCCGCAGATCGACGGCATCCTCACCCGGCTTCTGGTCAAGGAAGGGCAACTGGTCAAGAAGGGTGACCTGCTGGCGACCATCGATGACCGCTCGATCCGCACCAGCCTCGACCAGGCCCGTGCCCAGCTCGGCGAGAGCCAGGCGCAGTTGGCGGTGGCCCAGGTCAACCTCAAGCGCTACAAGTTGCTGAGCGTCGATGACGGCGTCTCGAAGCAGACCTATGACCAGCAACAGGCCCTGGTCAACCAGCTCAAGGCGACCGCCCAGGGCAACCAGGCGGCCATCGACTCGGCACAGGTGCAACTGTCCTACACCCAGATCCGCTCCCCGGTGAGCGGGCGCGTCGGCATTCGCAACGTAGACGAAGGCAACTTCCTGCGCACCAGCGATGCCGAAGGCCTGTTCACGGTGACCCAGATCGACCCGATCGCGGTGGAGTTCTCCCTGCCCCAACAAATGCTGCCGACCTTGCAACGGTTGATCGCCGCCCCTGAGCAAGCCTTGGTCAAGGCCTACATCGGTGCCGATGGCGCCACCGGGGAGCTGCTCGGCGAGGGGCGCCTGAGCCTCATCGATAACCAGATCAACGCCAACACCGGAACCCTGCGGGCCAAGGCCGAATTCAACAACGCCGCGCAACGACTGTGGCCTGGGCAACTGGTGACGCTGAAAATCCAGACGGCCATCGACAAGGACGCCCTGGTGGTGCCGCCCACCGTGGTCCAGCGCGGCCTGGAGCAACACTTCGTGTACCGGATCAAGGGCGACATGGTCGAGAGCGTGCCGGTGACGATGGTTTACCAGGACAGCGACCTGCACATCATCAAGGGGGTCAACGCCGGCGACCAACTGGTGAGCGACGGCCAGTCACGGCTCAAGCCGGGCAGCCACATCCAGGTGCTCAGTGATCCGCCCGCCCTGGCCAAGACTGCGGAGCCGCAACCATGAAGGGCCGCGGCTCGGTTTCGGCGTGGTGCATCGACCACCCCATCGCCACGGTGCTGCTGACATTTGCCCTGGTGCTGCTGGGGGTGATCGCCTTTCCTCGCCTGCCCGTCGCGCCGTTGCCGGAGGCGGAGTTCCCGACCATCCAGGTCAACGCCCAGTTGCCCGGGGCCAGTCCCGAAACCATGGCGTCGTCGGTGGCGACGCCGCTGGAAGTGCAATTCAGCGCCATTCCCGGCATCACCCAAATGACGTCCAGCAGTGCCCTGGGCTCGACCAACCTGATCCTGCAATTCAGCCTCGATAAAAGCATCGACACCGCCGCCCAGGAAGTGCAGGCCGCCATCAACACCGCCGCCGGCAAACTGCCCAACGACATGCCGAACCTGCCGACCTGGCGCAAGGTCAACCCCGCGGACAGCCCGGTGCTGATCCTCAGCATCAGCTCCAGCCTGATGCCCGGCACCGAACTGAGCGACTACGTCGAAACCCTGCTCTCCCGCCAGATCAGCCAGATCGACGGCGTCGGACAAATCTACATCACCGGCCAGCAACGCCCGGCGATCCGCGTCCAGGCCTCGGCCGACCGGCTCGCGGCCATCGGCCTGACCCTCGCGGACATTCGCCTGGCGCTGCAACAGGCCAGCCTCAACCTGGCCAAGGGCGCGCTGTACGGCGAGTCGAGCATTTCCACCCTGTCCACCAACGACCAGTTGTTCCAACCTGCCGAGTATGGCGAGCTGATCGTGTCCTACCGGGACGGGGCACCGATACACCTCAAGGACATCGCCAAGGTGGTCAACGGCTCGGAGAACGCCTACGTCCAGGCCTGGTCCGACAACGAGCCGGGGGTCAACCTGGTGATCTTCCGGCAACCGGGGGCGAACATCGTCGAGACCGTCGACCGCATCCAGGCGGCCCTGCCCACCTTGCAAGCGATGTTGCCCGCCGCGGTGCAGGTCAAAGTGTTGATCGACCGCACCCAGACCATCCGCGCCTCGTTGCATGAAGTGGAGATCACCTTGCTGATCGCGGTGCTGCTGGTGGTGGCGGTAATGGCGTTGTTCCTACGCCAGCTCTCGGCGACGTTGATCGTCTCGGCGGTGCTGGGGGTGTCGCTGATCGCCAGTTTCGCCTTGATGTACGTGATGGGGTTCAGCTTGAACAACCTGACCCTGGTGGCGATTGTCATCTCGGTGGGGTTCGTGGTGGACGATGCAATCGTGGTGGTGGAGAACATCCACCGGCACCTGGAGGCCGGCGATGGCATGCGCGAGGCGGCGATCAAGGGGGCCGGCGAGATTGGCTTCACCGTGGTCTCCATCAGTTTCTCGCTGATCGCCGCGTTCATTCCGCTGCTGTTCATGGGCGGCGTGGTCGGGCGTCTGTTCAAGGAGTTTGCCCTGACCGCCACCTCGACCATCCTGATTTCGGTGGTGGTGTCCCTCACATTGGCGCCGACCCTGGCCGCGCTGTTCATGCGTGCCCCGGTGCACCACGCCCACGGCTCGCCAGGGTTCGGCGAACGCTTGCTGGGCTGGTATGAACGCGGCCTGCGTCGGGCCCTCGCCCATCAAAAACTGATGATCGGCGTGTTCGGCCTGACCCTGGCACTGGCGGTGGTGGGCTATGTGTTCATTCCCAAGGGTTTTTTCCCGGTACAGGACACCGGCCTGGTGCTGGGCACCAGCGAAGCCGCCGCCGATGTGTCGTTCCCTGACATGGTGGCCAAGCACAAGGCCCTGGCCGAGATCGTCGCCGCCGACCCGGCGGTGCAGACCTTCTCCCACTCCGTCGGTGTCTCGGGCAACAACCAGACCATCGCCAACGGCCGCTTCTGGATCGCCCTCAAGCCCCGGGGCGAGCGTGACGTGTCGGCCAGTGGCTTCATCGACCGGATCCGCCCGCAATTGTTGAAAATCCCTGGCGTGGTGCTGTACCTCAGGGCCGGGCAGGACATCAACCTCAGCTCCGGCCCCAGTCGCGCCCAGTACCAATACGTGCTCAAGAGCAACGACGGGCCGAGCCTCAACGCCTGGACGCAAAAACTCACCGACAAGCTGCGCGGCAACCCGGCGTTCCGCGACATCTCCAACGACCTGCAACTGGGCGGCAGCATCACCCACATCAACATCGACCGCAGCGCGGCGGCGCGTTTCGGCCTCACCGCCACCGATGTCGACCAAGCCCTGTACGACGCCTTCGGCCAGCGGCAGATCAATGAATTCCAGACCGAGACCAACCAGTACAACGTGATCCTAGAGCTCGACACCGCGCAGCGGGGCAAGGCCGAAAGCCTGGCATATTTCTACCTGCGTTCGCCCTTGAGCGGGGAAATGGTGCCGCTCTCGGCCCTGGCCCGCTTCGATGCGCCGAGCAACGGCCCGCTGTCCATTGCCCACGACGGCATGTTCCCGGCCGCCAACCTGTCGTTCAACCTGGCGCCCGGCGTGGCCTTGGGAGACGCGGTGCGCCTGCTCGACCAGGCGAAGAACGAAATCGGCATGCCCGCCGCCATCACCGGTAATTTCCAGGGCGCGGCCCAGGCTTTCCAAAGTTCGCTGGCAAGCCAGCCATGGCTGATCCTCGCCGCGCTGGTGGCCGTCTACATCATCCTCGGCGTGCTCTACGAGAGTTTCGTACACCCGTTGACGATCATTTCTACCCTGCCCTCGGCTGGCCTCGGCGCGCTGATCATGCTCTGGCTGCTGGGCCAGGACTTTTCGATCATGGCGCTGATCGGGCTGGTGCTGCTGATCGGGATCGTCAAGAAGAACGGCATCCTGATGATCGACTTCGCCCTCGACGCCCAACGCAACAGAGGGCTGGCGCCCCAGGAGGCGATTTTCCAGGCGTGCCTGACACGCTTCCGTCCGATCATGATGACCACCCTGGCCGCCCTGCTCGGTGCGCTGCCGCTGATGCTCGGCTATGGCGCCGGCGCGGAACTGCGCCAGCCCCTGGGCATCGCGGTGGTGGGCGGCCTGCTGGTGAGCCAGGCGCTGACGCTGTTCACCACACCGGTCATATACTTGTGGCTCGAGCGCCTGTTCCATCGGCCTGCCCATCAGCCAGGGTCGGCGCCGACGGCGGCGCTGGCAAGCACAGACCACTGAGGCGGAGCCATGCGCGTTCTGATCATCGAAGACGAAGAAAAAACCGCGGACTACCTGCACCGCGGCCTGACCGAACAGGGCTACACCGTGGACGTGGCGCCGGACGGCATCGAGGGGCTGCACCTGGCCCTGGAAACCGACTATGCGGTGATCGTGCTCGACGTGATGCTGCCGGGCCTGGACGGCTTCGGCGTGCTCCGGGCCTTGCGCGCCCGCAAGCAGACGCCGGTGATCATGCTCACCGCCCGGGAACGGGTCGAGGACCGCATCAAGGGGCTGCGCGACGGCGCCGACGACTACCTGGGCAAGCCCTTTTCTTTCCTGGAACTGGTGGCCCGCCTGCAAGCCCTGACCCGCCGCAGTGGCGGCCATGAACCAGTGCAGGTGAGCATCGCCGACCTGTGGATCGATCTGATCAGCCGCAAGGCCACACGCGCCGGCCAGCGCCTGGACCTGACCGCCAAGGAGTTCTCCCTGCTCAGTGTCCTGGCCCGCCGCCAGGGCGAAATCCTTTCGAAGACCGCCATTGCCGAAATGGTCTGGGACATCAACTTCGACAGTGACGCCAACGTGGTGGAAGTGGCGATCAAACGCTTGCGGGCCAAGCTCGACGGGCCATTCGAGCAGAAGTTGCTGCACACCATTCGCGGCATGGGTTATGTGCTGGAGAATCGCGGCAATGAAATTGCCTGACAGCATCGCCCTGCGCCTCAGCGGCCTGTTCACGCTGGTGGCGGCATTGGTGTTCCTGTTGATCGGTGGCGCTTTGTATCAACAAGTCGCCAAAGGCCTGGGCCTGTTGCCCGAAGCCGAGCTCGATGCCCGCTACAGTGTCCTGGAGTCTACTGTCGGTCGCTATGGCACGCCTGAACACTGGGTGAAGATCAACAACAAGCTGCGATTGCTCGGCGAGGAAGACAAGCGCATCCATTTCTGGATCGTCAGTGACGATCCGCGCTTTGAGTACGGCGATCCCGATGGGCAGATCCGCACCTTTGCCCAAGGTCCCCTGGGTAAACGCGACCTGACGTTGCCCCATCGACACTATCCGATGAAAGTCCTGGTGAGCCAGTTCCCGGCCAAGGACCAACGCCCGCCGCTGCGCTTCATGATTGGCATCGACACCGAGACCTTCTACCAGACCCAGCATCGCCTGTTGGTGGCGCTGGTGAGCCTGGCGATTGTCGGCGTGCTCCTGGCTTCGTTGCTGGGCTATTGGGTCGCGCGCATCGGCCTCAAGCCGCTGATCAAGCTTTCCGATGAAGCCCAACGCCTGACCCCGCCCCGCCTGTCCGGGCGCTTGCAACTGTCGCCCTTGCCGCCGGAACTGAACCAGTTCGTCAGTTCCTTCAACGCCACTCTGGACCGGGTCGAACAGGCTTACTCACGGTTGGAGTCGTTCAACGCCGACGTCGCCCATGAACTGCGCTCGCCATTGACCAACCTGATCGGCCAGACCCAGGTGGCGCTGACCCGCGGACGCTCGGCCGAACATTACTTCGAAGTGCTGCAATCGAATCTCGAGGAGTTGGAGCGGCTGCGCTCGATCATCAACGACATGCTGTTCCTGGCCAGCGCCGACCAGGGCAGCAAGGCCACCAAGTTGACCAGCACCTCCCTGGCCAGCGAAGTGGCAACCACCCTAGATTACCTGGACTTCATTCTGGAGGACGCCCAGGTCCAGGTCCGGGTCAGCGGCGATGCCCAGGCCAACATCGAGATCGCCCACCTGCGCCGGGCGCTGATCAACCTGCTGAGCAACGCCGTGCAGCACACGGCGCCCGGTCAAGTGATCGATGTGCGCATCGAAGCCCTTGGCGAGCAGATCTGCCTCGCCGTCACCAACCCCGGCGACCCGATTGCCGGCGAACATCTGCCGCGCCTGTTCGAACGCTTCTATCGCGTCGATGCCTCGCGCAGCAACAGCGGCGCCAACCATGGGCTGGGGCTGGCCATCGTCAAGGCCATCGCACTGATGCATGGTGGCGATGTTTTTGTGCACAGCGACCAGGGCGCCAACACGTTCGGGATCCGCTTGCCAGCCTGACACCGCCACAAGGTCCGGTGTTTTCCAGTTGAATGCTGGGCGAAAGCCAACTGAATCAAAATCAACAGATCGCCACCTTCGGCAGCGCGTACCAGATATTGCGCAAACACTGATTGCCCGCTCTCATCGATCCAAGCACAATCAGCAAAAGGCCAGCATCTGGTTCATTTGCCGGTTTGCAATCCTTTGGGACGGATCCCAACCCTATGACAATGCAGACATTCGGAACCATGAGCGCGCGCAGTGCGACACCCGGCAACACCCCGTCTTCGATACGTTCGGAACGGGTACTCGTACTGGCCAGCTCGCTGGTTGTCATTGCCATCCTGAGTATCGTGACGTTCCTGTTGATTCGCGAACACGCGACGGCCCAGCAGGCGGCCACACGCGCGGCGAACAATATCGTGCAACTGATCGATGCCGACGTGCTGCGCAACGTCGAACTCTACGACCTTTCGCTACAAGGCTTGATCGCCACGGCAAAACGCGACGACCTGAAAGACGTTTCGCCAACGATCCGCCACCTGGCCCTGTTCGACCGCGCCACCACCGTTCCCTATAAAGGCGACATCCTGCTGCTCGACAAGCGGGGCGATGTGATCGCCGATTCCGCCTCGGTCGAACCGCGCAAAGGCAACTACGCCGACCGGGAGTATTTCCAGTCCCATGTCCAGAACCCGACTCCGGACATGATGATCAGTCGCCCGTTCCGTTCCAGGAGTGCCACCAAGGATTGGCGCATCAGCTTCAGCTATCGACTGAGCGATGACCAGGGCGAGTTCATGGGCGTGGCCGAAGCCGCGATGCGCCTGAACTACTTCAGCCAGTTGTTCAAGAGCCTGAACATCGGCCATGGGACGGTCAACCTGGTCAGCCGCGATGGAATCCTGCTGGCCCAGGAACCGCCCCTGGCTGACGACATGATTGGCAAGGACTTCAGCAACCGACCGAATTTCGTACGTATCCTGCGCGAGGGCAACGGCAGTTTTACCAGCATATCCAGTGTCGATCAGACACAGCGCCTATACACCTTTTCCCAGGTAGGCAACCTGCCACTGATCGTCGTGGTAGCGCTCTCCTCCCGAGAGGTCTTCGCGTCCTGGCAGCGCACGGCATTGCTGGTCAGTGGCGCCACCGGTGCGCTGTGCATCGGTTTGCTCTGGCTCACCTGGCTGCTGCGCCGGGAATTGCGCCGCCGCCACAATGCCGAACGGGAACTGGCACAACTGGCCTCTACCGACGCCCTCACAGGCCTGGCCAACCGGCGAACCCTGGACGAAACGTTGCAGCAGGAGTGGTTGCGTGCGCAACGTTCGGGTCAACCGTTGTCTGTGTTGATGATCGATGCCGATCACTTCAAGGCGTTCAACGATCGCCATGGTCATCAACAGGGTGACGAGGCCCTGCGGGCCTTGGCGCAGTTGATCGGCCAGCATGTGCGACGCCCCGCCGACCTGGCGGCGCGTTATGGCGGTGAAGAGTTCTCGGTGATTCTGCCGGAGACCACCACTGCGGGCGCCTTTACCATGGCCCAGAACATTCGCGACGCGGTTGAACAATTACCGCCGGTGTCCGAGGGGGGAGCACCCATGACGGTAAGTATTGGCATCGCTACTTGGCTGAATGGGCCATATGGTGAGCTTTCGCAACTTTTGTTCGCTGCGGATAAGGCGCTGTACCAGGCGAAGGCCAGTGGGCGAAATCGTGTGGTTTGTGCGATGTAAAGCCGTTTTTTGGGGGCTGGTTCTTGAGGGGACCGCGTTCCTCCTGTGGGAGCTCTGTGTTGGGCATAAATTTTGTGCCCACTGAAGATTGAATGTGGGAGCGAGCCTGCTCGCGAAGGCGGTGCTTCAGTCGGCAAACATGTTGGATGTGCGGGCCTCATCGCGAGCAAGCTCGCTCCCACATGGGTGCTGTGTTGGATATGAATTTTGTGTCCGCTGAAAACCGAGTGTGGGAGCGAGCTTGCTCGCGATGGCGGTACTTCAGTCGGCAAACATGTTGGATGTGCCGGCCTCATCGCGAGCAAGCTCGCTCCCACAGGGGTTCTGGGTTGGATATGAATTTTGTGTCCACTGAAGACCGAATGTGGGAGCGAGCTTGCTCGCGAAGGCGGTGCTTCAGTCGGCAAACATGTTGGATGTGCCGGCCTCATCGCGAGCAAGCTCGGGGAGGACGTTGATCTCGGGCGCCCCGTTAGTTACCACAGCAACGGAACACACACCAAAAAGATACACACCCAAAAGCAACCATAAAAAAAGGCCACCCAAAGGCAGCCTTCAAAAACTAGAGAGGTTTTTTTGCTTACACGGCCGCGACAGGACGCATGTAAGAGATTGGTGCGGTGCTGGCGTCTTCGAACGTCACGACTTCCCAAGCATCTTTCTGCTCAATCAACTTGCGCAGCAGCTGGTTGTTCAGTGCGTGGCCGGACTTGAAGCCCTTGAACTCACCAATCAAGCTATTGCCCAGCAGGTAGAGGTCGCCGATTGCATCGAGGATCTTGTGCTTGACGAATTCGTCTTCATAGCGAAGACCGTCTTCGTTCAATACACCATCGGAATCGACCACGATCGCGTTTTCAACACTGCCGCCGAGTGCGAGGTTGTGCTTGCGCAGGTACTCGATATCACTCATGAAACCAAAGGTACGGGCGCGGCTGACTTCTTTCACGAACGAAGTGCTGGAAAAATCCACGCTTGCACTCTGGGTGCGGTCACGGAAAACCGGGTGATCGAAATCGATCTCGAAGCTCACCTTGAAACCCTCGAAAGGGACGAAAGTGGCGCGCTTGTCGCCGTCTTCCACTGTCACTTCCCGCAGGATGCGGATGAACTTCTTGGCTGCGTCCTGCTCTTCCAGGCCAGCCGATTGAATCAGGAATACAAAGGGTCCGGCGCTGCCATCCATGATCGGGACTTCGGACGCGGAGAGCTCGACGTAGGCGTTATCGATGCCCAGGCCAGCCATGGCCGAGAGCAAATGCTCCACCGTGTCCACTTTGACGTCACCGTTGACCAGTGTGGTCGACATAGTGGTTTCACCAACGTTTTCCGCGCGAGCAGGAATCTGCACCACAGGGTCGAGGTCGGCACGACAAAACACGATGCCGGTGTCGACAGGCGCGGGCTTGAGGGTCAGGTAGACCTTCTCGCCGGAGTGCAGACCGACACCTGTGGCACGGATAATATTCTTCAGGGTGCGTTGTTTAATCATGGCATGGGCCGCTTCAGCGCAAATTGCGAACTGGTATCAACAAAGGCTGGCGATGATAGCAGACCAGACCTTTGCTGAACACCAATCACCTGTATCCCCCTGATACATTTCATCAATCGGCCTGACGACGCAGGAAAGCCGGGATGTCCAGGTAATCCAGATCGTCTTGCGGATTCATCTTCGCGGCAGTCGCAGCACCGGCCTGGGCCTGGTTGCGCATGACGGTCGGACGGTCCAGGTCACGGTAGTTCACCGCAGGCGCTTCCTGACGCGAAGCCGCTTGTTGTTGCGGTTGCGAAGCCATGGAAGTGTGAACGGTGTTGTCGATGACCTTCACGGGCTTCTCGATTTTCGCGCCCAGGCCCGTGGCAACCACGGTCACGTGCAACTCGTCGCGCATGTCCGGATCGATAACGGTACCGACCTTGACCATCGCGTGCTCGGAAGCGAAGGCTTCGATGATGCTACCCACGTCGGAGTACTCACCCAGGGACAGGTCAGGACCGGCGGTGATGTTCACCAGGATGCCGCGTGCACCTTGCAGGTTCACGTCTTCGAGCAACGGGTTGCGAATGGCCGCTTCGGTGGCCTCGCGTGCACGGTTCGGACCGCTGGCGCAGCCAGTGCCCATCATCGCCATGCCCATTTCGCTCATAACTGTCCGTACGTCGGCAAAGTCGACGTTGATCATGCCTGGACGCTTGATGATGTCGGAGATACCGCGAACGGCACCGGCCAGTACGTCGTCAGCCTTGGCGAAAGCCGACAGCAGGCTTGCATCTTTACCCAGGATGGTCAGCAGCTTCTCGTTGGGAATGGTGATCAACGAGTCAACGCTTTCAGACAGCAGACGGATACCTTCGTCGGCGATCTGCATACGCTTGCGGCCTTCGAACGGGAACGGACGAGTCACCACCGCAACGGTGAGGATCCCCATTTCCTTGGCCACTTCGGCGATGATCGGTGCAGCACCAGTACCGGTACCGCCGCCCATGCCGGTGGTGATGAACACCATGTTGGTGCCTTGCAGGACTTCAGCGATGCGCTCACGGTCTTCGAGCGCGGCCTGACGACCGACTTCCGGGTTGGCGCCGGCGCCGAGGCCTTTGGTTACGCCAGTGCCCAATTGCAGGATGGTCCGCGCGCCGATGGATTTCAGCGCCTGGGCATCAGTGTTGGCGCAGATGAACTCGACGCCTTCGATGTTGCTCTTGACCATGTGGTTGACAGCGTTGCCGCCGCCACCGCCGACACCGATTACTTTGATAACCGGGCTAGCGGGGATGTTGTCTACGAGTTCGAACATGTTCCCTCTCCTTTCATTCTCTAGTTTTTTCGCCTACTGCGTTTGCTGCGTCTTCCAGCGCCAAGCCTGAAACCTGCCGCGTGAAGCTTTGAAACTGTTAGAAATTGCCCTTGACCCAAGCCTGGAGACGCTCGAACAGCGGTGCCTTAGGCTCGTCGCTGCTGTAGCTGTCGCGACTTCCAATGCCCGAGAACGAGATCCCGTCGGACTGTTTTTGCAGGCCGTACATCAACAGGCCCACGCCGGTGGAATAGATCGGGTTACGGACCACGTCATCCAGGCCCTTGACGCCATGGGGCACGCCCAGGCGCACCGGCATGTGGAAAATCTCCTCGGCCAGCTCGACCGCGCCTTCCATCTTCGACGTACCGCCGGTCAGCACGATGCCGGCCGGGATCAGGTCTTCGTAGCCACTGCGACGCAGCTCGGCCTGGATCAGCGTGAACAGCTCGTCGTAACGCGGCTCGACCACTTCGGCCAGGGCCTGGCGCGACAGTTCGCGCGGTGGACGGTCGCCGACGCTTGGCACCTTGATGGTTTCACCGGCACCGGCCAGTTTCGCCAGGGCACAGGCGTAGCGGATCTTGATTTCCTCGGCGTACTGGGTCGGGGTGCGCAACGCCATGGCGATGTCGTTGGTCACCTGGTCGCCGGCAATCGGGATCACGGCCGTGTGGCGGATCGCGCCTTCGGTGAAGATCGCGATGTCAGTGGTGCCGCCGCCGATGTCCACCAGGCACACGCCCAGCTCTTTCTCGTCGTCGGTCAGCACCGAGTAGGCCGAGGCCAGTTGCTCGAGGATGATGTCGTCGATTTCCAGGCCGCAGCGGCGCACGCACTTCTCGATGTTCTGCGCGGCGTTCACCGCGCAGGTCACCACGTGGACCTTGGCTTCCAGGCGCACGCCAGACATGCCCAGGGGCTCGCGCACGCCTTCCTGGTTATCGATCACGTAATCCTGCGGCAGGGTGTGCAGCACACGCTGGTCGGCCGGGATTGCCACGGCCTGGGCCGCGTCGAGAACGCGCTCGAGGTCGGCGGAGCTGACTTCGCGATCACGAATCGCCACGATGCCGTGGGAGTTCAGGCTGCGAATGTGATTGCCCGCCACGCCAACGAACGCCGAGTGGATCCGGCAACCGGCCATCAGTTGCGCCTCTTCGATGGCGCGCTGGATCGATTGCACGGTGGACTCGATGTTCACCACCACGCCTTTCTTCAAGCCGCGGGACGGGTGTGTACCGATCCCGACGATGACCAGCGTGCCGTCGTCCGCGACTTCGCCTACCAGCGCCACCACCTTGGAAGTGCCGATATCGAGACCGACGATCATTTTCCCGCTTTGCACGTTTGCCATGGGTCCTGCCTCTTCTTAATTCTTCGCGACGGCGGGTTCGGCCGTCGTCGGCGCCACAGGTTCCCGCCAGCCAACGGCCAGGCCGTTGGCGTAGCGCAGATCGATGCGCGCAATGTTCGTAATCTGTTCTTTGAGCGTCTTGTCATAGATGGCGATGAAGCGGCGCATCTTTTCCACCAGGTTGCCGCGACCGAGCAACAACTCGATGCCCGGCCCCGAGCTGCCCGCGCCAGTGGTCAGGAACCAACTGCCGCGCTCACGCAACTCCAGGCGCGCGATGGAGAAGCCCAACGGCCGCAACATCTGGCTCAACACCTGGTATTGCTGCATGACTTGCTGCTGGGCCCGCTGTGGACCGAACAGTTGTGGCAAATGTTCATAGTTGGCCAGTTCCCGCGGCGTAAACGCCTGGCCCTGGTTGTTCAACAGCGACTCGTCGCCCCAACGGGCCACCGGCAGCTGTTCTTCCAGGCGAATCGACACCTGGTCGGGCCACACCCGCCGGACTTCGGCGTGGGCGATCCAGGGCATCTGCTCCAGCTCCGTGCGCATGCCCGCCAGGTCGATGGTGAAGAAGCTCGACGCGACGAACGGGGCGATCCGCTGCTGCACCGCCTGCTGGCTGATGTAGCTCAGGTCGCCCTGGACGTTGATCCGGGCGATTGGCCGGTCGGCATACGGCAACAACCGTTGCGCGCCTTCATACGTACCGAACCCCAGCGCAACCAGCATCACTGGCCAGAACAGGCTCTTGAGAAAGCCAAAATTGGCTTTCGGCAAGCGCGCCGACATCGGCTCTTTGGCCACCATTCGGCTGGCACCCCGCGGCACCGGCTTGCGACCGGGTGCGGATGGCTGATGACGAAGCGATGCGCCTTGCATGGCTTAACCTCTTGGCTCTTGTTGGCCGACACTGGCGGCCAGGATCGACAGCACCAGTTGCTGGAAATCCAGGCCGGCGGCGCGGGCCGCCATCGGCACCAGGCTGTGATCGGTCATGCCAGGGGCGGTGTTGACTTCCAGGAACCAGAACTGCCCATCGGCGTCCTGCATCACGTCCGCCCGGCCCCAACCGGCAATACCCAGCGCCTCACAGGCCTTGGCCGTGAGGTCCATCAGTTGTTTTTCCTTGGCCGCATCCAGCCCGCAGGGAATGCGGTACTGGGTATCGTTGGCGATGTACTTGGCGTCGTAGTCGTAGAACGTGTGGGGCGTGCCCAGCGCAATCGGGGGCAACACCTGGTCACGCAGGGTGGCGATGGTGAACTCGGGACCGGTGATCCACTGTTCGACCAACACTTGCGAATCGTAGGAACTGGCGTCCTTCCAGGCTGCGGTCAACTCAGGCAGCGAATTCACTTTCGCCATGCCGATACTTGAACCTTCATGGGCCGGTTTGACGATCAAAGGGAAGCCCAGTTCCGTGGCCGCCGAAATACAATCGGCCTCGGACGCCAGCACGGCGTGACGCGGCGTTGGAATGCCGAGGCTGTGCCAGACCTGCTTGGTGCGCAGCTTGTCCATCGCCAGGGCAGACGCGAGGATGCCGCTGCCGGTGTAGGGAATGCCCAGGCATTCGAGCAGGCCTTGCATGCTGCCGTCTTCACCGCCGCGACCGTGGAGAATGATGAACGCGCGGTCGATCTTTTCGCTGAGCAGGCGCTGCAGGAAATCGTCGCCCACATCGATGCCGAAGGCGTCGACGCCGGCGCTTTGCAAGGCTTGCAGCACGGCGTTGCCGGACTTGAGGGAGACCTCGCGCTCGGCGCTCTTGCCACCGAACAGCACGGCAACGCGGCCGAAGGCTTTCGGATCGAGGGTCGAGACCAGGTTGGCGTAGGCAGCAGTCATTTCAGTTTCCCCTCGCTGGAGGCCACGATGGCTCCGGCGAATAACGGACTGTTCAACAGTTTCGGGGCCAGGCCACCGATGTCGCCGGCACCCTGGCACAGCAGGATGTCGCCGGCGCGCAGCAGCGGCTTGACCAGCGGCGCGAGGTCCACGCCGCGTTCGATGTAGATCGGGTCCAACTGGCCACGCTGGCGAATGCTGTGGCACAGCTGGCGGCTGTCGGCCCCGGGGATCGGCTCTTCACCGGCCGGGTAGACTTCCATCAACAGCAGCACGTTGGCGTCGGCCAATACCTGGACGAAGTCGTCGTACAGGTCGCGGGTGCGGCTGTAGCGGTGCGGCTGGTAGACCATCACCAGGCGCCGCTCCGGCCAGCCACCGCGCACGGCCTTGATCACCGCCGCGACTTCGGTCGGGTGGTGGCCGTAGTCATCCACCAGCATCACGTTGCCGCCGTCCACCGGCAATTCGCCGTAGACCTGGAAGCGTCGACCCACACCCTGGAACCCGGACAGGCCCTGGACGATGGCTTCATCGCTGACACCTTCGTCGGTGGCGATGCAGATAGTGGCCAAGGCGTTGAGCACGTTGTGGTTGCCAGGCATGTTCACCGACACGTCCAACGGCTCGCGATCAGGGCGCAAGACGGTGAAGAATGTCTGCATGCCCTGCTGGCGCACGTTGATGGCGCGTACGTCGGCGTCTTCGCCAAAACCGTAGGTCACGGTCGGACGCTTGATCAGCGGCAGGATCTCACGCACCACCGGATCGTCCAGGCACACCACCGCCAGACCGTAGAACGGCAGGTTGTGCAGAAACTCCACGAAGGTTTTCTTCAGCTTGTTGAAGTCGCCGTCGTAGGTCGCCATGTGGTCGGCGTCGATGTTGGTCACCACGGCCACCAGTGGTTGCAGGTGCAGGAAACTCGCATCGCTCTCGTCGGCTTCGGCGATCAGGTAGCGGCTGGTACCCAGTTGGGCATTAGTGCCCGCGGCATTCAGGCGGCCACCGATCACGAACGTCGGGTCCAGGCCACCAGCGGCGAACACCGAGGCGATCAGGCTGGTGGTGGTGGTCTTGCCGTGGGTACCGGCGACGGCGATGCCGTGGCGATAGCGCATCAGCTCGGCGAGCATCTCAGCCCGTGGCACCACCGGGATGCGGCGTTCCAGGGCGGTGGCGACTTCCGGGTTGGACGTGTTCACGGCGCTGGACACCACCAGCACGTCGGCATTGGCGGCGTTCTCGGCACGGTGGCCGATAAAAATCTGCGCGCCGAAGGATTCCAGGCGCTCGGTGACCGGGGAAGCCTTCAGGTCGGAACCCGAGACCTGGTAACCCAGGTTCAGCAGCACCTCGGCGATCCCGCACATGCCCACGCCGCCGATACCGACGAAGTGGATGCGGCGGATACGGCGCATTTCCGGTTGCGGCATGGCTTTGCGATTCTCAACCATGGGCCACCTCCAGGCAGGTATCGACCACTTGGGCCGTGGCATCGGGTTTGGCCAGGCGGCGGGCGGCGCGGGCCATGTCTTCAAGTCGTTGCGGCTGCATCAAAACCTCTGTCAGGCGGGCGGCAAGATCCGCGGCGCCAGTCGTTCTTTGCGGCATCAGGAAGGCAGCGCCTTCACGGGCCAAATAATCGGCGTTACGGGTCTGGTGATCGTCGATGGCGTGGGGCAAAGGCACCAGCATCGAGGGCAGACCGGCGGCAGCCAGTTCACTGATGGTCAGCGCGCCTGCGCGGCAGACCACCAGGTCGGCCCAGCCATAGGCTTGGGCCATGTCTTTGATGAAAGGCTGCACTTGCGCCTCGACGCCGGCGGCGCGGTAGCGCTCGGCGGTCACTTCATCGTGGTTTTTGCCGGCCTGGTGAAACACTTCCGGGCGCAGTTCGGGGGCGACCTGCGACAGGGCTTCGGGCAGCAATTTGTTCAACGGTTCTGCCCCCAGGCTTCCACCCAGGACCAGCAAACGCGCCTTGCGTCCGGCCAGGGCCGGGCGCGGTGTTTCGAGGAACAGCTCGGTACGCACCGGATTGCCGGTGGTGCGGCGGCTGCCCGACAGGGTAAAGGTGTCGGGAAAGGCTTCACAGACCCGGGCGGCCAACGGCACCAGTAACCGATTGGCGGTACCGGCCACGGCGTTCTGCTCGTGGACGATCACCGGCACACCGGCCAGTTTTGCCGCAACGCCGCCCGGCCCGGTCACATAACCGCCGAACCCGACCACGCACACCGGCCGCAGCCGACGAATGATCGCCCGCGCTTGCCAGACCGACTTGAGCAGCATCAGCGGTGCCTTGAGCAACGACAGCTTGCCCTTGCCCCGCAGGCCGCTGGCGTCGATCCGGTGCAGTTCGAGGCCGGCGCCGGGCACCAGTTCGTTCTCGATGCCCCGTGGCGTGCCCAACCAATGCACGGTGTAGCCGCGTGCCTGGAACTCCCGGGCACAGGCCAGCGCCGGGAATACGTGCCCGCCGGTACCGCCCGCCATGATCAGCACGTTAGCGCCCATGAGTCGGCTCCTCGGCGAAGTCGCTCTCCTGGAATTCCATCTCTTCGCTGCCCAGGTGGGTTCGACTCTCCCATTCGATACGCAGCAACAGGCCGAGACAGGCACAGCAGATCACCAGGGAGCTGCCGCCATAACTGAGGAACGGCAGCGTCAGGCCCTTGGTCGGCAATAGGCCGACGTTCACGCCGATGTTGATCAAAAACTGGCCGATCCACAGGAACGACAAGCCATACGCCACATAGGCGGCGAAAAACTGTTTGGCCTTTTCCGCCCACAAGCCGATGTACATGCCACGCACGCAGACGAACACGAACAGGGCGACGGTGCACAGGGAACCCACCATCCCCAGTTCTTCGGCCAGGACCGAGAACACGAAGTCGGTGTGGGCTTCCGGCAGGTAGAACTGCTTCTGCACGCTGTTGCCCAGGCCCACGCCCAGCCACTCGCCGCGACCGAAGGCAATCAGCGCCTGGGTCAATTGATAGCCGGAACCAAACTGGTCCGCCCACGGATCGGTAAAGGTGATCAGGCGCGCCATCCGATACGGTTGCGCCTGCACCAGCACCGTCACCGCCGCAACCGCCAGCGCGACCATCAAGGTGAAACGGAACAGCCCGACGCCGCCGAGGAACAGCATCGCCGCCGCCGCGCCCATCATCACCACCGTGGCACCGAAGTCCGGTTCCATCAGCAGCAGGCCGGCCATCGGCAGCAACACGATGAACGGCTTGAAGAACCCCATCCAGCTCTCGCGCACTTCCTTCTGGCGACGCACCAGGTAACCGGCGAGGTAGATCACCACGAAGACCTTGGCGATCTCCGAAGGCTGGACGTTGAAGAAGCTGAAGCCGATCCAGCGCATCGAGCCGTTGACCTCGCGACCAATACCCGGCAAGAGCACCATCACCAACAGGCCGAAGGCACCGAGCAACATCATCCAGCCCAGGCGTTGCCAAGTGGCGATCGGCACCATCATGGTGACGATGCACGCGCCCAGGCCGATCACCAGGTAAATCAGGTGGCGGATCATGTGGTAAAGGGTGTTGCCCGACTGCACGGCGGCCACTTCCGACGACGCGGAGGTGATCATCACCAGGCCCAGGCCCAGCAAGGCCAGGCAACCGGCGAGCATCGGGAAATCCAGATCGATGCCACGACCGGTAATCAGCGGCGACGGGTACGGCTTGATGATGTTCATCAGGTTCATGCCAAGTCCTCCGCGGCCTGGGCGAACAACTGCCCACGCTCTTCGTAGTTCTTGAACATGTCGAAACTGGCGCAGGCCGGCGACAGCAGGACCGCATCGCCCGGCTGGGCAAGGGCGCGGCATTGCTGCACCGCCTCGTCCAGCGAAGCGACGCGTACCAGCGGCACGGCATCGCCGAGGGCCTGGGCGATCAATTCGCGATCACGGCCCATCAGCACCACGGCGCGGCAGTTGGCGGCAACGGGGTCGCGCAGGTCCTTGAAGTCGGCACCCTTGCCGTCGCCGCCGGCGATCAGCACGAGCTTGCCGTCGATGTCCGCGCCAAGGCCTTCGATGGCCGCGAGCGCGGCACCGACGTTGGTGGCCTTGGAGTCGTTGTACCAGGCCACGCCATCGAGGTCGCGTACCCACTGGCAGCGGTGCTCAAGGCCGGCGAAGGTGCGCAGGGCCGAGAGCATGGCGTCGAACGGCAGGCCGACCGCATGCCCCAGGGCCAACGCAGCCAGGGCATTGGCCTGGTTGTGGGCGCCGCGAATTTTCAACTCGCGCACCGGCATCAGGATCTGGAATTCGAAGGCCAGGTATTTCTCGCCGTTCTCTTCGCGCAACCCGAAGCCTTTGAAATCCGGAACGCCCAGGCCGAAGGACCAGCACGGCATGCCCTCGCCCAACAACGGCCGGGTCAGGGCGTCCTGGCGGTTGAATACCACTTGCCGGGCACCCCGGAAAATCCGGTGCTTGGCCAGGTGGTAAGCCGGCAGGCCGCTGTAGCGGTCCATGTGGTCTTCGCTGACGTTGAGCACGGTGGCCACTTCGGCACCGAGGTGGTCGGTGGTCTCGAGCTGGAAGCTCGACAGTTCCATCACGTACAACTCGACGTCATCGCTGAGCAGGTCCAGTGCCGGGGTACCGAGGTTGCCGCCCACGGCGACACGCTTGCCGGCCGCCGCGGCCATCTCACCCACCAGGGTGGTGACGGTGCTCTTGGCATTGGAACCGCTGATGGCAACGATCGGCGCCTTGGCGTTGCGCGCGAATAGCTCGATGTCGCCGGACAACTTCACGCCACGGGCAGCGGCAGCCTGCAGGGCTGGGGTCGCCAGGGCCAGGCCGGGACTCACGTAGAGTTCATCGGCACGGCACAGGAATTCGACGTCCAGCTCGCCACAACGCACGTCCACCTGTGGATAGTCACGGCGCAGCGTGGCCAGCTCAGGCGGATTTTCCCGCGTATCGGCCACGGCAAACGACACGCCCCGGTTCGCCAGGAAGCGAACCAGGGACATGCCGCTCTTGCCGAGGCCGACAACGATGCGGAAGTGGTCAGAAGCAATCAGGGACACTCGTTCTACCTCAGCTTCAGGGTGGCAAGGCCGACCAGCACCAGGATCACGGTGATGATCCAGAAACGGACGATCACGCGTGGCTCGGGCCAGCCCTTGAGTTCAAAGTGGTGGTGGATCGGCGCCATGCGGAATACGCGGCGGCCGGTCAATTTAAAGGAGGCAACCTGAATGACGACTGACAGGGTCTCCATCACGAACACACCGCCCATAATGAACAGGACGATTTCCTGGCGAACGATCACGGCGATGGTGCCCAGGGCCGCGCCCAGCGCCAGCGCGCCGACGTCGCCCATGAAGACTTGCGCCGGGTAGGTGTTGAACCACAGGAAGCCCAGTCCGGCACCGATCAGCGCACCGCAGAACACAATCAATTCACCCGCGCCCGGCACATACGGGATCAGCAGGTATTCGGCGAACTTCACGTTACCCGACAGGTAGCAGAAGATCCCCAGGGCGCCGCCGACCATGACCGTGGGCATGATCGCCAGGCCGTCGAGGCCGTCGGTGAGATTGACCGCGTTGCTCGAACCGACGATCACCAGGTAGGTCAATACGATGAAACCAGCGCCCAGCGGAATGCTGTAGTCCTTGAGCATCGGCAGGATCAGGGTGGTTTCCACCGGCGAGGCGGCGGTCATATAAAGGAAGATCGCCGCGCCAAGGCCGAACACCGATTGCCAGAAATACTTCCAGCGGCTTGGCAGCCCACGGGAGTTCTTCTCGATGACCTTGCGGTAGTCGTCGACCCAGCCGATGGCGCCGAACAGCAACGTCACCAACAGCACAACCCAGACATAACGGTTCGCCAAATCAGCCCACAGCACGGTACTGATGCCAATGGACGACAGGATCAGCGCGCCCCCCATGGTCGGCGTACCGGATTTGGACAGGTGCGATTGCGGACCGTCGTTACGGACCGACTGGCCGATCTGCAGGTTCTGCAGGGTGCGGATCATCCACGGGCCCAGGAACAGCGACAACGACAACGCGGTCAGCACACCCAGGATCCCGCGCAGGGTCAGGTACTGGAAGACCGCGAAGCCTTTGTGGAACTGTTGCAGGTACTCCGCTAGCAGCAGCAGCATTAATGTTTCTCCGTGGTGGTGCCGCACAGCGCCGCGACGATGTTTTCCATCGCTGCGCTGCGTGAACCCTTGATCAATAAGGTGGTGTTCGGGTCCTGCTCGGCGCCCAGGGCCTGGATCAATTCGGCTTGAGTAGTGAAATGCCGTGCGTGCTCGCCAAACGCGGCGACTGCATGGGCCATCATCGGACCGACCGCATACAGCGCATCGACCTTGCCGCGCGCATAGGCACCGACATCGTGATGTCCCTGTTGCGCCCATTCGCCCAACTCGCCGATATCCCCCAGCACCAGCACGGTACGGCCGGAGAAACCGGCGAGGATATCCACCGCCGCGCACATGGACGACGGGTTGGCGTTATAGGTGTCGTCGATCACGCGCATGCCGTTGCTGGCCAGTTGCGCGACAGAGCGCCCCTTGACCGGCTGCACGGCGTTCAGCCCGGCAACGATGCCCGGCAGCGACACGCCCAGGGCATGGGCGGCAGCTGCGGCGGCCAGGGCGTTGGCGACGTTATGGGTGCCCAGCAGGTTCAATTGGACCCGCTCGGCACCGTCGGGGCTGTGCAGGTTAAAGGCCGGGCAACCGCGGGCATCACGGTCCAGGTCGCTGGCGTAGAAATTCGCGGCGAGGTTGCTCAGGGCAAAGCTCAGCACCTTGCGCTCCCCCGCCCGGGTCTTCCAGATTTCGAAGGCCTTGTCGTCGAGATTCAGCACGGCGACGCCATTGGCATCCAGCCCTTCGATGATCTCGCCCTTGGCCTCGACGATTTTTTCCGGGCCGCCGAACTCGCCGACGTGGGCGGTCCCGGCGTTGTTGAGCACCGCCACGTGGGGCTTGGTCATGGCCACGGTGTAGGCGATCTCGCCGAGCCGCGAAGCCCCCAATTCAATGACGGCGGCGCTGTGTTCCGGTGCCAGTTCCAGCAAGGTCAGGGGCACACCGAGGTCGTTGTTCAGGTTGCCACGGGTCGCCAGCACCGCACCACGAGTGCGCAGGATGCTGGCAAGCATTTCCTTGACCGTGGTCTTGCCGCTGGAACCGGTAATGGCCGCGACCGGGTTGCCATACGCTGCGCGGTTCAGCGCACCGAGCTGGCCCAGGGCCTGGCGAGTGTCGCTGACGAGCAATTGCGGCAACGTGCTGTTGCTCACTTCCCGCTCGACCAATGCGGCGACCGCACCTTTGCCCGCGACCTCGTTCAAGTAATCGTGGCCGTCGAAACGCGGACCGGTCAGGGCGACGAACAATTGCCCCGGCGCGATCGCCCGGCTGTCGATGCTCACGCCGCTGAAGGTGGCGTCCGCAGAAATGAGGCGCGCATTCAGGGCGTTGGTCAGCTCGCTGAGTTTCAGGGCCTTAAGCATGGGCCACCTCCCACGCGGTCAGGGCGTGATCGGCTTCCACCAGATCGGAGAACCCATGGCGTTCGCCGTTGATTTCCTGATAGTCCTCGTGACCCTTGCCGGCCAGGACGATGACATCGTCCGCCGAGGCGCTGGCGATCAACTGGGCAATGGCCTGGCCGCGACCAGCGACGAAGGTGACGTTATCCACAGCGGTAAAACCGGCGCGGATGTCGTCGAAGATCCGCAGCGGGTCTTCGCTGCGCGGGTTGTCATCGGTGACCAGCACGCCGTCCGCCAGACGCTCCACCACTTCTGCCATCAACGGGCGCTTGCCGCGATCGCGATCGCCGCCGCAGCCGAACAGGCACAGCAGCCGGCCCTTGGCGTGAGGACGCAAGGCCGTGAGGACTTTTTCCAACGCGTCGGGGGTATGGGCGTAATCGACCACCACCAACGGTTGGGCCCCGCCGCCGAGGCGCTGCATGCGCCCGGCCGGCCCTTCAAGTCTTGGCAACACCTTGAGGATTTCGTCCAGCGCGTAGTCCAGGCCGAGCAAGGCGCCGATGGCCGCCAATACGTTGCTCAGGTTGAAGCGGCCGAGCAAGGTGCTGCGCAGATGGTGCTCGCCCTGGGGCGTGACCAGTGTGGCGCGCACGCCTTCATCGTCGAACTGCGCCTGGCGTATATAAAGGTAGGCGCTGGTATCTTCCAGGCTATAGGTGATCAACCGGGACTCGCGCTTGTCGGCGGCCAGTTGCCGGCCGAACTCGTCGTCGAGATTGATGACCCGGCATTTCAAGTCACTCCAGGCAAACAGCTTGGCCTTGGCTTCGCCGTAGGCCTGCATGGTGCCGTGGTAGTCCAGGTGGTCGCGGGACAGGTTGGTCAACACCGCGACGTCGAACGCCAGCGCCGTCACACGCCCCTGGTCCAGGCCATGGGACGAGACCTCCATCGCAACGGCCTTGGCACCGGCCTTCTTCAAGTCCGCCAGGGTCGCTTGCACGGCAATCGGGTTCGGCGTGGTGTGCAGGCCGCTTTCCAGCGCGCCATGAAAACCGTTGCCCAAGGTGCCGACAATGCCGCAATGCTGGCCGAGCAGGTCCAAGGCCTGGGCCACCAGTTGGGTCACGCTGGTCTTGCCGTTGGTGCCGGTCACGCCCACCAGGTTCAGGTGGCGGCTCGGGTCGCCATAGAACCGTCCGGCGATGTCCGACAGCTGCGCCGCCAGGCCCTTGACCGGAATCAGCGGCACGTCAGTGATCGGCAGCACGGTCGCGCCTTGCACTTCATACGCCACGGCAGCCGCGCCGCGCTTCAGGGCGTCGGCGATATGGTCGCGACCATCGACACGGGCGCCCGGCACCGCCAGGAACAAGTCCCCGGCACGTACATTGCGGCTGTCCAGGGCCAATTCACGAATCAGCAGATCGTGACCGGCGTGGGCAAAAATCTTGTTCAGGCTCAGGGACATCAGCCACGCCCTCCTTCGGCTTTCAAGGGAATGACCGGTGCGGTATTGGCCTGCTGGGTCGGCGGCAGGTTATCCGGGGTAACGTTCATCAGGCGCAGGGTGCCGGACATCACTTTGCTGAACACCGGCGCCGAGACCAGGCCACCGAAGTAGCCCGCCTTGCTCGGTTCGTCGATGACCACGACGATGGCGTAGCGTGGGTCGCTCATCGGGCCGAAGCCGGCGAACAGCGAACGGTAGGAATTCTCGGCGTAGCCTTTGGTGCCCACGGAGGTTTTGCGGGCCGTACCCGACTTGCCTGCCACGTGATAGGCCGGCACCTGGGCGCGGTAGACACCACGCGGCGCCTCGATCACCTGTTGCAGCATGCCCTGCATGGTCTTGGCGACGTTTTCCGGGATCACCTGGGTGGCTTGCGGTGGCTTGTCAGTCTTGATCAGGGTCAGCGGTGCCATGCGCCCGTTGTTCGCCAGCGCGGAAAACGCGTGGACCAACTGGATCGCGGTCACGGAAACGCCGTAGCCATAGGACAACGTGGCGGTCTCAGCCTTGCGCCAGTCACGGTAGTTCGGCAGGTTGCCGACACGCTCGCCCGGGAAGCCCAGGCCGGTGTCCTGGCCGAGGCCGATTTTCTGGGCCAGGCGATAAATCGTCTCGCCGCCGATATCGAAGGCGATCTTGCTCATGCCGACGTTACTGGAGTTGATCAGGATGCCGGTCAGGTCGAGCACCGGGCCTTCAGTCTTGGACACGTCACGGATGGTGTACTTGCCGATCTGCAAGGTGCCCGGGTAGACCTCGACGGTGTCGCTCGGTTTCCAGCGCCCGGTTTCCAGGGCGGCAGCCATGGACACGGCTTTCATGGTCGAACCCGGCTCGAACACGTCGATCATCGCGCGGTTGCGCATCATCGCCGGTTGCAGGTTGCGGCGGTTGTTCGGGTTGTAGGTCGGCTGGTTGACCATCGCCAGGATCTCGCCGGTCTTCACGTCCATGATCACCAGGCTGCCGGCCTTGGCACCGTTCTCGACGATGGCGTTGCGCAGCTCGCGGTTGGCCAGGTATTGCAGGCGCAGGTCAATGGACAACGCCAAGGGCTTGCCGGCCTTGGCGTTTTTGGTGACTTGGACATCCTTGATCAGCCTGCCGCGCCGATCCTTGATGACCTGGCGCTTGCCGGCGACCCCGGCGAGCCATTCGTCATAGGCCAGCTCGACCCCTTCGCGCCCTCGATCATCGATGTCGGTAAACCCGACCATGTGGGCGGTAACTTCACCGGCCGGGTAGAAACGCCGGAATTCTTCGATGCCGTAGACACCGGGCACTTTCAGGTCGAGCACGCCCTGGCCTTGCTCGGGCGTCAACCCGCGCACCAGGTAGATGAATTCCTTATTGGCTTGGGCTTCAAGACGCTCGGCCAAGGCCTTGGGGTCCTGCCCGAGGGCGGCGGCCAAGGCCGGCCATTTTTCCTTGGCTTGCTGCATTTCCTTGGCGTTGGCCCACAAGGTGGTCACCGGGGTACTCACGGCCAGGGGTTCGCCGTTGCGGTCGGTGATCAGGCCACGGTGCGCCGGAATCGGAATATGACGCACACTGCGAGCGTCGCCCTGCCCCTTGAGGAAGTCACGGTCGATGACCTGCAGGTCGATGATGCGCCACGAAATCGCCGCCACCATGATCCCGAGCAAGCCCAGGACCAGACGAAACCGCCACGGGAACAGCGCCCCTTCGAGTTTCATCATGGCGCCACCATTTGCACTTCGGCGGCGCCGGGAATGCGCATTTTCAGCTGTTCGGTGGCCAGTACTTCGATACGGCTATGGGCGGTCCAGGTGCTTTGCTCCAGGATCAACCGGCCCCACTCGGCCTGCGCCTTGTCGCGCACGCTCAGTTCGTTGTAGAGGGTGTTGAGCAACTGCCGGTTCCAGTGCGCGCTATAGGACACGGCGATGGCCGACACGAGCACGCCGATAAACAGCAGCAGCATGAAAAAGCTGCCGCCAGGCAGGGGCTTGGCGAAGAGCTTGCTCACCGCAACTTCTCCGCGACACGCATGACGGCGCTACGGGCACGTGGGTTGGCCTTGAGTTCGGCGTCGGAGGCGAACTGCGCTTTGCCATGGATCTTGATTTTCGGTACGAAGGCTTCGAAACGCACCGGCAGGTTGCGCGGCAGGTTATCGGCTTCGCCCTTGGTGAGCTTGCGCATGAACAGCTTGACGATGCGGTCTTCCAGGGAATGGAAGCTGATCACCACCAGCCGACCGCCGATCTCCAGCGCCTCAAGCGCTGCTTCGAGACCAACTTCCAGATCGCCCAGCTCGTTATTGACGTGGATGCGCAAGCCCTGGAAAGCACGGGTCGCCGGGTTCTTGCCCTTCTCCCAGGCCGGGTTGGCCACTTTCAGCACTTCGGCCAGGTCGCCGGTACGCTCGAAGGGCTTGACGTCGCGGCGTTCGACCACGGCACGGGCCATGCGGCCGGAGAAACGCTCTTCGCCGTATTCCTTGAAGACACGGGCGATTTCTTCCACCGGGGCGGTGTTGACGAATTCGGCGGCGCTGATGCCACGGGACGGATCCATGCGCATGTCCAACGGACCGTCATTGAGGAAACTGAAGCCGCGCTCCGGGTCGTCCAGTTGCGGCGACGACACGCCCAGGTCGAGCAGCACGCCACTGACCTTGCCCGCCAGGCCACGCTCGGCGACTTCCGCGCCCAACTCGGCAAAGCTGCGCTGCACAACGACAAAGCGGCCGTCTTCGGCCGCCAGCGCTTGCCCGGTGGCAATCGCTTGAGGATCCTTGTCGAACCCCAGCAACCGACCGTCCGGACCGAGCTGGCTGAGAATCAGCCGGCTGTGCCCGCCACGCCCGAACGTGCCGTCCAGATAGCAGCCATCAGGACGTACGGCGAGAGCCTCGACGGCTTCGTCAAGCAGTACGGTGATGTGGTTAAAGCCGCTATCAATAGTCACAGGATCAAATCACGCAGTTCATCAGGCATGGCGCCCGGTTGTTGAATAGCAGCGAGGTCAGCGGCAGAAACCGCATTCCAGGCATCTTCGTCCCACAGTTGGAACTTGTTCAGTTGGCCCACCAGCATCGCGCGCTTGTCCAGCTTGGCGTACTCGCGCAGGCGCGGCGGCACCAGGAAACGACCGCTGCCATCGAGCTCGAGGTCGACGGCATTACCGATCAGCAAGCGTTGCAGGCGGCGGTTTTCTTCACGCAGCGAAGGCAGTGCGCGCAGTTTGGTTTCGATGATTTCCCACTCATCCAAGGGGTAGACACACAAACATGGGTCAACAGCGTCGATTGTGACGATTAATTGCCCCGAACTTCGCGAAACGAGCTCGTCACGATACCGGCTGGGCATGGCGAGCCGGCCTTTTGCATCGAGACTGATAGCGTTAGCTCCGCGAAACACGTCTGCGTTTCTCCACTTTTTGGCGTTTTACCTTCAAAAAAACCCACTTCATGCCACTTTCCGCCACTTGCGCACACTATAGGAATGCGCCCACCGCACCGTCAAGGCGCGGAATGAAGGAAAAGCCTTATAGATCGGAGATTTAGGAGCGTTTCAGGAGGGGTAACAAGAATCTGACGTAGGAAAAGGCGCTTCAACCTGAGGCTGCACAGGGGACTGCGCGCACAAGTTAAAGTGATTTGTTAAGAGTAAGATTTTTTTGGTATTAGGAACTGCATCTGCCAGTGATTCCGGCAGGAAGGGAAAAGGTGGAGAGTCGATCTGTAAGCCGGGTTCTGTCTTGAACAGTCATTCGTCTACGATGGCCATCACTGGACATCTTTAGCAACCTACCCGGTCCCAGCGCGGGCCACGCCTTGGGACCCTATTTGGTCTTGCTCCAAGTGGGGTTTACCTAGCCACGAACTGTTGCCAGCCGTGCGGTGCGCTCTTACCGCACCTTTTCACCCTTACCGGCGCCGAAACGCTTAGGCGGTTATTTTCTGTGGCACTTTCCGTAGGCTCACGCCTCCCAGGCATTACCTGGCACTTCGCCCTATGGAGCCCGGACTTTCCTCCCCCCTCTAATTTTCATAGAGGGCAGCGACTGTCCGATCGACTCTCCGCCGCGAAGGTTAACGGTAGAGCGCTTGAAGAACAAGCGCTAAAAGCCCCGGGCCAGCACCGTGTCCCGGTTTCACTGGTCTTTCTGTTTTTCCAGTGCGACCTGATACAGCACATTCTTGCGCTCGCCGGTGATCTGCGCCGCAAGGGCCGCGGCGCGCTTGAGGGGCATTTCCTCGAGCAGCAGGTTCAGGACGCGCATCGCCTCGCTGCTGACAGCGTCCTCGTTTTGCGGCGGTGTCCAGCCTGCCACCAGCACGACGCACTCACCGCGCTGCTGGTTGCTGTCGCTTTCGACGAAGGCGCGCAACTCGGCCAAGGGCAGGCCCTTGAGGGTTTCAAAGGTCTTGGTCAACTCCCGGGCCAGCAGCGCCTGGCGCTCGGGGCCGAACACCAGCTCCATGTCTTGCAGGCATTCGAGGATGCGGTGCGGCGCCTCATAAAAGATCAGCGTGCGCGGTTCTTCCTTTATAGCTTCCAGGCGCGCCCGCCGCCCTACCGCCTTGGCCGGCAGGAAACCCTCGAAAATGAAACGGTCCGACGGCAGGCCTGCCGCCGACAGCGCCGCGATCAATGCGCAAGCCCCCGGCACAGGCACCACATTGATGCCAGCCGCGCGGGCCTGGCGCACCAGATGGTAGCCGGGGTCGGAAATCAGCGGCGTACCGGCATCGGAAATCAACGCGACGTTATCACCCGCCAACAGCCGGGTGATGAAACGACTGCCTTCGTCCCGCTCATTGTGTTCATGACAGGCCGCCAACGGCGTGGAAATGCCGAAATGTTGCAGCAGGCGCTGGGAGTGGCGCGTGTCTTCAGCCGCGATCAGCGCGACCTCCTGCAGGATTTTCAGCGCCCGGGCACTGATATCGTCCAGGTTGCCGATGGGCGTCGCCACCACATAAAGCGAGCCGGCAGCGGAATTCAAAGCACCTGGAGCAGTCAAAACGCGCACCTCATGATCGGTAAAAACCGCCATTGTAGCGTGTAGAGGCAGTCTCGGCTGTTCGCAGTACCTGGCACCCCGAGGCGCCACCTCTCACTAGAAGGTTGCACAAGCCCTTGTGGCGAGGGAGCTTGCTCCCGCTCGGCTGCGCAGCAGTCGTAAAAATCTGCCAGCCACATTGATGTAGCGTATTGAATGGCTTAGGGCTGCTACGCAGCCCAGCGGGAGCAAGCTCCCTCGCCACAAAGGCAATATTGCGGAGCGACCAGCGTCTTTTGTGCTGCGCCGCACTCTTTGAAATACCTAAATTGATCGATTCACGCCACTAACATCGCGCCCCGGCCAGTGCTTGGGTACAATTCGACGCTAATTTGATCTCGTATCAGGAACACTTACATGATCGCTTGCCTGCGGCTGCTCTCCGCCCTTTGCCTCGCTGCCCTCCTGGCGGCTTGCGCCAGCTCGCCCTCGTCCAGCCTTGGCGAACTTCCACGGACCCCGGATGCCAGTATCGAGCAACTGCTCGAACAGGCCACCCAAAGCAAAACCCCGGAAAAGGCCGCCCTGCTGCGCCTGAGCGCCGCGGACCTGGCCTACCGCCAGGGCAATGCCGGCCAGTCCGCACAGATCCTGCAACAAGTGCCGATGGAGCAACTCAAGCCCGGCCAGCAGATTTTCGCCAGCACGCTGTCGGCTGAACTGGCGATGACCCGCAACCAGCCCAAGGCTGCGCTGACCGCCCTGAGTCATCCAAGCCTGCAACACCTGAGCGAAATGCCGGTGGAGCAGCAGGTCCGCACCGGCACCGTCCGTGCCCGCGCCCTCGAAGCCGATGGCCAGACCCTGGCCGCCGCCAAGGAGCGCATCTTCATTGCGCCCCTGCTGGAGAACGACGCCGCAGCGAAAAACCATGAAGCCATCTGGTCGCTGATCGCCTCGCTGCCCACCGACCAGTTGCAGCCAACCTCCAACGACGATCTCGGCGGCTGGCTGAGCCTGGCCCAAGTCGTCAAGACCGCTGGCACCCTGGAACAGCAGCAGGCGGCCATCGACCACTGGCGCGAACAGAACCCGAAGCACCCTGCCGCCCTGCAACTGCCGACACCCCTGGTCAAGCTCAAGGAACTGGCCAGCCAGCCATTGAGCAAGATCGCCCTGCTGCTGCCACAGAGTGGCCAGTTGGCCGCGGTTGCCAAGGCCTTGCGCGAGGGCTTCATGGCTGCCCACTACCAGGCCCAGCAGGCCGGGCAGACGCCGCCAAGCATCCAGTTCTATGACAGCGCCAGCCTGACCTCCATGGACGAGTTCTATCGCAAGGCCCAGGCCGACGGCGTGCAACTGGTCATCGGCCCGCTGGAAAAACCGCTGGTCAAGCAGATCAGCACCCGCCCGCAATTGCCGATCACCACCCTGGCACTGAACTACAGCGAAGGCGAACAAGGGCCACCGCAACTGTTCCAGTTCGGCCTGGCACCTGAGGATGAAGCCCGCGAAGTATCCCGTCGCGCCCGTGCCGATGGCCTGCACCGCGCCGCCGCCATGGTGCCGAAGGGCGAATGGGGCGATCGCGTGCTCAAGGCCTTCAGCCAGGACTGGCAGGCCAACGGCGGCACCATCGTCGCCATCGAACGTGTCGACCAGCCGGTCCAGCTGGCCCAGCAGATCGCCGACATGTTCCAGTTGCGCCAGAGTGAAGGTCGCGCCAAGAGCCTGCAAAACACCGTCGGCACCACGGTCGCGGCCCAGCCGTCCCGTCGCCAGGATATCGAGTTCATCTTCCTCGCCTCGACACCGCAGCAGGCCCAGCAGATCAAGCCGACCCTGAACTTCCAGTACGCCGGCGACGTGCCGGTCTACGCAACGTCCTCGGTGTTCAGCGCCAGCGGCGACCAGAACCAGTACAACGACATGAGCGGCATCCGCTTCTGTGAAACCCCCTGGCTGCTCGACGCCAATGACCCGCTGCGCAAGCAGGTCACCGCGCAGTGGCCCCAGGCGGGTGGCAGCCTGGGTCGGTTGTACGCGATGGGGGCGGACGCCTATCGCCTGGCGCCGCGCCTGGGCCAGCTCAAGACGTTGCCGGACAGCCGCATCGAAGGCCTGTCGGGCAGCCTGGCCGTGTCTCCCACCCAGCGCGTACAGCGTCAACTGCCCTGGGCCGAGTTCGTCAACGGCCAGGTGCAGCGCCTGCCGGACACCCAGCGCTAATGCCTGACCGATCACGCCAGCAAAGCGGACGGGATGCCGAGGGCCAGGCCCTCGCGCATCTCGAGCAACACGGCCTGCGGCTGCTGGCGCAGAACTGGTTGTGCAAACGCGGCGAGCTTGATCTGGTCATGCTTGACGGCGATACAGTAGTATTCGTCGAAGTCCGCTACAGAAAAAATACCCAATGGGGTGGCGCGCTCGACAGCATTGACGGGCGCAAGCGCCAAAAGCTGATTTTCGCCGCGCAGTACTTCCTGCAACGCGAGTCTCGCTGGGCCGATCATCCCTGCCGCTTCGACGTGGTTGCCATCGACAGTAACGCCGACCAGTTGAACTGGCTGCAGAACGCCTTCGACAGTTGAGCGCCCATGCCGAGCCGGACACCTTCACCTAACTTTTTTGCTCTTTGCTTTGCGCGCCGCACATGTTTGTGCCGATAAGTCGCGCTACTTAAGGTCACACAGATGGACATGCAATCGCGAATTCGCCAGCTTTTTCAGGCCAGTATCGACACCAAGCAACAGGCGATGGACGTACTTGCACCGCACATCGAGCAAGCCAGCCAAGTGATGGTCAACGCCTTGCTCAACGAGGGCAAGATGCTTTCGTGCGGCAACGGCGGCTCGGCCGGCGACGCCCAGCATTTTTCCTCGGAATTGCTCAACCGCTTCGAGCGCGAACGCCCGAGCCTGCCGGCAATCGCCCTGACCACCGACAGCTCGACGATTACCTCGATCGCCAACGACTACAGCTACAACGAAGTCTTCTCCAAACAGATCCGCGCCCTGGGCCAACCCGGCGATGTCCTGCTGGCGATTTCCACCAGCGGCAACTCGGCCAACATTATTCAAGCGATCCAGGCCGCACATGATCGCGAAATGATTGTCGTAGCATTGACCGGTCGTGACGGCGGCGGCATGGCGTCACTGCTATTGCCCGAAGACGTCGAGATCCGCGTACCGGCCAATGTCACTGCACGTATCCAGGAAGTCCACCTGCTGGCGATCCACTGCCTTTGCGACTTGATCGACAGCCAACTGTTCGGGAGTGAAGAATGACCCCTAATCGCCTAGGCCTTCTGGCCCTGACCCTGTGCCTCGGCATCAGCGGCTGCACATCGGTGGTTAACGCCAGCCGGGAAAAGCCGATTGAAGATGACCGCGGCACCCGCACCTTCGGCAGCAAGATCGACGACTCCCTGATTGAAACCAAGGTCGGCGTGAACATCGCCAAGGCCGATCCGGACCTGGACAACAACTCGCACATCGTCGTCACCAGCTTCAACGGCGTTGTCTTGCTGGCCGGCCAGACCCCACGTGCCGACCTCAAGGCCAAGGCCGAACAAGAAGCCAGCGCCGTGCAGCGGGTCAAGACCGTGCATAACGAGCTTCAGGTTCTGCAACCTTCTTCGCTGCTGGCGCGCCAGAACGATGCCTGGCTGACCACCAAGATCAAGACGCAGATGCTCACCGACGCCAGCATTCCTGGTTCGCGCATCAAGGTTGTGACTGAGAATGGCATCGTGTATTTGCTGGGGTTGCTGACCAAGCAGGAAGCGGCGCAGGCGACTAATCTGGTGCAGGGTGTGTCTGGAGTGCAGAAGATTGTGAAGTTGTTTGAGTATATTGACTGATATAGATGCTGGTACACGAACGGCGCTTTTCCTGGAAAGGAAGGCGCCGTTTTTTTATGGCTTCGTTTTGGGGCTGGTTGATCGGTGTGTATATCCATTGCTGCGGTAACGGCCGCTTAGGGTTCCGCCCTGGCGGCGGGTCACTTTCGAAAAGCCCGGAAGCCGGCCCAGTCGAAAGTAACCAAAGCGCTTCTGCCTCACCACTCGGTGCCTCGCCAGGGCTCGGCATGCCTGAACGAAGGCATTGCTCCGTGGGCCGCCGCGAAGGCGATGGCTCAGTCACATGGATGTTGGTTTACTGGCCTCATCGCGAGCAAGCTCGCTCCCACAGGGGTTCTGTATTGGATATGAATTTTGTGTCCACTGGAGATTGAATGTGGGAGCGAGCCTGCTCGCGATGGCGGTGGTTCAGTCAAATGGATGTTGGGCTTGCCGGCCTCTTCGCGAGCAAGCTCGCTCCCACAGGGGTTCTGTGTTGGATATGAATTTTGTGCCCACTGGAGATTGAATGTGGGAGCGAGCTTGCTCGCGATGGCGGTGGTTCAGTCAAATGGATGCTGGGCTTGCCGGCCTCTTCGCGAGCAAGCCCGCTCCCACAGGACCTTGAAAGGGATGGTTGCAAGAGCGGAACCATAAGCACGCGTTACCGCAGAAACGAATATGCACACAAAACCACGACACAAAAAAATGCCCGCATCTCACGACACAGGCATTTTCTTAACCAAGTTGCAGGCTTTCGCCCAACCAGTGACTGGCACTTATCGGCAACCTACTTCACCACTTTCAAACTCGGCCGCCCGCTAGGACGCGGCGGCTCGTCATCCGGTGGCGGCAAATCATCATCCGGCTCGAACTCTTCCTCACCGTCCAGCGGCGCTTCCAGCTCGAACACCATGCCCTGGCCATTCTCCCGGGCATAAATGCCCAGGATCGCAGCAACAGGCACGTACAGGGTATGCGGCACACCACCGAAGCGCCCTTCGAAACTGACAGCATCGTTATCCATGTGCAAGTGACGCACGGCGGCTGGCGACACGTTCAGGACAATCTGCCCGTCATTGGCAAAACCCTGCGGCACCTGCACCGACGGAAACTCGGCGTTGACCAGCATGTGCGGGGTGCAATCGTTGTCCACAATCCACTCGTAGAGCGCGCGGACCAGATAAGGTCGACTGGAGTTCATAGCGGCTCCCTAAGCCTTAGCGCATGTCGCGTTCGACACCAGACAGACTCGCCTGGAATGCCTCACGCGCAAATTGGCGCTCCATATAATCAAGCAGCGGCTTGGCAGGCCGCGGCAGTTCGATACCCAGAATCGGCAAACGCCAGAGTATGGGCAATAGGCAGCAATCCACCAGACTTTGTTCCTCACTGAGGAAAAACGGCTTGTCGACGAACAGCGGCGATACGCCTGTCAGGCTTTCACGCAATTCCTTGCGTGCCACGACCCGCGCCGGCTCCTTGGTCCGGGAATCCAGGATCAAGTCCACCAACCCGCACCAGTCACGCTGGATGCGATGGATCAGCAAACGGCTGTTGGCACGCGCGACAGGATAAACCGGCAGTAAAGGTGGATGCGGATAACGCTCATCCAGATATTCCATCACCACAGTCGACTCCCACAACGCCAGGTCACGATCGACCAGTGTGGGCAGGCTGCCGTAAGGGTTCACCTCGATCAGCTTCGGCGGCTGACGGCCCGCTTCGACGTAAATGATCTCGGCGCTGACACCCTTCTCTGCCAGTACGATGCGTACCCGGTGGGAATAGTGGTCGGCGGGGTCGGAGTAACAGGCCAACCGATTGGTCACGCCCATGGCGATCCTCCTCGCTTGTTGAAATTATCGAAAAACGGAAAAGCGAGCGCGCCCAGAGGGCGCCTCCCGTAACACCTGGCTGGCCAGGCTCGTTACATTTTCAGAGACGCCCTTGGGCGCGCACGATTAACAGCAATGGCTTACAGCTTTATCAATGCACGTCTTTCCAGTATTCACGCTTGAGCAGGTAAGCGAATACGAAGAAGAACGCCAGGTACAGCAATACATAGGTACCAATGCGCTGATGTTCCAGCTTCACCGGGTTGGCCGAGTAGGCCAGGAAGGTCACCAGGTTCTTGACCTTCTCGTCAAACTGCTCCGGGGTCAGGCTGCCGGTGTTCGGCAATACGGTCAGCTGGTCGCAAGCTTCGTGAGTCAACGCGGAGCCGGTCAGCGGATCGAATTGCTTTTTACCGTCTTCAACGATCTGGACCTGTTTGCAGCCTACCACCTGGCGACCCTGGAGGCCGACCAGAACGTTAGGCATGCCGACGTTCGGGAAGACCTTGTTGTTCACGCCCCATGGACGCGAAGGATCTTCGTAGAACGAGCGCAGGTAGCCGTAAAGCCAGTCGGTGCCACGCACACGGGCAACCAGCGTCAGGTCCGGCGGCGCGGCGCCGAACCAGGTCTTGGCGTCCGCCGGCTGCATGCCGATGTTCATGTGGTCACCCAGCTTGGCACCGGTGAACACCAGCTTCTCGAGCATCAGCTCATGAGGGATGCCCAGGTCATCGGCAACACGCTCGTAGCGCTGGAACTTGGCACTGTGGCAACCCATGCAGTAGTTGGCGAACGTACGGGCGCCGTCCTGCATGGCCGCTTTGTCGGAAACGTCGATGTCGACTTTTTCGAGCTCCGGACCACCGTGTTCAGCCGCGAAGGACAGTACAGGCATAGCAGCAAGAATCAGTACAGCAAATAGCTTTTTCATCAGCCAGTCACCCTTTCCGGAACCGGTTTGGTCTTCTCGAGCCTGGTGTAGAACGGCATCAAAATGAAGTAGGCGAAATACAGGAAGGTGCAGACCTGCGACAGCAGCGTCCGGCCCGGTGTCGGTGCCAATACGCCCAGCACGCCCAGGATCACGAACGAGACGCAGAACACCACGAGCCATATCTTGCTCAGCCAGCCTTTGTAGCGCATCGACTTGACGGGGCTGCGGTCCAGCCACGGCAGGACGAACAGCACGGCGATGGCCGCGCCCATGGCGATAACACCCAGCAGCTTGTCCGGGATCGCCCGCAGGATCGCGTAGAACGGCGTGAAGTACCAGACCGGGGCAATGTGCTCAGGGGTCTTGAACGCGTTCGCCTGCTCGAAGTTCGGCTTCTCGAGGAAGTAACCGCCCATTTCCGGGAAGAAGAACACGATGGAGCAGAAGATGAACAGGAAGACCACCACGCCGACGATGTCTTTCACGGTGTAGTACGGGTGGAAGGCGATGCCATCCAGCGGTACGCCGTTCTCGTCCTTGTGCTTCTTGATATCCACGCCGTCGGGGTTGTTCGAACCGACTTCGTGCAGCGCGAGGATGTGCAGCACCACCAGGCCGAGGATCACGATCGGCAGGGCCACGACATGCAAGGCGAAAAAGCGGTTCAAGGTGATGCCCGAGATCAGGTAGTCACCACGGATCCATTGGGTCAGGTCGTCGCCGATGACCGGGATCGCACCGAACAGCGAGATGATCACCTGGGCACCCCAGTAGGACATCTGGCCCCACGGCAGCAGGTAACCCATGAAGGCCTCGGCCATCAGTGCCAGGTAGATCAGCATGCCGAAGACCCACACCAGCTCACGGGGCTTCTGGTACGAACCGTAGAGCAAGCCACGGAACATGTGCAGGTAGACCACGATGAAGAACGCCGAAGCGCCAGTGGAGTGCAGCAGGCGCAGGATCGAGCCGT
This sequence comes from Pseudomonas sp. LARHCG127, assembly GCF_052871455.1. Classification (NCBI taxonomy): domain Bacteria; kingdom Pseudomonadati; phylum Pseudomonadota; class Gammaproteobacteria; order Pseudomonadales; family Pseudomonadaceae; genus Pseudomonas; species Pseudomonas sp. LARHCG127. Next base: position 180,660 of record NZ_JBIXJT010000008.1, read on the forward strand.
ACTCGACGTCGCGCATGATGTATTCGACGGAGGCGAACGCCTCTTCCGCCGACGGCGTGTAGCTCATGGTCAGCCAGACACCGGTGACGATCTGGTTGACCAGAACGAGCAGCGCCAGGGAGCCAAAGAAGTAGAAGAAGTTGAAGTTCTTCGGAGCGTAATACTTGCTGAGATGGTCTTCCCACATCTTGGTCGCGGGAAAGCGCGCATCAACCCAATCCATAAGTTTGCTCATCACGCTTTCTCCGTATCGACGCCAACGACAATGATGTCATCGGTCTCATAGGAATGCGGGGGAACTGGCAGGTTCAGAGGTGCAGGCTGCGATTTGTAGACGCGACCGGCCAGGTCGTAGTGGGAGCCGTGGCAAGGGCAGAAATAGCCACCGACCCAGTCCTTGCCCAGATCGGCAGGGGCCACTTCAGGACGGAACGTTGGCGAGCAACCCAGGTGCGTGCAGATACCGATCAGCAGCAGAACCTCTGGCTTGATCGAACGCGTTTCAGGGTTGACGTATTCCGGTTGGACCGAGTTCTTGGAGGACGGGTCGGACAACTGACCCTCGATCTTTTTCAGATTCCCCAGGATTTCCTCTGTACGGCGGACGATGAACACCGGCTGGCCGCGCCACTCAGCAATCATCTGCTGGCCTGGCTCGATCTTGCTGACATTCACTTTCACCGGTGCACCTGCGGCTTTCGCCTTGGCGCTGGGAAACCATGACCCCACGAACGGGACCGCAGCCCCCACCGCTCCTGCAGCACCCACCACGGATGTGGCTGCTACCAGGAAGCGACGCCGGCCTGCATTCACGCCGTCATTGCTCATTCAGTCCTCTCCCATCAGCTTTGTGGCCTGTTAGATCAGGCGTCTACTAAGTAAAAATCTGAACTTATAAAAATTTTGCCGAATGGTAATGAAAAGCCCCAATTCTGACAAGGTAATTACCAAGCGGCCAAACCGCCAAGCCTTGTAGTATAGGGGCTCTACGAATGTGGCAAGTTGTCACAGAGCAATTCTTTTGCCCATAAAAAAACGCCCAGCTCCGTGAGGAACTGGGCGCCTTTTGAAAGCGGAAGCGAAATTAACGCTTCGAGTACTGCGGACGCTTACGCGCTTTACGCAGACCGACTTTCTTACGTTCAACTTCGCGAGCATCGCGAGTTACGAAGCCGGCTTTGCGCAGAGCACCACGCAGAGTCTCGTCGTAATCCATCAGGGCGCGAGTGATGCCGTGGCGGATTGCGCCAGCTTGACCACTTACACCACCACCGATAACAGTGACGTAGATGTCGAATTTTTCGACGGTCTCGGTCAGTTCCAGCGGCTGACGAACTACCATGCGGGCAGTTTCGCGGCCGAAGAAGTTATCCAGGGAGCGGTTGTTGATGGAGATGTTACCAGTGCCCGGACGCAGGAAAACGCGTGCGGTTGCAGTCTTGCGACGGCCAGTGCCGTAATTTTGAGTCGCCGACATAATGAACTATTCCGTTAAAACTTCAGTTCTTGGGGCTGCTGAGCAGTATGAGGGTGAGCAGCGCCCGCATAAACCTTCAGCTTACGATACATGTCGCGACCCAGTGGGTTCTTAGGCAGCATGCCTTTAACCGCGGTCTCGATCACGCGCTCAGGGGCTTTGGCGATCAGCTTTTCGAAGTTGATCGACTTGATGCCGCCAGGAAAACCGGAGTGGGAGTAGTACATTTTGTCAGTGGTTTTAGCGCCAGTAACACGTACTTGCTCAGCGTTGATCACGACGATGTAGTCACCGGTGTCAACGTGAGGGGTGTACTCAGGCTTGTGCTTGCCACGCAGACGGCTCGCGATTTCGGTGGCCAGACGACCCAGGGTCTGACCAGCAGCGTCGACGACAAACCAGTCGCGCTTTACTGTTTCCGGTTTAGCAGTAAAAGTTTTCATTCTTTATAGCCTCAGGGGCCGCCCTGTAAATTAGACGGCGGATCTTACTGAATAGTGCGTACTTTGACAAGTCAAAGGCAGCCGGATACAGACGCTTTCGGGGGCTCGGGTCGGCGCGTCCGTTCAACGGCAAGATTCTTCGGCGGCGGCGCATCACTTCCACTGCAGAAAGAGGTGCGCAATTATGCAGATTGCGAAAAATATTTCAACCTGCTTTTATGATTGTTTTGCCCGAGGAGTTCCCGATGGACTATCGCCAGCTAGGCCGTACCGATCTGAATGTCAGCGCCCTGTGCCTCGGCACCATGACCTGGGGTGAGCAGAACAGCGAGGCAGAGGCCTTCGCCCAGATCGAACGCGCCAAGGGTGCCGGCATCAATTTCATCGACACCGCCGAGATGTACCCGGTCCCCCCCAAGGCCGATACCTACGCCACCACCGAGCGCTACATCGGCAATTACTTCAAGAGCCGTGGCGACCGTGCCGACTGGATCCTGGCGAGCAAGATCGCCGGCCCCGGCAACACCATCGACTACATCCGCGACAAGAACCTCAAGCACAACCGCCGCCACATCGTCGAAGCGGTGGACGCCAGCCTCAAGCGCCTGCAGACCGACTGGATCGATCTCTACCAGCTGCATTGGCCCGAGCGCAGCACCAACTTCTTTGGTCAACTGGGCTACCAGCACAAGGCCGACGAAACGTTCACCCCGCTGGAGGAAACCCTCGAAGCCCTGGACGAGCAGGTCCGCGCCGGCAAGATCCGCCACATCGGCCTGTCCAACGAAACGCCCTGGGGCACCATGAAATTCCTCGCCCTGGCCGAGGCCCGTGGCTGGCCGCGGGCGGTGTCGATCCAGAACCCGTACAACCTGCTCAACCGCAGCTTCGAGATCGGCCTGTCGGAAATCGCCATTCGCGAACAATGTGGACTGCTGGCTTATTCGCCACTGGCGTTCGGCTTCCTGTCGGGCAAATACGAAAACGGCGCACGGCCCGCCAAGGGCCGCCTGACCCTTTACAGCCGCTTCATGCGTTACTTCAACCCGCAGTCGGAGGCCGCCTGCAGCCGTTATGTCGCCCTGGCCCGTGAGCACGGCCTGGACCCGGCGCAGATGGCCCTGGCGTTCGTCACCCAGCAGCCGTTCGTGACCAGCAACATCATCGGCGCCACCACGCTGGAGCAACTGGACAGCAACATCGCCAGCTTCGATCTGAAGCTGTCGGATGAAGTGCTGGCGGGGATCGAGGCGATTCACAAGGATCAGCCGAACCCGGCGCCCTGATCCATAGGCCTCATCGCGAGCAAGCTCGCGATAGCCGACTCAAACCCACCCCCTTATCAAAGCGACCGCGCAATGATCTCCTTCATGATTTCATTGGTCCCGGCATAGATCCGCTGCACCCGCGCATCCGCCCACGCCCGGGCAATTGGGTATTCCCACATGAAGCCGTAGCCGCCATGCAACTGCACGCACTCGTCGAGCACCTTGCATTGCAGGTCGGTGCCCCAGTACTTGGCCATCGCCGCCGTCGGCACGTCCAGCTTGCCTTGCAGGTGCAACTCCAGGCAGCGGTCGACGAAGACCCGGCCAATCTGGATTTCGGTGGCCATTTCCGCGAGCTTGAAACGGGTGTTCTGGAAGTCGGCGATGGATTTGCCGAACGCCTTGCGATCACGGGTGTAGTCCAGGGTCCATTGCAGCGCCGCTTCGGCCGAAGCCAGGCCACCGATGGCGACGGTCAGGCGTTCCTGGGGCAGCTCTTGCATCAGGTAGGCAAAGCCCATTCCGGCCTGCCCCAGCAGGTTTTCCTTCGGCACGCGGACATCCTGGAAGAACAGTTCCGACGTGTCCTGGGCCTTCATGCCGACTTTCTCCAGGCGCTTGCCCTTTTCAAAGCCCGGGGTGCCCGCCTCCACCAGGAACAGGCTGGTGCCCTTGGCGCCGGCCTTGGGGTCGGTCTTGGCGACCACAATCACCAGGTCCGCCAGGAAGCCATTGGTGATGAATGTCTTCGAGCCGTTGATGACGTATTCATCACCGTCGAGCACCGCCGTGGTCTTCACCCCTTGCAGGTCGGAGCCGGCGCCCGGCTCGGTCATGGCAATGGCCGTGACCATTTCGCCAGACACCAGTTTCGGCAGGTACTTGTGTTTCAGCGCTTCGCTGCCGTAATGCAGGATGTACGGCGCGACGATGTCGGAATGCAGCGAGAAGCCGATCCCCGTCAGCCCCAGGCGGCCGATCTCCTCGATCACCACGGTGCTGTAGAGGAAATCCGCGTCAAGCCCGCCATAGGCCTCTGGCAGGTGCGAGCACAACATGCCCGCCTCCCCCGCTTTGTTCCAGAGTTGACGATCGACATGCCCCTGTTTTTCCCACTGACTGTGGTACGGCACGGCTTCTTTTTCGAGGAAGGTTCGTACGCTGTCGCGAAACAATTCGTGCTCGGGACTGAACAGGGTTCTTGGGATCATGGCGCACCTTTGGTTATTGTTGGGCGTGGTTATCCGACAGAGCCTAAGCCTGCGACGTACGACAGGACACTGGACACATCCGACAAAAAATAAGACGATCCAGCCGTCTGTTGACCACTTTCCCCTATAAAAATAAAGATGAATTATGTCTATGCACGCCTCCACGCCCTTGCGGCGCGTCAGCATCCTGGCAGTCGACCGGGTCTTCGCCTCCACCCTCATGCAAGCCAAGGATTTTTTCCACCTGGCCAGCCTGCGCTATGGCAAACAACTGGGCCACGGCCTGACGCCGGCGTTTGAAACCCGGCTGGTCAGCCCCGATGGCAAACCGGTGAACAGTTTCAGCGATGTGATCATGCCGGTGGACGGTGGCCTGGAAAATACCGACGTCATCATCCTGCCAGCCTTCTGGGATGATTTCGCCGGCCTCTGCCAACGTTATCCCCAGGTCTTGCCCTGGCTGCGCGAACAACACGCTCGCGGCGCAGTCCTCTGCGGCGAAGCCACCGGGGTGTTCTGGCTGGCCGAGGCCGGGCTACTCGACGGCAAGGAAGCCACCACTTACTGGCGCTTCTTCAATGCCTTCAAGGAGCGCTTCCCCCAGGTGCACCTGAACCAGGACAAACACCTGACCGACGCCGACAACCTGTTCTGCGCTGGCGGTACGACCTCAGCCTGCGACCTCTACATCTACCTCATCGAACGCTTCTGCGGCGCCAACGTGGCCCAGGCCGTGGCGCGGGACATCCTGTATGAAGTGCAACGCAGCTATTCGCCAGGACGGATCGGCTTCGGCGGGCAGAAACTGCACCAGGACGTGATCATCCTGCAGATCCAGCAATGGCTCGAAGAGCACTTCGCCGATAAATTCCGCTTCGAGGACGTTGCCCGGGAACATGGCATGAGCATCCGCAATTTCATGCGCCGCTTCCAGACCGCCACGGGCGACAAACCGCTGCACTATCTGCAACGGCTGCGGATCGAAACCGCCAAGGGCCTGCTCTCCGGCAGCCGCAAGAGCATCAAGACCATCAGCTACGAAGTCGGCTACGACGACGCGAGCTTTTTCGCACGACTGTTCCGGCAACATACCGACCTGTCGCCGAACCAGTATCGACAGCAGTTTCAGCAGGCGGCGTGAACCAGAGCTGAATACAATCCAGTGTGGGAGCGGGGGGGGGGGGGGGGGGGGGGGGGGGGGGGGGGGGGGGGGGGGTGGGGGCGCGCGGGGGGGGGGGGGGGGGGCCCCCCCCCCACGGGCCCGG